>NZ_CP084268.1:0-300000 GCF_022879595.1 Caballeronia sp. Lep1P3 | reverse complement strand
CAAGCTCGCGAGCCAGTTCCACTTCGAGCCGCCGCGCGAGAAGGGCATGAATATCGTCGAGGCGTTCGAGGCGATGCTCGACGGCAAGGTGAACGCGGTCGTCAATCTCGGCGGCAATCTCGTGCGTTCCGTGCCGGACCGCTTGCGCATCGAACCGGCGTGGCGCGATCTCAAGCTCACCGTCAACGTCGCGACGAAACTCAATCGCAGTCACCTCGTGCATGCAAAGAAGTCGTATATCCTGCCGTGCCTGAGCCGCATCGAGATCGATGCGCAGGCGAGCGGCCCGCAAGCCGTGTCGATGGAAGACAGCACCGGCTGCATTCACGGGTCGCGCGGCGTGGCCGAGCCTGCGTCCGCCGATGCGCGCTCCGAGCCGTACATCGTCGCGCAAATGGCGAAGCACACGCTAGGCGAGAAAGCGACGGTGGACTGGGATAGCTGGCGCGACGACTATCGCATCGTGCGCGCAGAGATCGCGAAGACGTATCCCGAGACCTTTCACGATTTCGAAGCGCGCATGTGGACGCCCGGCGGTTTCCCGCGCAACCTGCCGGCCCGCGAACGCAAGTGGGAGACGAAAAGCGGCAAGGCCGAGTTCTACGTGCCCGAATCGATCGGCGAAGACCCCGACATGCCCGAGCGCGACCCGCAGTCGCTGCGGCTCATGACGCTGCGCAGCGACAGCCAGTTCAACACGACGATCTACAACCTCGACGACCGCTTTCGCGGCGTGAGCGGCGACCGGATGGTGATTCTCATGCGCGAGAGCGACATGACGCGCCACGGCCTGAAGAAGGACGATCGCGTGACGCTGCAAACCATCGCCGACGACGGCTTCGAGCGCCGCGTCGCGGGCTTGCGCATCGAGCCTTACGACATACCGGAGGGTTGCATCGCGGGCTACTACCCGGAGTGCAATCCGCTCCTTCCGTTGTGGCACTACGCGAAGGAAAGCAAGGTGCCGGGCGCGAAGTCGATCCCGGTGCACATCGTCGAGGTGAACGGCACGCCGCGCGAGAAGTGACGCGCGGCGTCGCGTGGCGTGCGGCGTGCTGCGCGTCTTAAGCGTAGCGGTCCGCGCGCCGCGATGACGAAGGCCGCAAGCAATGCGCGATGGCGAACGCGCCGAGCGAGACGAGCGCGAGCGAAGCGAGGGGGAAGGTGCCCATCGTATTCACCGCGATCGACGTAGGGTTCTTCTGCGCGACGAGCTGCATCCTGCGTTTGGTCATGCGCTGGCCGAGTTCGGAGAGCCGCGAGCCGAGCGCGCGTTCGGCGGTCGGCAGCAGCACCGTTTCCTCGTCCGCGACATGGTGAATCACCTCGCGCATGAGCTGCATGAAGCGCGCGTCGTAGGCGGCGTCGTCGGGGCCCATCGCGCGCAGCTTCGCGATGTCCTCCCGCATCTTGTCGTGTTCGGGCTTGCTCTTCGCAAGCGTGTCGTCGCCCGGCAGCGCTTCGGCGAGCGCCGGATAGAAGATCTCCTCCTCCAGTTGCGCATGAATTTCGAGCGCCGTGCAGGCAAGCTCGACGATGGCGCGCTTGCGCCACCACGGACTATCGGCGTGATATCGATGAAAAGCCGCGAACACATGCGTGTGATCCATGCGGATCATCGTCGTGATGGAGGGCGATACAGAGGGCATGTCCACGTTGACTCCTTCGCGCGAGCGCGCCGTGCTTCGGTTGCGGGGATGTTTTTTATGTGGCTTCAATGGCCTCAGGTGGCCTTGTTTTTCTTCAGATGCGGATGCGTGTACGGCAAGAGCGAATCCGGCGCACGCATGTCGCGCGGCGTTTCGAAGTCGCGCAGCGCCTCGCCGCGCATCGCTTCGGGCGAACGCGCAAAGCCGCTGCGATTGCGATACATCGACGCATAGCGCTGCGACTTGATCTGCGCCTCGCGCCGCTGGTCTTCCGCATGCGAGGACAGCGACGTCGCGGCGTGCACATCGAGCGCGGTCACGCCCGCCACGTTTATAAACGCGCCGAGCGTGCGCGCGCGGTTCTTGTCGGAAGCGGCGGCGAGCGTCGCGAGATCGAGTGCATCCCCGCCGACGCGCGCCCAAAGATAAGGCGTGGGATCGCGCGACATCAGGATGCCGATGCCGCACGCGATTTCGCGCAGCCCATAGAGACGCATCAGCGCGGAATTCGTGCGCACGCCAGCCGCGCGCGCGACCGAGTTCGGCGCGAGCAGTTCGGCCGCGCCGAGCGCCAGACTGAACCAGCCGAGCCCGCGCGCGATGGATGCGGGACGCGTTCGCGCCGCGACATCGTTCGCGGGCGACTTGGGAAACGGATAGGGAACCTCACTCATGAATTCACCTCTTCTGCGGGGGAAGGCGGGATGTCGCCAAGCGTGCGTGACGCCTGGTCGGGGTGCAACAGGGGCATGCGAATCAAGCAAGCCGCATTCCGCGCCGCGCGTTGGTACAGGCAATGCTCAGTCGCATGCATTGCACGAAACGCGCGGGAGAGTGGCCATGAGTTCGACGACAAGCGGCATCGGCGAGCGGGAGGAGCGCGGTGAGCCAGCCCCGATGGTCGAGGCGCTTGCAGCGTTCGTGAGCCGCGTGCATGCGAGCGATCTGAGCGATGCCGCCCTCGATCGCCTGAAGCGCAGCATCGTCGATGCGCTCGGCTGCGCGATCGGCGCGATGGGACATGCGAGCGCCGCGAAAATCCGGCGCTTCGTGACCGAGTTCGGCGGTCCGCCGCTGTGTACGCTGATCGGCGGCGGCCAAAGCGCGCCCGACCGCGCCGCGCTCTACAACGGCTGCCTCGTGCGCTACCTCGATTTCATGGACAACACCGCGATACGCGGCGAAGTCTGCCATCCCGCCGACAACATCGGCGCGTTGCTCGCAGCGGGCGAGTACGCGGACGCCACGGGCGAAGCGTTCATCGCCGCGCTTGCCATCGCGTATCAGGTACAGACGCGCCTGCTCGACGTGCCGACCATGCGCGCCGGCATCAACTACACGACGCCGCTGAGCTTCTCCGTGGCGGCGGGCGCGGCGCGTCTCCTGTCGCTCGACGAATGGCGATGCGCGCACGCGCTCGCGCTCGCGGGCGTCGGCGCAGTGTCGCTTGCGGCGATTCAGGCCGAGCCGGTGTCCGAGTGGAAGGGGCTCGCATCGGGCGAAGCCGCGAGCCGGGCGCTTGCGAACACGTTTCTCGCGCGCAATGGCGTCACCGGGCCGACTGGCGTGTTCGACGGGCCGATGGGTCTCTTCCATCTGGTCGATGCGGCGCCCGTCATCGAGTGGAGCAAGGAGCGGCTCGACGCGCCGCTTCGCGTGTCCATCAAGAAGCACAACGCGGAGTTCCAGTCGCAAAGCGCCGTCGATCTCGCGATCCGGTTGCGTCACGAACATCGCATCGACGCGACGCGCATCGCGCGCGTGAGCGTCGACGTATCGGATGGTGCGTTCCAAGTGCTCGGCGGCGGCGCGTACGGACCGAAGGATCGATGCTGGACCAAGGAGCAGGCCGATCACAATCTCCGGTATCTGATCGCGGTGGCGCTCATCGACGGCGAAGTGCAGCCCGCGCAGTTCGCCGACGAGCGCATACGCCGCGACGACGTGCAAAGCCTGCTGCGACGCGTGCACATTGCGCCCAACGCGGACTACACGAACCGCACGCCCGATGAAATGCCCGCATCGATGCAGATAGAAACGAGCGATGGCGCGATCGTCGAAGGCGAGCAGAGCGACTACGAAGGCTTTCATGCGCGCCCGATGGACTGGGTCGCCGTCGATGAGAAGTACGAGCGCCTCACGGCGGCGAGGGTCGATAGCGGCCGCGCGAGAGCCATCCGCGAGGCCGTGATGCAGCTCGAAACCATCCGCCTGCGGGAATTGACCGATCTCCTCGCATGGTGAGGCATGCGAGGTGCGTGACGCAAACCGACTGACGTAATGGAGGCATGACAGATGGGCAACGAACGACGACGGCTGGGCGGCTGGCTTCCGAGCGGCGAGGAAGCGATCGCCAGCTTTCGCAAGAACTTCGCGGCGTATGCGCGCGAGCACGCCGGCCGGGCGAAGATGAATGCGGTGGTGGAAGATTTCGCGGCTTTCATTCGCGAAGATCCGGTAGTCCGCATGGATTTCACGCGGGCGATCAATCAGGCACGCGACGAAGGCTTCGAGCTGGGTTATTCGAGCATCGACGAACTGGTCGTCATGCTCGACGCGATGCTCACCTACGCGCCGCCCTTCAGCGAGAAGAGCCTGATTCACTGCCCGGTCAATGCGCTCTTGGACTGGCCGATGGTCATGCCTTCGGGATACGCGCTCTTTCGCGACCCGGCGTTCAACGCGCACCTGAAGCGCATTCTCAACGTGTGGTCCGGGTTTCTCAGCGGGCCGTATTCGCGCGAGCATCTGAACACGTCGTCGCCGAATGGATGGTTCAGTCCCGAAGCGGACAAGGAGATCGGCTTCTCGCAGTTTCTATGCGATCCGGACGAGCCGTACTGGGGCTTTTCCTCGTGGAATCATTTCTTTACGCGCGAGTTCAAGCCGGGCGCGCGGCCCGTTGCCGAGCCGGATAACGACAAGGTAATCGTGAGCGCGTGCGAGGCATCGCCATATGCGATCAAGGACGATATCAAGCTGCAAGACTCGTTCTGGATCAAGTCGCAGCCGTATTCGCTGCAGGAAATTTTCACGGCGAAGGAAAGCGGGCTGGCGAAGCGCTTCGTGGGCGGCACGGTGTATCAGGCGTATCTCAGCGCGTTCTACTATCACCGGTGGCATGCGCCGGTGAGCGGCACCATCACGAAAGCCTATCTCGTCGACGGCACCTATTACTCGGATGCCGAAGCCGAAGGCGAAGACCCCGGCGGCCTCAACGACTCGCAGGGCTATATCAGCGCGGTCGCGGCGCGCGCGGTCATCGTGATCGAATGCGACGATGCCGCTATCGGCGAAGTGGCGTGCGTGTTCGTCGGGATGGCGGAAGTGTCGTCCTGCATGATCGAGGCGCTGCCCGGACAGCGCGTGAAGAAGGGCGAGGAGTTGGGCTACTTTCAATACGGCGGCTCGACCTACTGCCTGATCTTCAAACCCGGCGTGATCGACAACTTCGTGCCGCAACCGCCGTTCAAGCGCGACGACCCGCTCGTCAAGGTGAACGCGCATCTGTGCACCGCGCGTTGAGCCAAAGATGTTGCCGCGCCGCGCGTGTGCATGACGCGCGCGGCGCGCGTCTCAACGATGCACCAGTCCATGCTCGCGTGCCGGCATGAATGCACGGACCAGCGAATAAAGACCGGCAAGCCCGACGAGCACATACACGATGCGCGCGCCCGGCGACCCCGCGCCGAAGATGGCCGCGACGAGATCGAACTGCATCAGGCCGACGAGACCCCAATTCAATGCGCCGATGATGACGAGCGCACCGGCTATCCAATCGACGGGGCTGCGGTGAGCACCTACCGTCCCTTTGTTGGTGATAGTTGGCATGACTAAACTCCTGGTCGACAAAAACACTACACGTAGATGCGGCACCGTGACGAACCGCGCTTCACCGATGCCGCCGGTTCATCGGCGGCATCGGCTTCAAACAAGATGCGTTACTGCGCCTGGCCCGAGCCGAGATCGGCGCCGGTCGCCGGGTCCGCCGTCGGGTCCGATGCGGTGCGCGCGGCCATGGCCTGCAGCGCTTCCACTTCCTGCTGCGTGACCTGCACGGTCGCGGTGCCGTCGCCGCCATCGACTGCCGGCTGCGGGTCCGCGACGAATTCCCAGTCGCCGCCTTCGTTCCACGGACCGCGTGCGTCGTCGCCCTTCGACATGTTGAAGTAGACGCTCGTGAATTCCGGCTTGCCCGGCAGCTTGCCCTGCGGGAAGTTCGGCTGAATGGAATGCAGCGCCTTTTCGAAGGACTTCTGGTGCGCGATTTCGCGCGTCATCAGAAAGCCGAGCGCGTCCTTGATGCCGGCGTCGTCGGTCACGTTGATGAGCCGTTCATACACGATCTTCGCGCGTGCTTCGGCGGCGATGTTCGAGCGCAGATCGGCCGTCGGCTCGCCGATGGTGTCGATATACGCCGCCGTCCACGGCACGCCGGCCGAGTTCGTGAGCGGCGCTCCGGCGCCATACAGGAGGGACGTCGTGTGCGAATCGTTGCCGTTTTGCGTGATGGTGCGATACAGCTCCGCTTCCTGTTCGACGGCTTCGGCAAGCGTGCCCTTCGCGCCCTTGTTCAGCATCGCGACGATGCTGCCGATGATCTCCAGATGACTCAGCTCTTCGGTCGCGATGTCGAACAGCAAGTCCTTACGGCCTGCATCGTCTTCGGTGACGGCTTGCGTGAAATAGCGCATGGCGGCGGCAAGCTCGCCTTGCGGACCGCCGAATTGTTCCAGCATCAGGTTGGCGAGGCCTGGGTTCGGGGCTGCCACGCGGACGGTGTATTGCAGGCGTTTGTTATGTACGAACATATCAACGGCTCCTTGTGATGGACGAGCGGTTTCTCTGCGGCGAGTGCACGCAAACGGGTTTGCAAGAGGCTTCGTAGCTCGCGGCGACCGTGAGGAACGTGCTTAAGCGCGTGCGTCACTTGCGGTCATCGTGCTGCGAGTCTCAGCGCTACATACGCGCTGGCGTGATGCGGCCGCGAAAAAGCCGCGTTGTCGATTGATGCTTGCCCGTCGTTTGCCTCGGAGCGCACGAACGGGCAGGCGTTTTACTTCAGCAACGGCCGTGCCACTATTTGCCGGACCGTTGCGTCACTTCTTCGCTTCCTGGCCGGTCGCGGAACGTTCGAGATACTGCACCGAGATCGACGGGATATGTTCGAGGAGCCATTGCGCCATCGCCTGCTCCTGCGGCAGGATGCGCTCGCAGGCGGCCTTCGTCTGCGCGTCGCCGCAACGCTCGGCTGCCGCGATCAGCGACGTGTACGAGGCAATCTCGAGGTTCTCGAATACGTAGCTCATGATCGCGCCCTTCACGACTTCGTCGGTCTGCGTCATGCCGCCCGCAGCCTGACCGAATGCCATCATCTTCGCGGTCAGATCCTTGACGATGGACGTCGAGCCGCCGAGACGCTCGATGCATTCCGCCACGATCTTTTGCTGGCCGAGCGTTTCTTCCAGATGCTGATCGATGCGCGCCTTGAGTTCGGGATAGTGTTCGAGCCGGCCGGATTGCGCGCGCAGCATCTGCTCTGCTTGCTGCTCCATTGCGTGCGCGTCGCGCAGCCAGTCGAGTAGGTGTTCAGCGGGTTCGGTCATCACGTCCTCCGGGTCGTTTGGAAAGCGCGTTTCCGCGCACGTTCTTCTCGCGCAATCGTTGTGCCGCGAATGAAAAGCGTCGCATTCCGTACTAATCTGCGTGTGCGTTGCGGAACATGCCTTGCTATGTACGTTGCACGGAATTTGGAGCGCAGGCGCAACGGAGGCTCGACTTATGGCATCGCAATCGAATGGCACGCTCATGCGCGCGCTTTGCTCGGGCAGCGCGGCGGGCGTTGCGTCAGCGGCGATGGCTGCGGCGGGCGCGGCGAAGGCGGGGCGTCGGCCCTATGCGGTGATGAACGCTGTCACGCACTGCCTGTGGCCCGACACCGCGCCGCGTGAAGAGGGCTTGAGCGCGCAATACACCGGTCTCGGCGCGGGCATTCATCTCGGCAGCGCCGTGTTCTGGGGCGTGTTGTTCGAGGCGCTCTGCGGACGGCGCGCGCGTCCTTCGAAAGTGGTCGCGGCTGCCGCGACAACGGCGGCCGTGGCGTATGTCGTCGATTACCACGTCGTGCCCAAGCGTCTGACGCCGGGCTACGAAGCGCATTTGTCGAAGGAATCGCTTGCGCTGACTTACGTGGCGCTCGCAGCGGGCTTCGCCGTCGCGGGCATGTTGCGCAGCGCGTCCCGTTGATCCGGCTGATCGCACTGCGATTCGCGCGCCGCGATCCACGCATCGAGCCGTTCGATGTCCGCCGCGCTCGCCTTGATGCCGAGCTTCGAGCGGCGCCACAGAATGTCCTCCGCGCTGCGCGCCCATTCGTGCGTCACGAGATAGGCGGCTTCCGCTTCGTACAAGTCCGGCGCGAGCATTGTTCCCATTGCATCCATCGAGCCGATGCCTTCGAGCAGCGCGTCGGCGCGCGTGCCGTATGCGCGTGCATAGCGCTCGGCGAGCGGCGCGGGCAAATAGCGATGCCGCTCGCGAAAGCCCGCCAAAAAGCGGGGGAAATCGGCATCCGGCATATCGCCGCCGGGAAGCGGTGCGGCATGCGTCCACGCAGGCGCTGCGAGCGCGAGCGGCGCGGCGAGTGCATCGACGGCTTCTTGCGCGAGCCGCCGATACGTCGTGATCTTGCCGCCGAACACGGTGAAGAGCGGCGCGCCGTTCGTGTCGAGTTGAAGCTGATAGTCGCGCGTCGCGGCGGCGGCATCGGCGGCGTCGTCGCAAAGCAAAGGGCGCACGCCCGCATAGCTCCAGATGACATCGCGTGCGTGCACCGGCTTCGCAAAGTAGCGGTTCACCGCCGCGCACAGATAATCGATCTCTTCGCTCGCGATACGCAGGTCGCGCACGTCCGCGAGCGATCCTTCGTAGTCGATGTCCGTCGTGCCGATGAGCGTGTAATCGCGCTGCCAGGGAATCGCGAACACGATGCGGCGATCTTCGTTCTGAAGGATATACGCGTGATCGTGATCGAAGAGCTTCTTCGTAACGATGTGACTGCCTTTCACGAGGCGCATCGCGCGCGCGGGCGCATCGCCGGTGGCGAGCGCGTTCACCCACGGTCCCGCTGCGTTGACGAGCGCGCGCGCGTCGACTTCACGCAGTTCGCCGTGTGCGTCCTGCAGCACGATGCGCCATGCGCGTTCGCCGCGCGATGCCGATACGAAGCGCGTGCGTGTCGCGATGCATGCGCCGCGTTCCTGTGCGTCGAGCGCGTTGAGCACCACGAGGCGCGCGTCGTCGACGGCGGCATCGGAATAGATGAAGCCGCGCGTGATGGAATCGACGAGCGGCGCGCCCGCGAAATGCGTGCGCAAATTGACGCCGCGCGAGCCTTCGAGCACCGCGCGGCGGCTCAGATGATCGTAGAGAAAGAGACCCGCGCGGATCATCCACGCGGGACGCAGTTCGGGCACATGCGGCATCACGAAACGCAATGGCGCAATGAGATGCGGCGCGATCGACAGCAGCACTTCGCGCTCTTTCAGCGCCTTTCTGACGAGCCCGAATTCGCGGTACTCGAGATAGCGCAGCCCGCCGTGAATGAGTTTCGTGCTGGCCGACGACGTATGCTGCGCGAGATCGTCCTGTTCGACGAGCATGACGCGGGCGCCACGACCCGCCGCGTCGCGTGCGATGCCCGCGCCGTTGATGCCGCCGCCCACCACGAGAACGTCCCAGTCGTTGCCTTCGGTCATGCGTCGCCTCCTGTGTCGGGCCATTTCATATGCGCGTGTGCAATGTTTTCCGAATCGTTCGCGGCGCGGCATGGCGTTGGCTGTGATGTTGACGGCACGTTACGCATCGACACAAGGGAAGGTGACAGAGAGGTGAGAGAAAGAGCGACGATCATCTGCACGCGCGACGCAAAGATATTGCTCGTTGCGCGCAAACGCTCGCGCTGGGCGCTGCCGGGCGGCACGATCCGCCGTGGCGAAGCGCCGGGCGATGCGGCGCGCCGCGAACTGGAGGAAGAGACCGGTCTCGTCGCCGGGACGCTGCGCTATCTGTTCGTATTCGGCGGCGTGAGCAAGCACCATCACGTTTTCACCGTGAGCATCGGCGACGATGCCGCGCCCGAGCCGCGCAACGAAATCTCGCGCTGCGGGTGGTTCAGCGCGCGGCAAGTCGCGCGCCTCACGACGAGCGTGCCGACGCGCGAGATCGTGGCGCTCGCCGTCGCGCCCAAGTCGGCGATGCGCGGCGCGCGCGCGGTCTGGAGCACCATCGACGCGTTCGTCTGATGGTCGCGTCGGCGCGCGAGGAATACGCGAGGAACGCGGGATGCTTGAGCGACCCATCATCCCTATTTCCCGGACCGGTCATGCGAATCAAACTGAAGCCTCTGAATCAACAGACGATCGTGCTCACCGGCGCGACGAGCGGCATCGGCCTTGCCACTGCGCGCCGCGCGGCGAAGTCGGGCGCGCGGCTCATGCTCGTCTCGCGCGACGAAACCGCGCTTGCCGTGCTCGCCGACGAGCTGACCGAAGCCGGCGCGCCCGCCGTCGCGTACACGGCAGCGGATGTCGGCGACGAAGGCCAGCTTCAGGCCGCCGCGAACGCCGCCATCGATCGCTTCGGCGGCTTCGATACGTGGATCAACAACGCAGGCGTTTCCGTCTACGGCCGCATCGCCGATGTGTCGCTCGAAGACCAGCGCAAGCTCTTCGACACGAACTACTGGGGCGTCGTGAACGGCTCGCGCGTGGCTGTCAAACATCTGCGCGAGCGCGGCGGCGCGCTCATCAATCTCGGCAGCGAACTGTCGGATGTGGCCGTTCCGCTTCAAGGGCCGTATGTCGCGTCGAAGCACGCGGTGAAGGGCTTCACCGACTCGCTGCGCCTCGAACTGAAGAACGAAAACGTGCCGGTATCGGTCACGCTCATCAAGCCGGCGGGCATCGACACGCTCTTCGTCGAGCACGCAAAAAATTATCTCGATGAAGAGCCGAAGCTGCCACCGCCCGTGTACGCGCCGGATGTGGCCGCGAAAGCGATCCTGCATGCGGCCGTGCATCCGGAGCGCGATATCTACGTGGGCGGCGCATCGCGCGCGATGGCCGGCCTCGGGCGCAGCGCGCCGCGCCTCTACGATGCGTTCACGAGCCTGCTCGGGGTGAAGGCGCAATCGAAGGGCGAGCCGCGTCAAAGCGGCGATGCGCTCTACGAAGGCAGTGGCGACCTGCGCGAACGCTCGGGCAAGAACGGCCGCGTGCGGGAGTTCAGCCTGTACACCGGCGCGCGCTTGCAGCCGGCGGGCACGCGCGCCGCCTTGACGGGCGCGGCCGCGATCCTGCTCGTGATGATGGCGCGACGCTACGTGCGCCAGGTGAGCCAGGTGAGCGAAGCCTGAATGCCCGCGACGTGGAAGCCTCCAAGGAACCGATCATGCACCGACTGAGCCGCTGTTTCGCCGCCGCAAGCCTCGCCTTCGCCGCGCAAGCGGCGCTCGCGCAGAATGTATCGAACGATGCCGCCGCGAGCGCGCCCGCGGGCAGCGCGCGGCTGCAACTCGTCGCGCGCTTCGAGCATCAGGTGACGGGCGTGACCATCTCGCCGACCGGACGCACCTTCGTCAACTTTCCGCGCTGGACCGAGGACGCGCCGGTCTCCGTCGCCGAACTCGGGCCGAGCGGCGACCTTCGTCCGTTCCCCGACGCGGAGTGGAACGCGTGGCGCAACGCCCGCCGCGATGAAATCTCGCCGGCGGATCATTGGGTGTGCGTGCAATCGGTCGTGGCCGACAAGCAGGGTAATCTCTGGGTGCTCGATCCCGGCGCGCCCGCGCAGTCGCTCGTCGTGCCGGGCGCGCCCAAGCTCGCGCAAATCGACCTCGCGACGAACCAGATCGCGCACGTCTTTCACTTCGACGAAAGCATCGCGCCGCAGGGCAGCTATCTCAACGACGTGCGCCTGAGTCCCGATGGCCGGTTCATCTACATCACCGATTCGGGCGTGCGCGGGGCGATCGTCGTGATCGACCGGACGACGGGCGTCGCGCGCCGCGTGCTCGACGGCGACCCGAGCACGCAGGCGGACAAGACCGTCACCGTGTCAGTCGACGGCAAGCCGCTGCGTCAGACCGATGGTCGCGGCGTGAACTTCTCGGCGGACGGCATCGCGCTCACGCCGGACGGGCGCTATCTCTACTGGCAGGCGGTGAAGGGCAAGACGCTCTATCGGATCGCCACCGATGCGCTGCAGAACGCGCAGCTGAGCGCGCAGCAAGTGTCTTCGCGCGTGGAGACGGTCGGCATCGACGGTCCCGCCGATGGCCTGCTCTTCGACGCGCGCGGGCGCTTGTACGTGTCGTCGGTCGAGCATCACGCGGTGCGCATCCGTGAGGACGCCCATGAGGGCTCGCGCCTGACCACGCTCCTGCGCGATCCGCAGTTGCGCTGGCCCGACACGTTCACGCAAGGGCCGGACGGCACCGTGTACGTGACCGATTCGCGCATTCCCGACATGAGCTGGTTCAACCCGAACGACCCGATCGCGCTGCCGACTTCCCTTTACGCAATCCGGCCGAAGTAACTCCGGCAGCGCATTCAAACGCCGAACGGGAAGGTCTCCGGCGCGTCGTGCGTTTCGGGCGGCGTGGGCAGCGCCTTCACCGCCCGCGTCGTGTCGAACCAGACGAAGGCGTCGAACTGCGCGGGCAATTCGGCCTGCGCGTAATGGCTGTACAGCTCCGTGTCGGGCCGATAAATCACGCCGATGAAGCGTTCGAGCTTTTCTTCGCGCAGCGCGTCACGCAGTTCATCGCCCACGCCGGGCCGCAGATCGACCATGCACGGACTCACGCCCGCGAGATGGAACTGCTGCTCGTAGCTGTCAGCGCGCGACGGGCGCACGTTCATCACCTGCATCGGGTCGTCCCAGTCGGATGCCGCCGCGACCGTTCCCGTGTGCGTGCCGAAGCCGATCAGCGCGGCGTCGTCGCCGAAGCGCTCGCGGCACAACTGGCCGACGTTCAGCTCGTCGCGCATGCGGCCCATCTCGGTGGCGGAGGCATCGCCGAGATGCGAGTTGTGCGCCCAGACGACCGCGCGCGCGTCGGGGCCCCACGCATCGAGAAGGCTCGCGAGCGTGTCGAACATGTGGGTGTCGCGCAGGTTCCAGCTTTCGGCCGAGCCGCTGTACATCGCGCGGTAATACTGTTCCGCCGATGCCACGAGCCGCGCGTTGTGCGTGGCATCGAGCAGGCCGGGATCGGCGGCCGGCGAAGCGAGGCGCTTGTCGAGCAAGTCCCGCAACTGCGCGACGACCGCCTTCTCGCACTTGCCGAAGCCCGCGTGCCACGCCGCGCGGCCGTACACCGCCGGATTTTTCTGCCACGGCGTGAGACAGCCGTAACGCTGGCGGGCGATGCGCGCGGCGTCCGGATCTTCGACATCCAGATAGGCGAGCACCGCTTCGATCGATTCGGAGAGGCTATACAGATCGAGTCCGTAGAACGCGGCGCGGCGCTCGGGCGGCAGCGCGGCATTGTGCCTGCCGAGCCACGCGACGAACGCGGCGAACTCGGCGTTGCGCCACATCCAGCGCGGAAAGCGCTTGAAGGGACGCGCATCGGGACGCGTGCGCGGACGGTGCCGGACGTGTTCGTCGATCATCGCGGCGTCGGGCCAGTCGGCTTCCACCGCGACGAAGCGAAAGCCGTGCTCCTCGATGAGCCGCCGCGTGATGGCGGCGCGCGCCTCGTAGAACTCGGCGGTGCCGTGGCTCGCTTCGCCGAGCAGCACGACGCGCTTCTTCCCGAAGCGGTCGAACGCCTGCGCGAAGTCCGTCGCGCCCGGCGCGGGCAGACGCACGGCGGCGGCGCGGATCAGATCGGGCAGCGCGCGCTTGCCCTTCGTCTTTCCCGCTGTGTCGCCTGCGGCCTTGCGCGAGGGCGGCGCGGGCGCATCGTCGATGACGGGTTCGTCCTGCCAGCCCGCCTCGCCGATCAGCGGCACGAACATCACGCTGCCCAGGTCTTCCTGCTCGAACTCCTGCTCGCCGACGCGCACGAAGCGCACGAGCCGCTGCGCCTCGCGCGCGTCGCCGACGGGCATCACGAGCCGCCCGCCGATTCTCAGCTGCTCGCGCCACGCCGGTGGCACGTAAGGCCCGCCCGCCGCCGCGAGGATCACGTCGAAGGGCGCGCGATGCGCGAGGCCCGCGGTGCCGTCGCCATGATGCACGGCGACGTTGCGGATGCCGAGACGATGCAGCGTGGCGCGCGCGGCATCGGCGAGCTCGCCGATCCGTTCGACCGAATCGACACACGACGCGATGCACGCCGCCACCGCCGCCGCGTAGCCGCTGCCGGTGCCGATGTCGAGCACGCGCTCGCCCGGCTGCAGGCGCGCGGCCTCGAGCATCAGCGCGACCATGTAGGGCTGCGAGATGGTCTGGTTCGCGGCGATGGGCAGCGGGTTGTCGTCGTAGGCGAATTCGGCGAGCGCGGCGTCCACGAACGCGTGACGCGGCACCTGGCGCATGCAGTCGAGCACGCGCGCATCCGCGATGCCGCGACCCTTCAATTGACGCTCGACCATCTTGCCTTGCGCAGCCGCAAACCGGTTCATTCCCGTTCCGAACGACGTTTCGATTCACATTGCAAAAGCAAGGCGCGGACCCGGGTTCGACATTTGCTTGACGAAACGGATCGAGGCCCGGCAGAGGCCGTCCGGGCGGGCACACGGAGAACAATCATATGGCGTTGATGCCGCTCACTCTCGAATGGCGGGATGTGTTTATCCGCATTGCGCTGGCGGTGGCCGCCGGGGTTTTCATCGGGCTTAATCGGGGCGAATCCGGCAAGGTGGCCGGCCTGCGCACGACGCTGCTCGTCTGCCTCGCCGCCTGTCTCGCGATGTTGCAGGTGAACGCGCTGCTCGCGCAATCGGGCAAGACGCCCGAGTCCTTCGTGCAACTCGATGTCATGCGCCTGCCGCTCGGCATTCTGTCCGGCGTGGGCTTCATCGGCGCGGGCGCGATTCTTCGCAAGGACGGTCTCGTCAAGGGCGTGACCACGGCGGCGACGCTGTGGTTCGTGACGGTCGTCGGTCTGTGCTTCGGCGGCGGGCAACTCGGCCTGGGCGTCATTGGGCTCGTGCTCGGCATCGTCGTGCTATGGCTCTTGCAGGCCGTCGAGCAGCGCATCCCGCGCGAAAATCAGGCGGAGCTGCGGCTCACTTACGAGCGCGGGCGTTTCTCGAAAGAGAAGCTCATCGAATCGATGCGCGCATGCGGTTGCCGGCTGACCTCCGTGGCGGGATCGGCGGGAAAGGACGATGGCCGCGTCGAGGAGCGGTTCGAAGTGCGCTGGCACGGCGCGCCGTATTCGCAGGATGCGCCGCCGTTCGTCGAATGGGCGACGTCGGCGGGCGCGGACCATCTCGAATGGTCCATCGTGCGATGAATGCGTGGGTCAGAGTTCGGGCGTCTTGAGATCCGCGTCCACGATCTGTCTGCCGCGAACCTGCGCTGCGTTTTTGGCGGCGTCCTTCGAATCGAACGGGCCGAGTTCCTCGGCGCCGTCGAAGGGATAGAGCAGGCGGGCATCCGTCAGGCGCACGACCTTGAGCGTGCCGACGAAGCCGCCGCTCACATGCGGACGATACGACGCGTAGATCGCGTAGTCGTCATCGGTGAGGCCGGGCTTGGCCGATTGGTCCTTCTTCCACGGGAACAGGACGAGCTTCGCGCGTCGCGAGACCGGCTCTTTCATGGCGGCAGTCGTTGAGTGAGTCGTTGAGAGAAATCGACGCGACGTATCAAGCATTCGTTGTGCCGAAGTCCTCCGACTAGCCGCCGCTCATCGAGCCGGTCCGTGCATGCATCAGCTCTTGAGATCGTCCGGCACCTTGCCGCCGTTTTCCGCGAGCTTCTTCATCACCTCCTTGTGCAGCCAGATGTTCATCGAAGCCGAGTCGTCCGTATTGCCGGTGTAGTGCAACTCGGATGCGAGTTCCTTGCGCGCTTGCAGGCTGCTGTCGAGATCGAGCAACTTCATCAGGTCGACGATGGACGCGCGCCAGTTCAGATTCGCGCCGTTCTGCTGCTGCTTTTGCGAGAGGATCGCCTCGACGTCCACTTCGGGCATCGGCGTGACGGGCGGGCGGGCCGGCTCAACGCCGGCGGTCGCGGGCGCGGGACTCGCCTGCGTCGCCGATGCCGCGCCGTTCGCGGGCGTCGATGCAGCCGGTGGCGTCGCGGCGCCCGATGCCGTGGCGGCCGGGTGATCGTGCGGGAAAATCTTGTTCAGAATGGTCGAGAAAATGCTCATCGTGTTCTCCTATGGAAAAAGAGCCGCGCGCGGCCGCGACGGTCGCGGCCGCATGGCGTCGGAGGAAAAAAGTTCAACTCTCCTGGCCTACCGCTTTCGACACCGCCGCCGGACTTTCGAAGTCCTGATCCGGTAGCGCATCGAGCGCGTTGGTGATTTCCTCGCTCGCGCCGTTGCTGCGAGCCGTGTCGAGGAGCGTTTGCTTGTTGGCGGGATAGTCGATCCCTTTCAGCGCTTTCTGCATGTCGATGAACATGCTGTTCGATCCGCCGGACTCGTTCTTCGCCATTGCGTTTCTCCTTTGAGGGGTTGAATCGGAAGCGGCTAAGTGCCGCTCGTGACGCCGCGTGCGATCACTGGCTCGCGCCTGCGGGCGCATCGCTCGCGGCGGTGGCGGGGAAGCTCGCCGCAGCCGGGGCGGATGCCATCGGCGCGGACGCCGACGTGTCGCCCGCGCCGCCGCTGCTACTGCTGCTGCCGGCGTCGCCGCTGCGTTTGCATCCCGCCGTGAACGACATCGCGATCACCATTGCGGCGAGCGTTGCAAATCGGACTGTGTGCTTCATGTGGGTCGCCCTCCGTTGCGTCTTCTCTGAAGTCAGGAGCGTTCGCGGCTATCCCCGAACGGGACTTCCACGATCGCCGTCTGCACCGACGTGCCGTCTTCCCATCCGTTCGCGCCCGGCGCGATGTCGGGCACGGCGATGCCGTAGCGCTTGCGCCGGCGGTCGTCGCTCGACACGCCGAGCCGTGCGTCGCGCGCGGCGAGCAGCGATTCGTCGAGCTGGCCGTCCTGCGTGAAGCCCATCATGAGTTGCGGCGCGCCATACGGAAACTCGTCGCGATCGATCTGCCACGTATGAAACGTCTTGCCGTAAGTCGAGACGAGATCCTTGAAGTACGCGCGCTCGGCCAGTTCCGGAATGCCGGGTGCAACCAGAGTGCCCGACTTCACTTCGTAATGATGGCTGTGCCAGAGGCGCTTTTCTTCGGCGGGCAACTGGCGGAAACGTTCCTCCGAAATGATGTATTCGATGCCGATCAGCCGCGCATCGGGCCGGTTCGAATCGAAGATCACGCATTGATGCAGGTCGTGCCGAAGATGGACGCAGAAGTGATGCGCCTCGACCTGGCGGCCCATGTCGTCCGCGTACATGTGAAAGCCGTTGAGCCAGGTGCTCATGGCATCGAGCGGGTACTTCGGCTGCATGAGGCCCGAGGCGAGATCGAGCGCGCGATGCTTCGCCGAGTGGCCGGCGCCCACGTGCGCGAGCGCATTCGCGCGCCGTCCGATCAGAAGCCCCGCCGCCGCAAGCCCGGCGACCACGCCCGCCGCGAGCGGCATGAAGCCGTCCGTTCCATTCGACACGTCACGCCGGTTGCTCATCGATGCCTCCCTGGGACGCGTTTGACTTCGGGACAGCGAAGCAATCTGCGTTCCGCGCGCGGCGTATCCGCAGACGTTTGGCGCAAATAACGAAGGCATCCGAATTGCTTGATGCCAGCGCGTGCGGCAACGAGGCGCGTTCATCGGCACACGAATGCGATCCGCGGCGAGCGCATTTTTTCGACATGTATTCCAACAGGCCTTCGGGCACCAGGAGTTCATCATGAGTACGTCATCGCAGAACGGCAAGCCGGAGCAGTCGCAGGACGCGGACCAACAGGAAGAGACCGGCGGCGACGAAACCTTCACGACCGACATCTCCGAAACAGACGAAGAAGGCACCACGGTGCGCGAGGCCGAAGTGAAGTCCGACGATCTGTCCGAGGTGAAGCCCGCCGGCGGCGGCAAGGCGTAAAGCCGCGCTCGGCGACAAGAAGCGGGAGGCGTCATGCGCGTTCACCATCTCAACTGCATATCGAGCTGTCCGCTCGGCGGCAAGCTCTTCGACGCGCGCACGCCTTCCCTTTTGCGACGCGGCGAACTGACGTGCCACTGCCTGCTCGTCGAGACCAATGATGGACTCGTACTCGTCGATACGGGCTTTGGCCTGCGCGATGTCGCCAATCCGCAAAGCCGGCTCAGCACGTTTTTCCTCTTCATGCTGAAGCCCGACTTTCGCGCGGAGATGACGGCGGTGCGGCAAATCGAGCGGCTCGGTTTCAAGGCGAGCGATGTGCGCCATATCCTGATGAGCCATCTCGACTTCGATCACGCGGGCGGGCTCGACGACTTCCCGCAGGCGACGGTTCACATGTTGCAGGTCGAACGCGACTATGCGTTCGCGCAGAAGACGTGGCTCGATCGCCAGCGTTTTCGTCCGCAGCAATGGTCCACGCGCGGCAACTGGCAGGTGCATCGCGGTGGCGGCGAGACGTGGCGCGGCTTCGAGAGCGTGCGCCCGCTGCCCGGTTTCGCCGACGACATCGCGCTCATTCCCCTGCGCGGTCATACATTCGGGCACGCGGGCATTGCCGTGCGCACGGACGAACGATGGCTTTTGCTCGCCGCCGATGCGTACTTCTTTCATACGGAGATGGACGCGGCGCGGCCGCGCTGCACGCCGGGCCTCGCGTTCTATCAATGGATGCTGGAGAAGGACCGCGCCGCGCGGCTCGATAATCAGGCGCGTTTGCGCGAGCTTTGCAGGAACGCGGGGCCTGATCTGACCGTGTTCTGCAGCCACGATCCATTCGAATTCGAGCGGCTTGCCGGGCGTTCGCCGGGCATTCCCGCGGAGCAGCTCGTCGTGGCGTGAGGCGGGAACACTTTCCAAACTGTTCGTTCGACGAGGGCATGAAAAGGCGCGTCCGATCCGAAGCACCGTCAAAGTCGATATGGCCGGCGCTCGCCGCGATCGGCGTGGTCGGTGCGTGCGCGCTCGTCACGCGCGCGGCGGTCGAGTGGACGCGTCTCAAGCGCACGCCGGCGCTCGCCGACGACAGCGCGCGTGCGGGCATCGCCGTGCGCTATACGCAGGCCGGCCCTTACCGCATGTTCTCACGGCACGTCGCGCGCCGGCCGGACGGCGCGGGCGGCGCGCGCATCCCGGTGGTGCTCGTGCACGGCCTCGTCATCTCCAGCCGATACATGGAACCGCTCGCGCTCGCGCTCGCCGACGACTTCGACGTGCACGCGCCCGATCTTCCCGGCTTCGGCGAAAGCCCGACGCGCGAGCGCGCGCTCCCGGTGTCCGGACTCGCCGATGCGCTGCGCCTGTGGCTCTCCGCGCGCGGCATCGAGAAGGCGGCGTTCGTCGGCAATTCGTTCGGCTGCCAGATACTCGCGGATTTCGCGGTGCGTTATCCGGATTGCGTCGACAGGCTCGTGTTTCAGGGGCCGACAGTCGATCGCCATGCGCGCTTTTTGCCGGTGCAGATGGTTCGCGACTGGCGCAACGGCCAGCTGGAACGCGCGCGCTCGCCGGCGGGCATCGCGCGCATCGACTATGCGAAAGCGGGCATCCCGCGTGCGATTGCGACGATGCGCGTGCTCATGCGCGACCGCATCGAGGACAAGCTCGCGCGCATCGAAGCGCCGACGCTCGTCGTCAACGGATCGCGCGATCCTGTCGCGCCGCTGGAATGGGCGCGCGAAGTGGCGCAACGTCTGCCGCGAGGCGAACTGTGCGTGATCGACGGCGGCACGCACACGCTCAACTATGCGTATCCGCATAGCATGGCGCTCGCGATCAGGCCGTTCCTGCTCGCGCCCAACGGAGGCGCGCACGCATGAGCAAACCGCCGCGCGGCATCGCGCGCTTCGATTCGGCGGCGGGCATGGTGCAGGCGCTCGCCGCATCGCTCAAGGGCGAGCGCTTCGAGAGTCCGAGCCAGTCGCCCGTGCTCGACAGCCTCATGCCCGCGCTCAACCAGTTGCCGCCGCGTGCGCGCGAATGGGCGTATTCGGTCGGCGGCATGACCGAGGGCATCGCGGCGCGCGCGGCGCGGCGGCTGGATATCGAAGGCATCGGCGAATGGATTGCGGGGCTTTATCCGCGACGCACGTATGACGCGGCGTTCATCGGCTCGTCGAACGGTGCGCTCATGCATGTGGCGGCGGCGCTCGGCGTGCCGTGGCTGCCGCAGACGTTTCTGTGCCCGGTGCGCGCGCCCTTCAGCGATCCCGACGACGCCGAGCGCGGCTTTCGCGATGGTCTGCGCATCGTCGAGGCGTTGCTCGATGCGGACTCGCGCATTGCCGTGCATCACATGCAGGACCCGAATCAGGACCGGCTGATGCTCGCCGCGATGAGCTACTTCCGTCTGAAGCTGCGCGCGATGCCGCTCGCGTATCGCGAGTTTCTGCTGCGCAGTCTCGCGCCGAACGCAACGATTTATGTCGACGCCTGCACGCGCGACTGGCCCGTCACGCGCACGAGCGAGCGCTCGGTGTATCAGTTCGGCGCGCTCGGCGGCGCGACGGAGGCGGAGTATTTCGAGGGCGGCCCGCGCGTCGCGGCGTACTTGCGGCGTTATGGATCGCGCCGCTCGCAATGGACGCCGCCCGCGCCGACGGAGCGCGCGCCAGAGGCGGAATGGGGCTTCGATGCGGCGCTGACAGAAAGCATCGTCGCGCTGGCGAAGGAGAAGAACTGGCGCGTCGTCGAGTTGCGCTTCGAGGAGCCGGAGTCGTTCAGCTTCGTCGCGGCGCGTTTGTATCGCGACTGGTATCGCAGCATGGATATCGAAGCGAGGCGGCTCGTCGTCGATTCGTTCGTGCTGATGGACCCGTACACGACGATGCGCCTGCGCGCGATTCCATTCTGGCTCGTCTTCTGCACGGAGCCGTCAGCAAAGACGCTGCGGCGCTTTCTCGGCGCCGAATCGTTCGACGAGATCGACATGATGCTGTTTTCGCACGGCACCGAGGGCGTCGGCGTGACGGGCATCGACGAATGGCGCTCGCTGATCGATCTCAGCCGCAAGGAAGGGCGCTTTCTGGGCGTCGATACGCGGCGCTATCCGCGCGACTTCGCGACCTTCGCGCGGTTCGATCGGGCGCTGGCGCGGCTTGGGCCGCAAAGCGACTTGCCGGCGCGTTTGAGCGTGTCGGCGTTCGAGGCGGGCGTGCGGGCTTGGGGGGCGGAGTTTGGGGTGGAAGTCGGCGATGTGTGACGCGCGCGGCGATCCTTACGCAAAACTGCGGCACGTCTCATAGAGTTGCATGCCGAGCCTGTGTTCGTCGGACACATCGGCGGGGCGTAGCAGAGCATCGATGTCACCGGTGCAGAGTTTCGCATCGCCAGCAAACAGCAGCCGCCGTATTGCAGCGGCCAGTTTGCCTTCACGTTCCTCGAGCGTGGGACGTTCGAGGTGTTCGTAGGCAATCGTCGATCGCGTCGTGTACGGCGGCGACGCCAGGAAAGGCACAGCGATTTGCGCGTTCAAAGCGCCATCGGCGATCCAGTCGTGATACAGCCGATCGATAGCGCGATCGTCATGTGTCTCGGCAAAGAGTCGCCCGAGCGTTTTCTTTCCCCTCGGCGTCACGATGTACGCGGCCGCGCAGTAGGCGTAAGTGCTCCGCGCGTCGACGAGGCTTACGGTCGTCAGCGCATGCCGTTCGGCGCCCTCCACGGCAGGCACCGCCCGCTTGGGCATTTGCTGTTCGCATAGAGAAAGCAGGAAGGGCGCTTTGTTATAGAAGGGGCAGCAATCGAGAAACAGCACATCGCAATTGGGCGAGCTGCGCACGAAGGCATCCATCGAGTGCTCGTGGATGACCGTCGCGAAGTCTCGGCTGATCTCGACGTCGTCTTCGAACACAATCGTGGCCGATTCCGCGTCTGATTGGAGCACCACGTTCTCGTGCGACCGGCGGCACGCCCAAACCGTATTGCGCCCGACGTCGTCGAACGGCCCTTGCGCGCGGCCATCGACGGCTGGAAACCTCCGAACGCGTTCGCCCAGCCCGAGTTCGGCAAGCTGTGTCTGCATCTGCGCGCGCCGGTCGCTGCTTGCCAGCAAATTAATGTAGAAGCCTTGAATTCGCACAGCACACCTCGTTCGTTCGGGGTGCGCAGTGTAGCCGCGAGGGACGACCGAAGCGTCGCGAATTGTGACGAGCGCGGCACGCCCCTTGCATCGCGACGATAACCCTATCCCGCATCACCAGGAGAACCGCCATGAACGAAAAGCCGACCGAAAACGCCGAACGTCACGACGAAGGAAGCGATCCGCGCATCGACAATCCGAAGGCGTCGCCGACATCGAACGCCGAAAAGGATCCCGACGAATGGGTCACCGGCGACGAGCCGATGACCGGCGCGCAGGCGTCGTATCTCAAGACGCTCAGCGAAGAGGCGAAGGAGCCGTTCGATCCGTCGCTCACGAAGGCCGACGCCTCGCGAAGAATCGACGAATTGCAGGAAAAGACGGGGCGCGGGCAGAAGTCGTGACTTCGAACAAGCCCGGCGCGCCGTTGCGCCGCGCGACGACGCCTTAGAACCGATAACCCACGGACAGGAAAGTCACGACCGGATCGAGCTTGATCTTCGATTCGCTGCGCACCGTGCCCACCGCCGATTGCGTTTCGATCCGCGCGCGCGCCGACAGCCACATATACGACACCGAGAACGACGCCGACCAGTGCTGCGAGAAGTTATACGTGAAGCCGGCGTTGGCGACGGGCGCGAACGAACTGCTGATCTTCACGTTCGTCGGGCCTTCGAGCGCGCGGCCGAACTGCGGCGAATACAGGAACGCGCCGCTGCCCATGCCGCTCGTGAGCTTCTCGTCCGAGAACCACACATACGATCCGCCCGCCGCCACATACGGGCGGAAGCGGCTCTGCGCGCTGCCGAAGTAGTACTTGAGCAGCAGCGTCGGGCTCCATTCGCGCGCCGAACCGAGCTTGCCGAACGGAGCGAGCGTGCCGGTGCCATAGAGATTGAACTTCGGCGGCACGCCCATGATCGCTTCGGCGGCGATGTGGTCGGTCGCGAAGTACGTCGTCGTGATGGCGAAGGTGTCCGCATCGCTCACGGATGCGCCCGCGCCCGGCTGCGTCATCGTCTGTCCGCGCGCGTTGATCTTGAAGGGGCCGCTCGAATCCTGCGGCGCGAAGTGCATCCATCCGGCGTTGACGACGACATCGCCCGCCGCCTGTGCGTGAGCGCCGGTGACACACAACGCTGCGGCGGCCGCACACGCGATTTGCTTCATCTTCATGCTTGTTTCCAAATAGGTTCGGGCTGTCCGGCCAAGCGCGAAAGGCCTGGCGCGAGACATTCCCGAGCGGGTAACGAGTGACGCCGGCGCGGTTACAGGCAGCAGTCGAGGCTCATCTTGAAGTACTCGTAGCTCATGGCGATGCTGCGCTCCACCGAATGAACCTCGTCCACGCCGGGCGCATTGCCGAGCAGTGTCGCGACGATTTCGAGCGCTTCCCACGGATGCGCGTCGTCGTAATGCGCGTGCAGGCTGAGCCAGCGCATCGCCTTGCGTCGAATGGAGACGGGGAAGCTGTTCGCGTAGGTTTCGCTGCCGCACACGAGCGTGGACCATTCGCCGGTCACGCCTTCGATCGCGAAGTTCGTCGCCGCGATGCTCGCCGCGAGCGCGTCCGTGCTGCTGCTCTTCCAGCACCAGTGACTGAGCGCGAACGCGAGCGACGGGCCGTTGCCCTTCATCAGCGCGCGCTTGCTCACGTCATGCGCGGCGGCCCAGTCGACCCAGTAGTCGGCATGGTTCTGCTCGACGCGGATGTTGCGCGTCAGATAGCGCCGCGCGAGGTCTTCGCCGCGCGAATGGCCGTAGCGGACCTTTTGCAGGTTCATCGCCATGTATTGCGGAAACTGCTCGACGACCGGCCATCCGTTCACGAGGAACGCTTCGGCCTGACGCGGCTCGAGCTTCGCCTCGCGCATTGCCTTGAAGATCGGATGCGTGATGACGCCTTGTTTCGCTTCGTTCGTTTCGGCGAGTACGTCGCCAAGCCATGCCGGGTAGCTCGCGATGTCTTTCAGATCGCCAACCCGCTGAAAAGTCGGATCCAACGTGTTCTCCTTAGATGTTGATGTATTCGACATGCCGTGCCCAGGGTGCGGGGCGTCCAACATGGAAACCCTGTACGAAGTCGACGCCCATCTCGCGAAGCGCACGCAGGATGGCTTCGCTTTCCACATACTCCGCGATGGTGAGACGCCCCATCGAATGGCCGATGTCGTTGATTGCCGCGACCATGTCGCGATTAACGGCATCCTTGAGCATGTCCTTGATGAATCCGCCGTCGATCTTGATGTAGTCCACCGGCAAGTGCTTGAGATAGCCGAAGGACGACATGCCCGCGCCGAAGTCGTCGAGCGCGAATTTGCAGCCGCGCTTCTTCAGCTCGCGGATGAAGCGCGCGGCGGCGGCGAGATTGGCGACGGCGGTGGTTTCGGTGACTTCGAAGCAGATCGCCGATGGCGGCACGCCGCTCGTCGAGAACTGCTCGTTGAGAAACTGCAGGAAGCGCTCGTCGCCGATCGACGCGCCCGACAGGTTGATCGCGTACTGAAGGCGTTCGGTCTGCGGCGTGCTCGCGAGCGTCGAAAAGACGGCGCGCACGACCCAGCGGTCGATGGCCGACATCAGCCCGTAGCGTTCGGCGGCGGGCATGAAGAGTCCCGGCGGCACGATGTCGCCGCCTTCGCCGACCATGCGCAGCAGGATTTCGACGTGCCGGCTCAAGTCCAGACGCCGCACCTGCGGGTCCGTGACCTGAATTTCCTGCGCGTAAAGACAGAAGCGGTCGTTGGCGAGCGCGTCCTTGATGCGTCCGCACCATGACATCTCGCTCGCGTGGCGCGTGAGTTCCTTGTCGCCGGGCACCGCGAGATGCACGCGGTCGCGGCCGCGCTCCTTCGCGAGATAGCAGGCGATGTCGCCGTAGCGCATCGCGGTTTCGACGTCGAGCCGCGGCTGCCTCAAGTCGACGACGCCGATGCTCACGCTCGTCGAGAGCCGATGCGTCTCCCACGACCATTCGAACGCCGCGACGTCCTTTCTCAGCCGCTCGGCGATCTGCATCGCTTCGTACTTGTCGCAATTGCAGAGCAAGGCGCCGAATTCGTCGCCGCCGAGCCGGCCCAGCACGTCGTCAGTGCGCAGACATTGTTCGATGAAGATCGCCACTTCGCGCAGCATCGCGTCGCCGGCGGCGTGGCCGTAGGTGTCGTTCACGACCTTGAACTGGTCGAGGTCGAGCATCATCAGCATTTGCGCGCGGTGCGCGGCATCCACGTCGGATTCGGGATCGAGCGCGGTGCTGAGGCGCCTTTCGAACTCGGTTCGGTTGAGCAGTCCGGTGAGACCGTCGTGCGTGGCCTGCCAGGCCAGATTCGACACGTACTCGCGCTCGCGCGTCATGTTCCGCAGCAGCAGCACGACGCCCGTGAGCGTGTCCGATGTATCGCGCACGATGGACGTGATCGCCTGCACGACGATATCGACGCCGAGCGCGTTGGTGAGAATCAGGTCGCCGCCCACTTCCTCCGGCTCGGAACCCTTGAGCGCTTCGTCGATGACATCGACGGGACGGCGGTCCCATTCGCGCGCCACGGTGACGAGCGCGCCGAGCGGCCGGTTCACGCACGCGGCGGCCTCGCGGCAGAAGAGCTTTTCGGCGGCGGGATTGATGAATTCGACGAGCCCCGACGGTCCGACCGACACGACCGCCTCGCCGATGGAGCCGAGCGTCGCTTTCGCGCGCGCCTCGCTTCGGCGCAGCGCGTCTTCGGTCGCGACGCGCGCGGTGATGAAGCGCCGCGCATACCACGCGGCGAGGCACACCAGCAGCACGGCGACGACGACGTTGACCGTGAAGAGCAGCATCGCGGTCTGTCGGAATGCGGCGCCGAGCACGGCCGCGAAGGCGCGCGAGATCGGCGCGATCGATCCGTTGATGTTCCAGACTTCGTTGGTGAGGCGCTCGACTTCGGCGTGGGCCGCCGGGCCGCGCGGCACGGCGGCGCGCAGTTCGCGCCCGGCTTGCGCGAGCCTGTCGACGAGCAGGTCGCCCGTCGTCCAGTACGCGACCGCTTCCTGAAAGTAGCTCGCGCGCCGGAACGTGCGGAAAACCCAGATGACCGCGCCGACGTCGGCGGGATACACGCCGCTCGCAAGGAGCGCGGCGCGCGCGGCGGGCACGTCCGGGTCCGGGCGGTCGAGCGCGAGCCGCGCCGCTTTGAGACTCAGCGGATAAGCGATCGCGCTTTCGTATTGCTCGAACGCATGCTCGTCGCCCGTCTGCGCATAGCGCACGAGGCAGAACACGGCGTCTTTCTGGCCCTTGGACCAGGTGCTCTCGCCGCCGATATACGCGCGCACCGACGACATGATCGACAGACTCGTCGCCGCCATCGCCAAAAGCGAAATGACGACGGCCAAGAACGGCCAGATCGTGTTGAACAGTTGCCGGTTTGTTGTTTTTGGGGCAACGCGCATGTTTTCCTTTTCTCAGCCGGCTCAATCGACTTGGACGATGCCACCGGCGGCCCCCGGTTCTGAGGTCACACGAGACCGATGAACCGTAGAAGCCACCCTCTACCGGATATCGGCAGGGGCACGCGAGGCTTGAGGGCCGGACGCCGCAGGAAAACGTTTGGCGTGTTGAATGTTAATTATCGATCAGGCGTTGTCGATAACGTCGAGCGAGGTAAAAAAGCGCGCCATTGTAACTGTCTGGGCGTGTTAATTACCGATGACCGGATTATCCGCGTGCGTCGATCCACTCGCGCGCCCATTGGCGCGAGAAGTCGACGGCGTCGGCTTCTTTCGAGAAGTAGTCGAGTGAAAAGAAACGGTACTGCGCGTCGGTCGGGCTCTCGCCGCTGCGTTCGAGCAGGAGATCGGCGGAGAAAGTGTTGTCGCGCAAAGGATGCGCGAAGGCGTGCACCGCATAGCCGCGGTAATGATGGAACGATGTCATTTTAATTTTGAATGTGAGCGCTTTTGTTTGGCGCTTCTTACGTGCGAAAGGAAAACTTGGAGACGATGCGCGTATCGGCGCGATCGGTCGACGCCGGAAATAAAAGCCTGGCGGAGATATTCGCGGAAAAAGCGGGGAAAAACGGAGGAAAAGCGCGGGAGGAAGAAAGCTCGGGAACCGAGGTCTCGGTTCCCGATTAGCTGCGGCGTAATGACGGCGGAACGCTCCGCCGCGCAATTACAGCGGCTTGATGTTCGAAGCTTGCATGCCCTTCGGGCCACGCTTGGTTTCGAAGCTCACCTTTTGGCCTTCGGCCAGCGTCTTGAAGCCGTCAGCGCGAATTTCGGAGAAGTGCGCGAAGAGGTCGTCGCCGCCGTTATCCGGCGTGATGAAGCCGAAACCCTTGGTGTCGTTGAACCATTTGACAATACCGGTATCCATGAAAATCCTGAAAATAAAAATTGAAGTTGCTCGAAAGAGCGGGGCGAAGCGGCAAGGAGGGAGTGGACAACGAATACCGGGAAAAATCGGGCTATTGATGAGCAGCAATCGACTTCTTGTACTTCGATCGCTATTGTGCCAAACCCAAACGATTCAGTCAACTAATAATTTGTCATTTCGCCGCGAGCGTGAATGGCAACGCGCCGGACCCTCGCGAGCGATCCGGCGCGCCATCAATTCACAGTCCGTTACAGCGGCGTCTTCTTCGCCGGAGGAACGGTGCCGGCGCCTTCCACGCCAGTCACACCGCCGGTTCCCGCTACGCCGCCCGTCGTGCCGCCCGTGCCCGCGACTCCGCCGACGCCTTCCGTGCCCGCCGTTCTCTCGATCTGCACTTCGGTGCCGCGCACGGTGTCATGGATGGTCTCGGTGCGGTTCGATTCCTCCTTGCCCACCACCACTTCCTCGACCACGCGCGCCGTCTTCGCGACGACGGGCTGCTCGGCCGTTTCCCTGATCTCGACGAAGCCTTCCTTCAGGTCCGCCGCCGTCGCCGGACGATCGACCGGCCTGCGCTCGATGCTCGCATGCTCTTCGCGCAGATTCACCGATTCGCTCACCGGCGTTTCCGTCAGCCGCGAATAGACGCGCACGCCGCCCGTCTGCACTTCGCGCTTGCCGACTTCGAGCGATTCCTGCACGACAGGAAACGCCTGCCGCTCAGCGGCGACCTGATCCGCCGTATAAGCGGGCGCGTTGCGGTCATAGCCGGTATAACCCGTGTTGCGCCACTGCGCGACGCGCGTATCGATGTCGATGGCGCCGGCTGCGTAAAGCGCATCGCGCACGCGCTCGACCGACGTTTCGTCGGTGACGTCCACCGACAGCAGCGCACCGCCGCGACGTACCGCTTCCTGATAATGCCCGACTTCCTCGGGCCGGTCGTCATCGCCGAACAGGTTCTTGAAGAAGTGCTCGATGCGGCCCATCGCGCCTTCGTGCGCCTCGCCGACAGGGCGATCCGTGGCGTCACCGGTCATGGACGTAGCCGTGTCCGTGCCCATGCCAGTGTCGTTGGTGTGCACGTTCATATCCGTGCGGGCGATGCCTTCTGCTTCGAGGCGAGTCTGTGCGAGCTCCGCATCCTGGATGGTGTTGAATACACCGATGATGGTCTGAGTCATTGCAGCATCTCCGTAAGTAAGTAGGCATACGCAAGCCGGGATTGAAGCGCGTGCGTCCATGAGCGCAACGCTCGTTCCCGCGCTCTCGCGCAAAAGACTTCAGCCGGCGTCCGGGTCCGGCTTCCACTCGCCGCGCGCACCTTCGCGGCGCTCGACCACCAATTCTTCGGAGTTCAAAAGAACGTGGTGAACGACGTCCTGCTGCGTCTGCCGGGTCGTCACATACACCTCTTCTTTCAAGGTGAGTTGCATGCGAACGACAGGCACATATTCGTAGACAGGAATGACGAGCGTGTCGCCCTCGCGACGCGGCTCGGCGCGTTCCTCGACCGGACGGTTCACCGCCACGCGCCTGACTTCCACTTCTTCGGCGCGCAATCGCATGGAAACCGGGTGCATCTCTTCATGCACCACTTTGCGAACGCGCACCGCGCCCGTCTCGGTCGTCCGCACGCCAACGGCGAGTTCTTCCTGTACGGCGGAGAGCCGGACTTCGTCGGGCGTGTCGGACGAGGGCGCGCTTGTCGCGCTCGTCGCGTTCGCCGTGTTCGCCGTGTCCGGATTCGTGGGCTTTTCCTCGGCGCTCATCGGCGTCTCCGTGGGTGCGTGTGCAGGTTCGCCGGGCGCTTAGAGGCGCCCGCCGGTTTGCACGGTGCGATTGCGATTGGCCGTGTTATCGCGATCCAGCGCCGATCCGCCGCCTTCCTCGAACGGCGGCTGATGACGAAAGCCCGCGCCGCCCGAGACGATCGCGATGATCGCGCCCACGACGAGCGCGGCGAACGAGAACCAGCTTGCACGGGCGACGCCTCGCGCGGAGGTGTCGGCGGCTTGCCGCGCGTTCTGTTCGGCATCCGGCGCGGATGCCGCCGACGCTGCCGATGCGACCGCCGCCTGCACTTGCTGCTTCGCGGAATCGATGAGCTGATTGCCGCCGCCTGCCTGATTCGCGGCCGTCGCGCCGACTTGCGCGCTCGTCGCCGCGATGCTGCCGGCCGTGCTGACCGCGCCCGTAATCAGCGACGTCATGCCGAAAACGATGAGAAGGGTCATCACCGCCCACGACAGCAGGCCGTGCAGCCATCCGAGCACAGGCGCGCAGCGTCCGGCGTAGTACGAGCCGATGAACACGGCGAGCACCGTCGTCACGATCACCCACACGCCCGAGCCGAAGCCGAAGCCGCGCAACGTGTCGGGCTTCGACATCGGAGAGAGCAGCGATGCGCCGATGGCCGTGCCGAGCACGCTCATGATGAGGTAGACGATCATCGAAAGGATGACGCCCGCGATGATCGAACCCCACGACAGCCGCGGCAGGCCGTCCTGAGTAGTAAGCAGTTTCATGATGCCTCCCGGGGAGAGTCGCGGCGTCGATGCACGCGCGAGTCCGCACGCAAGCGTCGTGCCGCGCGGCGAGGCGCGGCGCGCCGGAAGGCACCGCGGGCGTCACTGTATCGGCGCGATGGTCCCGAGCTTTTCGGCGAGCATCCTTTCGTAGACGCCGAAGTGCAGGTCCACTTCCTCCTGCGTGACCGTCTGCACGAAGAGGTTCACCTGTTCCGCCGGCAGGCCGATGAGCGTCGCGATGGCCGCTTCGAGCTGCGGCGCGCAGACGCGGTCCTCGGTCATCGTCGTGCCGACGGTGATGTCGTACACCTTCTCCTGCCGGAACACGATCTCGACGATGCGTGCGCGCGCGCTCATGTTGTGGTCCACGGCGAGGCGCGCGAGTTCCGCGACCTGATGCAGGTTCCCGGTGGGAAAGCCCTTGGTCGAGCGCAGCTTGACCCGATGTCTTCCGATGGTTCTCCAGTCCGTATCGAATTCCATGACATTCTCCCAATGATTCGGTGGCCGGACGGTATGGGCGACGCCGCGTTTTTCAAGCGCGCGAGGATCGAAGCGGGGCCCTTGAAAAAATCGCGCGCTTTCATATATTGGCCGTGTAAAGGCAGTGGCCCGCAACGGGCGCTGCGTGTTTCAACTTACTTTGTCCGCGGCAATGGGGCAGCCTAAGCTGAAGCGCACGAGCTTCGCCCATGCTTCGCCTCTTGCCGCCAGAGGAGAGCAAAAATGAACGATGCTTTCACTGCGGCCGATCTCTTCGGGGATCTGGAGCGACTGCAACGCCAAATGTCCAGCCTCTTCGACGGCTTTCCGGGCAGCCTGCGCTCGGGCCGCCCCGGCATGTTCCCGCAAGTCAACATCGGTTCGACGGACGACACGGTCGAGATCGTCGCGTTCGCGCCGGGACTGGACGCAAGCAAGCTGGACGTTTCCATCGACAAAGGTCTGCTCACCATCGCCGGCGAGCGCACGGCGCGCGAAGGCGAGTTGCCCGAAGGCGCGCGAATACGCGCAGGAGCGTTTCAACGGCCCGTTCCGCCGCGTGATCGAACTGCCGCAGCAAGCCGATCCCGACAATGTGCAGGCGCGCTACGCCGACGGCTGCCTGCTGATTTCGGTCGGCAAGCGCGAGGCATCGAAGCCGCGCGCCATCACGGTTCAATGACTGGTAACGAGCGATGAAAACGAGGTGACATCATGAGCGACAACACCCGGATAGCAGAACGCGAACAAGGCGCGGTGTCGCGTCAGGCGTCCAGCCAGGAACGGCGGCGCATGACGCTTGCGCCGAGCGTCGATATCGTCGAGGACGCGCACGCGCTCACGCTGTGGGCGGACTTGCCGGGCGTCTCCAAGGACCGGCTCGACGTGAAGGTGCAGGACGGGCGCCTGACGATCGATGCGGAATCGGCCGTGCCGGTGCCGTCGAATCTGCGGCTTGCGCACGCGGAAGTCCGCGCGCCGTATTTCTCGCGGACGTTCTCGGTGAGCGAGGACTTCGATCTGTCGAAGATCGAAGCGAGCCTGAAGGACGGCGTGCTCAAGCTCACGCTGCCGCGCCGCGAGGAAGCGAAGCCGCGACGCATCGAAGTTGCAGCGGCGTGATGCGTCGAAGGAGCGCGGGCCGGCGTGCCCGGCCCGCGTGCAGACGGCTCAGCGCGAGCCGCCGTTATCGCGCAGCGCTTCTTCCAGTTGCTCGAGCGTGTAGGGCTTGCGCAGCGCCTGCCAGTGAAACCCTTGCACTTCGTCGGGCAGCACCGTATCGCCGGACGAGAAGATCACGCGCACGCCGGGCCAGCGTTCGATCATGCGGCGCGCGAGTTCGGTGCCCGGCATGTCCGGCAAGTTGATGTCGGTGAGCAGCACGTCGAAGCGGCTGTCTTTCATCGCGTCGAGCGCTTCGGCGGCATTCGCCGCGCTAACGGGGTGATGTCCGAGCATCACGAGCAGTTCGCTCAGCGCCTCGCGCGCGAAGCTGTCGTCTTCGACGACGAGCAGGCGCTTCTTTCCATCGCCGGCGGGAAGCGCATTGGCGGCGGCGGGCGCGGGCGCCCGCCGCTGTTCACTCGGCTGCCCGAGCATCTGACGAATCTTGAACGCAAGGTCTTCGCGGCTATACGGCTTGCTCAGCAACTCCACGCCAGGATCGAGCCGCCCGCCGTGAACGATGGCGTTCTGCGTATAACCCGACGTGAAAAGCACGCGCAAATGCGGCTGGAATTCCACCGCGCGCCGCGCCATTTCCGGACTCTTCAGCGTGCCCGGCATCACCACGTCCGTGAAGACGAGATCGACATGCACGCCGCTGCTCAGCACGACGAGCGCCTGATCCGCGTTGTCGGCCTTGAGCACGCGGTAGCCGAGATCCGAAAGCATTTCGATCACGGTGGCCTGCACCTTCTGGTCGTCCTCGACGACGAGCACCGTTTCCGTGCCGCCCGTCACCGGCGCGTTTCGCCACGCCACGGGTTCGAACGCTTCCACCGACGAGCGCGGTAAATACACGCGCACCGTCGTTCCATGCCCGACCTCGCTGTAGATGCGGATATGCCCGCCGCTTTGCTTGACGAAGCCATACGCCATGCTGAGGCCGAGCCCGGTGCCTTCGCCTTCGGGCTTCGTGCTGAAGAACGGGTCGAACGCGCGCTCGACGACTTCGGGCGGCATGCCGACGCCCGTATCGGTGACGCCGAGCATCACGTACTGTCCCGCCGGCACGTCCGACAGCGAGCGCACGTAGCGGTCGTCGAGCATCGCGTTGGCCAGTTCGAGCGTGAGCTTGCCGCCGTCGGGCATCGCGTCGCGCGCGTTGATCGCGAGATTGAGCAGCACGTTTTCGAGCTGATGCATGTCGACGAACGCGTTCCACAGCCCGCCCGACACCACCGTTTCCACCTCGATCGTCTCGCCGAGCGCGCGCCGCAGCAGATCGTCCATGCCGCGCACCATCGCCGCGAGATTCACCGATACGGGCCGCAGCGCCTGCCTTCGCCCGAACGCGAGCAGTTGCGACGCGAGCTTCGCTCCGCGCTCCACCGCGTCGATGGCATTGGAAAGACGGTCCATGCTCCAGTTGTCGCCCGCGCAACGGCTGCGCAGCAGTTCCAGATTGCCGCGCAGCACTTGCAGCACGTTGTTGAAGTCGTGCGCGACGCCGCCCGTGAGCTTGCCGATGGCTTCCATCTTCTGCGCCTGCAGAAGCGCGGCGCGCGTTTCCTCCAGAAGCTGATCCGCTTCGCGCTTTTCGGTGACATCGCGCGTGATCTTGGCAAAGCCGATCAGCGTGCCGGTTTCGTCGCGGATCGCATCGACGATCACATGCGCCCAGAAGCGCGTGCCGTCGCGTCGCAGGCGCCAGCCTTCGGATTCGAAGCGCCCTTCGCGCGCGGCGGTCTTGAGGGCGCGTTGCGGCAGCCCCGCTGCGGCATCTTCTGGCGAATAGAAGCGCGAGAAATGCGAGCCGATGATTTCATCGGCGGTATAGCCCTTGATGCGCCGCGCCCCGCTGTTCCAGTTCGTGACGAGGCCTTCGGGCGAAAGCATGAAGATGGAATAGTCGGTCACGCCCTCGACCAGCAGCCGGAAGCGCCGTTCGCTCTCGATCACGGCGTCGTGCGCCTTGCGCTTCTCGCTTTCGTCGCGAACGACCTTCACGAAGCCGATGAACGTACCGTCGGGGTCGTGCAGCGCGGTGGTGAGCACGCTCGCCCAGAACACCGAGCCGTCCTTGCGCCTTCGCCAGCCTTCGGTCTCGAAGCTCTTGTGCGCGCGCGCTTCGCGCAGTTCGGTTTCGAGGATAGTGCGTTCGCGCACGTCCTCGGGAAAGAAGACGGCGTAATGGCGTCCGATGATTTCCTCGGGCGCATAGCCGTACATGGCCGTGCCGCCGGGATTCCATGTCGAGACGAAGCCTTCGGGACTCAGGCAGAAGGCCGCGAGATTGGTGGTCGATTCCACCCAGATGCGCGCCCAGTCGCGGTGCTCGAACGCGTCTGCCGGGTTGTCGCTCGTGTTCTTGTGATTGCGCATGGCCTTCGTCATCGGTTCCTTGTCTCGCTGACCCTTACACGCGGCAATGGGGACGTATTGCTCAAGACGTATGAATTGGGGCGGAGTGGTCGATGGTTGATGATGTCCCCTGAGCCAGGCATTTTAGCGGCTTTGCGCGCCCGGCGTCGTTGGCGGCCGCGCATTCGGGACGAGGAGAGCGAGCGGTGAGCAGCGGTTGCCGTCGATGAAAGCTGCGCGTCGTCGACGCACGGCAAGACGCCGCGTTTTCCGCCGGATGTGCCTGGCGGAAAAACGCGGCGTCTCTCACGGCGCGAAGGCCGAACTTGAACGCTGAACGCGCTAGTCGATGTCGTTGTAATAAACGTAGGACGGCTGGCGCAGCTTGCCTTCCTGACCGGCCGAATCCGGTGAATCCGGCAGTCGCGGCAGCTTGTCCCATAGCAGCGCGCGCCCGAGAACCTGATTGCGGTCGATCTCCGGATGGTCCTCCTTCATGCGGTTCAGAAACTGCTCGAATTCGGAAACATAAAGACCGGCGCCGGCACTGCCCGCTTCACGATGACGTTTGAACAAGCCCATTTTCGTTCTCCTTCAACAAGCGTCTTCTCTGCGATTCATGCGCGCGCATACAGCACGCAATCAGCGCTCAAGCATCCCCGGTGCGCTCGAAGCGGATCACATGCGAGGTCTTCGAGCCGTTCATCTCCTGCTCATAGAGCGTCTCGCACATCACGACGCGATAGCCCTTTCTCGGCAGAATGGCGGGCATGTTGCCGGTCGGCCGGCTGTCGATGCCGCCCAGTCCGCGCGCCGGCGTGCGCACGTTGTTCACGAGCGTCGCGTTCGACGAGATGACGTTGTCGTGCCAGCCCGAGAGATCGCGGCTCGCTTCGATGGACTTCGCGTCGGCGTCCACGGTGTCGTCGGTCGATTCCATGCCGTCGCTGTCGACCGAGCGGGTGCGGCTGTTCGCTTCCTGCACGGGATCGGGCGAGCGCTTCGAGGCCGCCTCGTCGTCGATGGAAGGCAGCGCGCCGTTCTCGTCCGCGGGGCCGGGCTCGGCGGAGCCGGCGTGCTTCGCGCTGCCGAACTCTCTGGCCTGCGTCTGTGCGTCCGGCGAAGCGGTGCCGGTCGCGGGCGTCTTGGCGGGGCTCTTGGCCGCCATTTCCTTTTGCTGTCCCTGTGTCGGGTTGCCTTCTGCGTTTTGCATGCTGTCCTCGTTTCGCTGTTCGTTCGATGCATCGATGACCCGATGCGCCTTCTGTCCACGTCCGGCTGCAATGCGCGTGCCACGCCGCGCGCGAGCGCAGCGCGGCATAACGAATGCTCAAATCGGCAGCGTCGCAGCCATTCGTTTCGCGCATGAAGGGACCATGCGGCGCATCGGCTGCAAGGCTTGCCGGCGTCGGCGATGCCGTCGGCACACTAGCCGGCGAGCATCCGAACACGCTTTAACGATATTCAATGAAATGCGGAGCACGACTCATGAGCCGAGCGGCTTTCATCCGGATCGCCAGGACATGCGCGCTTGCACTGGCCTTCGCTCAATCTTCGGGCGCGCATGCCGCCTCGTCGGACAATGCGTCCGATCCGACGCGCGAGGCCGTGCGCAACGATCTCGCGCAATACCGGTGCGCGGGCTACAACCCCATCGCCGACGAGATCAACTACCCGAACGATGTCGACGCCGCTCGCGAGCGTCTTCAGCACGCCGGCTGCGAACCGCCGAACGCGGCGCCGGGCCGCCACAAGCCGGGCGACGGGCAGTCGAAGTAGCGCATCGAGGCGTTAGAGCGTCTTCGTCACCATGAGCCAGAAGATGCCGAGAAACGCGACGAACGCGAGCGCGCCGAGCATCGTCCACGCGCTCATGAGCCGCCAGTAGCGCCGCGACAGAATCCTGCCGGCGGCGGCGCACGCGCGGGCTTCCTCGGCGACGCGCAACTGGATCACGACGACCGGCAGCCAGCACGCGATGGCGAACACATAGAGGCCGATCGACGCCGCGAGCCACGGCGTTCGCACGGGAAAGCCCGCAATGTGCATCATCAGAAAGCCGGTGAGCGGCTGGACGACAGCGGTGGGCGTCGTGAAAAGCCAGTCGGCAAGCACGACGAGACGGCTCACGCGCGCGATGGTGCGGACATCGCGCCCGAGCGTCGCGGCGAGCAGATAGAACGCGGAGCCAATGCCCGTGCCGAACAGGATCGTCGACGAAAGCACATGCAGCCACTTGATGACGAGGTAAGTCACGCTGGCTTGCGCTTGTCGAGCGCGATGAGAACGACGAGCGCGGCGAGCATCGGCAGATTCTTCGACAGCGGCCCATACGGATGCAGCCAGAACTCCGGCAAGCGCCACGAAATGAGCAGCGTATAAAAGACGATGAGCGCGATCTGGCATTGCCACAGGCGCGTTCGTGCGCCCAGTCGCGCGGGCCATGCGAGCGACAGCGCGCCGAGCAGCAGGTCGCACGCGGCGGCGCCGTAGAGCAGCAGCACGCGCGTGGCCGGCGGCGCGCCGACGCGCGCGAGCAGATCGAGGCTCGCCGCGCGCGGATAGAGCCAGGCCGAGACGATGGCCGTCCAGATCCACACCGCCGCGATGGAGCCGATCAAAAGCGGGACGAGCCACGCGAGCTTCGCTTCCAGGCCGAAGCGCGGCATCGCCGGCATGTGCGACAACGCGATGGGCGGCCTGCCGAGCCATCGGCGCATGGCGTCGTCGGGCGCGGTGTTGCCGCGTTCGAGCATCGCGAGGGCGTCGGCGCTCACGAACGCGCCCGGCAGCTTTTCGCCGATGCGCGCGGCGAGCGCGACGAGCGGCATCGGAACCGGAAGAAAGACTGGCGGCGCGGCGCCTGCAAGACGCGCGAGCACGGCGAGATAGCTTCGCATCGTCATCGGTTCGGGGCCGACAGCCGCGACGGATTCGCTCGATGCGGCATCGTTTTCCATCGCCAGCGCGCCTTTCGTCACCAGTTCGATCACATCGTCGACATGAACCGGCTGCACGCGCTGCGCGCCGCGTCCCGGCAGCGGCACGAGCGGCAGCGTCGCCCATGCGGTGAAGAACTTCGTGCTGCTGCCGTCGGGCGAGAACACGAGCGAAGGCTGCACGATCAGCGATGACACCGGCAGCGCGCGCAACGCATCGTCGGCGGCGCGCTTGGTCAGGTGATATGCGCTATGCGCGTGCTCGTCCGCGCCGAGCGCCGATATCTGGACGATGCGGCGCACGCCGGCGCGCACGGCGGCCCGGAAGAGCAGGATGGGCGCATCGGCGTGCAGGCGCTGGAAGTCGTGCCCCGAGCGATCGCTGAAAATGCCGACCGCGTTCACCACGACATCGACGCCTTCGAGGAGCGGCATCAACGTTGCTTGATCGGTAATGCGCGCGAGATCGAGCGCGACGAAGCGGCAGCGCGGCGACGCGTGCGCTGGCGCATGCCGCGCGCAGCAGACGAGCGAATGTCCCTCGGCCGCGAGCGCCGCCGCGATGCGCGAACCGAGCAGTCCCGTGCAACCCGTGAGGAAAATGATCATGGCATTGGGCATCGATGCGAAGAAGGACATTCTGCTGCCCGGCATCGCGGCCGGCGCGCTCTCGACAGCGGCGCTCGGCATCTGCGCGCGCCTGCACGGCAAGCGCGCGGCGGCTCCGGTGAGCGCGGCGAGTCACTGGGTCTGGCCGCAAGAAGCGAACCAGACGGCGCATCCGAAGCCCCGGCATATCGCGACCGGACTCACGATCCATCTGCTCATGTCGATCGGCTGGGCCGCCGGCAACGCGCTTGCGGTGGCGGCCGTGCGCCGCTGGATGAGCCGGCGCCGGGAGACGCGTCCCGAACGTGCGCGGCGCGTTGCGCTCGCCGCCGCGACGACGCTCGCTGCGGCGGCGGGCGATTACATCGTCGTGCCCAAGCGCTTCACGCCCGGCTTCGAATATCACTTGCCGGTTGCGCATATCGCCGCCGTCTATGTCGCGTTCGGAGCGGGGCTCGTCGTGCCGTTTCTCTTCAAGCGCGCGTGACACTGACCGGCGCGGGGATTGCTCCGCATCGAGCGTCGTCTTTCCGTTCTACGCTGGAGCGGCTTCATGATTCGTTCTTCATCTCTTCTGGCGACGCTCGCATGCGCCGCAGCCGTATCGATGCCGATGCCGATGAGCGCGCTCGCGCAAACCGCGCAAACCGCGCAGCCGACGACGCGCGAGCGCGCGCAGTGCGAGCTTCGCGAACTGGAAAGCGTCGGCTACAAACCGTGGGAAAACGACTACTACTACCCGCGAAACCTGGAGATCGCACAGGCGCGGCTTGCCGCGAAAAAGCGCGCGCAAGGTCTGGAAGGCGTCGATACGTGCGCGGGCGGCGGCGCGCCCGCTGCGGGCAAGACGCCGTGAGCGCTTCCATCCGCGAGCGCCTTCATGCCGCCGAGAGCGCGTATCGCCGGCAATGCTCGAGATAGCCCACTTCGTGACTGCCGACCAGTTCGACGATGCTGCTCCACAGCCATAACGGGGCATCGATCGATTTGGTCTTCGCGCGCCGCAGTTCGGCAAGCCAGCTTCGGCGCGTCTCGTTGTCCATCTGCCGGGCGTGCGCCTCGCCGACCACGAACGCGAGATAACGCGCGACTTCCTGCGCCTGTTCCTGCCCGATGTGTTCGATCTCGAGCTTCAGGTCTTGCGGAAGCAACTCGCGCAGGATGACGGGCCGTCCCTGCAGCGTCGCGGCGCGCATGCGTTCGCCCAGATGCGGCGACAGATTGCGCGCGCCTTCCACGACGCGCTCCGCGTTGTCGCGCGGCATGTTCGCGCCGGGATAACGCGGCGCCGCCGCCTTCACGCCTTCCTTGATGTCGATGAGACACAGGTCGTCGCCTTCGACCACGCCACCGTCCACATCGAGCAGCACCGCGTAGCGCAGACGCCCGAGCGAGCTGCAGCCCTTCACCCAGTAAGCCGCGTCGAGCACGGTCACATGGCCGGTGTCGGGGCGGTCGCGCAGGATCGTTGCGAGCTTCGAGTAGGTCGCCTTTTCGAAAAGCGCGTCGATCTCCGCGCGCTCTTCCTTGCTGACGGGCCAGAAGCGGCTGCCGAACGGAATGGTCGGCTGCGTGTCTTCGAGGCGCTCGCGCGCGAGATGCTTCCACGAGCGGCGCACCGCTTCGCGCATCACCACGCGCACGACTTCGGGCTTGCCGCATTCGTCGGCGGCGGCGCGGTCCTTGTCGAAGGCGCGGACGTAGCCTTCGAAGAGCGCTTCGATCATGTTGATGGTCGTGACGCCCGGCAGCGCGGAGCCGCGCGCCGTCGTCGCGAGCGAGAGGCCGAGGCGGATCAGATCGTGCACCGGATTGCCGATGACCGTCTGATCGAGATCGCGCATCTGAATCTCGATGCGTTTGTTCGCATCCGCGACGGGGCCGAGGTTGCCCGTATGGCAATCGCCGCAAATCCAGATCGCCGGGCCTTGCGGCAGGCGTATTTCCGCCTGTTCCAGCCAGTCGTAAAACTTGGACGTGTTGCCGCGCACGTAGGCGTGCGTCGAGCGGGCCATCTTGGCGTTGCGTCTTGCCGTCAGAAGCGTCTGACGGCTTTCAAAATCGGGGACTTTGGGCTTCGGAGGCTTGCGCATGAATCTTTTATAGGTTGAGTGGGCGCGTGAAGCGCCAACGTCCCTCGCACGACGTGTGCCTGGACCGGCGTGGCACGTCTCTGGCTGGGCGAATGCCGACGCACGTTGAACGTTGGCGCGCTGAACGGCAGGAGCGGGAATGAGCACACAGCAAACGAATGCCGGCAAGACCGGGCGCATTGCGCTCGCGATGCAGGGCGGCGGCGCGATCGGCGCGTTCCAGGCGGGCGTGCTCGAAGTGCTGCACGAAGCCGGCGTCACGATCGACGCATGCTGCGCGTCGTCGATCGGCGCGATCAACGCGGCGATTTTCTTCGGCAATGCGCCGTCTCGCCGGATGGATCGCCTGAGAGACTTCTACGAACGCGTCTCGGTGCCGGGCGCGATGCTGCGCGACCAGCTCTTCACGTGGTACGGCGGCATGGCCTTGTCGAGCGACGACAGGCGGCGCATGCTCGCCGAAGCCGACCAGAACTACGCGATGAGCGCCGGATTGCCCGGCTTCTTCACGCGCCGTCTCGCGGTGCCGTGGACGAACGGCACCGGCGCGCCGGAACTCGCGAGCGTCATGGACATGCGGCCCTTGCTCGGCACGCTGGACAGTCTGTGCGACTTCGACGAACTCAACCGCAGCGCGACGCGCGTGAGCGTCGTCGCGACGAACGTGGCGACCGGCAAGCCGCGCTATTTCGACAATCGCGACGAAGCGCTGCAAGCGCCGATGATCGTTGCGTCCGGTTCGTTGCCGCCGTGGTTCGCGGCGGTGAAGATCGGCGATGCGTGGTACTGGGACGGCTCGCTCGTCTCGGCGGCGCCGGTGCATCGCATCGTCGAGACCGCGCCGGACGACGCGCCCACGACGATTCTGCGCGCGGACCTCTGGAGCCCGGACGGTCCCGTTCCCGACAACCTGACCGACGCCGAGATCCGGCAGAAGAATATCGAGCATGGCAGCCGCGCCGCCGCCTATCACGATTCGCTCGACGAGTCGCAGCGTCTGAAGGCGCTGCTCGCGCATGCGCTCGATTGCATCGATCCCTCGCGCCGCGAGTCCGACCCGCGGCTGATCGAAGCGGCGGCCCTCGCGAAGCCGAAGCCGATACGCATCGTTCCGGTGGATTACACGTTCTCGCAGCGCGCGTCGCATTACAAGGACGGACAGTTCAGCCGCGCGGCCATCGCAACGCACTGGGCGCACGGACGCGAAGCCGCGCAAGCGGCGCTCGCCGCGATGCGCGTGCCGGGCACGCCGGATGCATGATCCTCGCAACGCCAATGCCGCCTCGGGTGTCGCAGTGCAAGCCCCTCCTTTCAGTCTCGCCGATTGGCACCGCTTCCTGTTCGGAAACGCGAACTGGCACTTCCTCGTCGAAGTCCTGATCCGCACGAGCGCGACCTACGTGCTGCTCGTGATCGCGATGCGTCTGCTCGGGCGGCGCGTCGCCGCGCAGTACACGCTCTTCGAAATATCCATCGTGGTGACGCTCGCGGCGGCCATCGGCGTGCCGTTGCAGGCGGCCAATCGCGGCATGCTTCCGCCGTTCCTGATCGCGCTCGTCGCCGTGGCGATGCAGCGGCTCATCGCGCGCGCGGGCATCACGCATCGGCGCGTGGAGACGATGGTATCGACGGACGTAACGCTTCTCGCCCGCGAGGGCCGTCTGGAGCTTTCGGAACTCGCGCGCGCCGCGATGCCGCACGAGAAGGTCTTCGAAGCGATGCGGCTCGCCGGCTGGCAGCATCTCGGCCAGGTGAGCCGCCTCTACATGGAGCCGTCGGGCGCGTTCTCGTTCATTCCCGCGCGGCCCGCGAAGCCGGGCCTATCCGTGCTGCCGGCATTCGACGATGAATTGCGGGAGGAAGCGCGCGTGGACGGCTGCGCCGCCTGCACGCGATGCGGCGACACGGTTCAATCCGCGCGCGCCGGCGACTCGCACTGCGAGCATTGCGGATCGCGCGACTGGACCTATGCCGTGACCGAGGTGGAACGCTGATGCCATTCATCGAGCGGCTTCTGATCGGCGACGGGCCGTGGGCGTTTCTCGTCGAAGTCATTCCCCGCGCCGTGGTGATGTACCTGCTGCTGCTCGTCGCGATGCGGCTCATGGGCAAGCGCGTCGCGGCGCAGTTGAGCATCACGGAACTCGCGGTCATCCTGATGCTTGGCGCGGCCATCGGCGTGCCGATCCAGGTGTCGTCGCAAGGCGTGCTGCCGGCGGCGGTCGTGCTGCTGACGGTCGTCGCGCTGCAGCGTCTGAGTTCGCGCGCCGGCTTGCGCTGGCGCAAGTTCGAGGTGCTGGAGCAGGGCGACGTGACGATGCTCGTGAAAGACGGCCGCATCCTGCTCGACGCCCTCAAGGCGAGCCAGATCTCGCGCGAAATGCTCGCCTCCGAATTGCGCGCGGCGAACGTCGCGCATCTCGGGCAATTGCGCCGCGTCTATCTGGAGGCGTCGGGGTCCATCAGCATTATCTGGCGCAAGGACGCGTCGCCGGGTCTCACGGTGCGGCCCGACATGGAGCGCTCGCTTCTCGGTGCCATCGGCGCGGACGGCTATTTCTCGTGCTGGAGTTGCGGCGTGACGCGCGAATCGCGCGAGCGCCCGGCTCAGCCGTGCGAGGCATGCGGGTTCGAGCGCTGGGAATCGGCGGTGCGCGTGCCGGTGGAAAGGACGACCGCCACCGACACGGAGGACGCTCCGCAGACCTAGCGTCGTGCAATCGGCATGCATCGGCCGGTCACATTGCTTACACATGCCGTCGCTAATCTTTCGACCGCTGCCTGCAACTGCTGAGTGCCACCGCCCACGCTGCCGGAGACGACGCATGAAGACACCCGCAATACGCCGCGCCCATGCGGCGGGCATCGTCCTGTTCGCGTGCGCAATCGTTGGCGGATGCAGCGGCAAAGACCCTACGGCAGTCGACACGACGAGCGCGCAGCCCGGCGCCGCGCCCGCCACCACGGCAACGAGCGAACTGGAAAGCTGGGCGGTATCGGCAACAACATCGGCGACAACGTCGGTGGCAACGTCGGTGGCAACGTCGGCGACCGCGACCGATGCGGCGCGCGTATCCCGATCCGCCGCCGCGCAGACCTCGCCGGATGCGCTCGCCGCGCCGGTGATTCACACTGTCGACTGACGCGTTCCCGCTTCTTCACCGTTTCCCCCCACGGCATACGGATGACAAACCAGAACCGACGTGAATTCCTGCGCGCCGCCATGCAGACCGCAGGCGCGGCCGCCGCACTCAACATCGTTCCGCCGGGCATTCGCCAGGCGCTCGCGATTCCCGCCAACAACCGTCACGGATCGATCGAGGACATCGAGCACATCGTCGTGCTGATGCAGGAGAACCGCTCCTTCGATCACTACTTCGGCACGCTGCGCGGCGTGCGCGGTTTCGGCGACACGCGCGCGGTGCGTCTTGGCAACGGCAAGTCCGTGTTTCATCAGCCGATCGCGGCCGGCGCGGGCGACGTGCTGCCGTTTCATCCCGGCGCGTCGAACCTCGGATTGCAGTTCATCGAGGACTTGCCGCACGACTGGACGAGCGGGCAGGGCGCGTTCAACGCGGGGCGCTACGACCAGTGGGTGCCGTACAAGGGCGCGACGACGATGGCGTACCTGAAGCGCGACGACATCCCGTTCCACTACCAGCTCGCCGACGCCTTCACGATCTGCGACGCGTATCACTGCTCGACGAACACATCGACCGATCCGAACCGCTACTACTTGTGGACCGGCTACGTGGGCAACGACGGCACGGGCGGCGGCCCGGTCGTCGACAATGCGGAAGCGGGCTACGGCTGGTCCACGTTCCCCGAAGTGCTGGAACGCGCGGGCATCTCGTGGAAGATCTATCAGGACGCGGGAACGGGTCTCGACAAAAAGGGATCGTGGGGCTGGACGCAGGACCCGTACATCGGCAATTACGGCGACAACTCGCTGCTCTACTTCACGCAGTATCAGAACGCGCAGCCGGGCAGCCCGCTCTATGAAAAAGCGCGGCGCGGCACCAACGCCGCCGCAGGCGACGACTACTTCGCGCAGTTCAAGGCGGACGTGCAGGCGGGCACGCTGCCGCAAGTCTCCTGGATCGTCGCGCCCGAAGCGTATTCGGAGCATCCGAACTGGCCGGCGAACTACGGCGCGTGGTACGTCGATCAGGTGCTCCAGGTGCTGACTTCGAACCCGGACCTGTGGAGCAAGACCGCGCTTCTCATCAATTACGACGAGAACGACGGCTTCTTCGATCACATCGTTCCGCCGTTTCCGCCGGCATCGAGCGCGAACGGGCTGTCGACCGTCGATACGAGCGCGGAGATTTTCCCCGGCAGCGAGAAGTACGCGAGCGGTCCGTATGGTCTCGGCGCGCGCGTGCCGATGCTCGTCGTGTCGCCGTGGTCGCGCGGCGGCTGGGTCTGCTCGGAGACGTTCGATCACACGTCGGTCATTCGCTTCATTCAGAAGCGCTTCGGGCGATCGCACAGCCTCGCCGAGCCGAACATCTCGCCGTGGCGTCGCGCCATTTGCGGCGATCTGACTTCGGCGTTCGACTTCCGCAACCCGAATCGCGGCCTGCCGTCGCTGCCGGGCACGGCCGCCTACGCGCCGCCCGACAAGGCGCGTCACCCGGACTACGTTCCGCCGCCGCCCGCCGTCGGCGCGATGCCGGCGCAGGAGCCGGGCGTGCGCCCTTCGCGCGCGCTTCCGTATGAGCTTTTCGTGCGCGCCCATGCCGATGCGCACAGCGGCGCCATCGCGTTCGATTTCGTGAATACCGGCGCGGCGGGCGCCGTGTTCCTGCTGTATCGCAATGGCAGCACGGACGCCCGCGCACGTACACGGTCGAAGCGAACAAGCGTCTCGCCGACCGCGTCGCCGCGAATGCCGATGGCAGCTACGACTTCGTCGTGCATGGCCCGAACGGATACTTGCGGCGCCTTGCGGGGAAGGTCGCGGCATCGCATGCGTGGTGGTCCCGTAACGAGGCGCGGCCCGAAGCGGCGGAAGGCTACGACGTCGCGAACGGGAATCTGGAACTGCGCCTCAAGAACACCGGCAGCGGCGCATGCACGTTCAGCGTGACGAACGACTACGAGCCGTCGAAGACTATCCAGCGGCGCGTGGCGGGCGGCGATACCGAAACGCTCTATCTGGATCTGCGCGCATCGCATGGCTGGTACGACGTGCGCGTGACGGTCGATACCGACAGCGCGTTCGAGCGGCGTTTCGCGGGCCGCGTGGAGACGGGGCGCGATGGCGTGAGCGATCCGGCGCTCTCGGCGTGAAGCATCGAAAGGCCTGGTGCGGGCCGCGAACGCGGCTCGCACCGCACGCTATCGCGCGGCCTGAAAGTCGCGCGCCGCTTCGCGCTCGATCCACGCGAGAAAGCGTTCGACGCGCGGCAGGTCGGCGTTCTGGCTCGGATACACGAGATGATGCGCGCCGACTTCCACCGCATGACTCGCGTCGAACACGGGCACGAGCGCGCCTTCGCTGATCTTCACCGATGCGAGCATCACGCTTTCCAGCGCGATCCCGAGGCCGAGGGCGGCGGTTTCGATGGACATGTACGAGCGGTCGAACGAAAAGTCGAAGGTCTTCTGCGGCGCGGAGACGCCCGTTCGCCCGAACCACTGCTTCCACTGCATGAGCGGCGACTCCGAATAGATGAGCCGGTGCGACAGCAGATCGTCCGGCGTCTTCACCGGATGGCGCTCCAGATACTTCGGCGACGCGAGCGGCGCGATGAACTCGCCGCGCACGGTTTTTACTTCGAGGTTGCTCCAGTTGCCGTAGCCGTGGCGAATGTCGATGTCGTAATAGCCGTTCGAAAACGACACGTTCTCGTATGAGCAGGCAAGGTTCAGCTGAATGTCGCCGTTGTCTTCCTGAAACGACGAGAGCCTCGGCAGCAGCCACATCAGGCCGAAGCTCGGGCTGGAATGCACGCGCAGAATGTCGACTTCCTTGCGGCTCGACGCGCGTTCCGTCGCGCGGCTCAGGTCGGCGAGCAGGCCGGTCACGTCGGCGAGATAGCGCTCGCCCGTCGGCGTCAGGACGAGGCCGCGCCCCGAGCGCTGAAAGAGCGGCTGCCCGATGATCGTTTCGAGATTCGCGATCTGATGGCTCACCGCCGACGCGGACAGGCCCATTTCCTCTGCCGCCCGGTTCACGCTTTTGGTCCGGGCGACGCTTTCGAAGGCGACGATGGCCTTGAGCGGTGGAATACGCATGGTGATTATTCTTCGGATGCGGTTGGCGAAGCGCGGCATGCGGCGCGTGACCGCCATGCACGGCGGCTTTGCATTATCCGATTTTTCGCCCGGCCCGCGCGTTACGCGCATGCGGCACGGCACATGCTCCGCGTCCTCCAAACATCACATACGCGGAGGCGCGCCATGGAATCGCAATATCGTTCGTGCACCATTCATACGTCTGCAAGCATCGAGAACGGCAGCATCGTCGGCAATGCGCGCATCTACATGGCGCCCGCGAAGCCGGACGACGAGATCGAGTCGCACGACATGGAGTTCCACTTGTCCTTTGTCGACGAAAACGAAGCGGTCGAATTTGCACGCGAACGCGCGATGGCGTGGGTCGACGAGCACGAGGCGCTCGCGCTCTAGCGTTTCCCATGTGGCCGCTTCTATAGCGGCTCTTTTCTCTTGTGACGCGGTTTCTGCGAACGTTCGCGTGGCGCGGAGTCCGTTTCGGCCTCGAGCTGCTGGCGCGCGCGATGGTAGTACTCGTCGGCGCGGCCGGCTTGCCTGCCTTCCGATTCCCACATGTAATACGCAAGCGTGCGAACCCGCTGTTCGAGAAGTTCCCGCGCGATTGCGCCTTCTCCGTCATCGTCGGTCCGGGCGGTTGTGACTGACATCGTTCTTGTCCTCGTATCCGGGCGCGCCGTGCGGCAGGCTCTCGCCGCCGGCGGCCTCGTTGGAAGGTGCGGGACGCATGCATCGTGCATGCCCGCGCCGTGTTTTCAGTGCTGCTCTTCCAGTGCCAGGGGTAATACGACCTTGCCGCAGTAGTTGAGCGGCCCGTCCGCCATGTCGATGTGGCTGAAGGACATGTCGGCGTAATCGAGCCTGCGATAGAAGGCGGTTTCCATGAGTTCGCCCTTCACGCGCCGATAGAAGATGCGGCCCGCGAGATACAACTGCGCGTCGCCGGGGGCGGGCGCATCCGCCGGAACGATGCCGCCGAAGGTGGTTCGCGTGTCGCCATCGAACCAGGCCCAGAGTTCGGAATGCGCCTGCAGCCCGGTCCCTTTGACGATCACGGTCGTGACCGTATAGCCCCAGCCCGCGCGCGGCAACGCGTGGCGCGCGCCGGGGTAAGTGCGCTTCAGCTCGAACATGCTGCGCACGACTTCGACGCCGGCATCGCCGGTGTTCGCGACGACGAGCGTCACGCGGCCCGGCTTGCCGGGAATGGCGGTGGCCTTGAGCAGGACGATAGACGCATCCATGACGATTCTTGGCGGAAATCAGCGGGCGGCGGGCGCGGTCATCTCGCAGCGCGTGATTCTCTGAAACTCCGACAGGAACGCGAGGCGGCGGCTTTGCGTCGCGTAGCGGCCGAGTTCGAGCGTTTCGCCGGCGCAGCGAATGGCAAGCTGCACGCGTGCGCCTCGCTGCGTGACGAGCAGCACCGCCCAGCGGATGTTGAACCGGTGCGTCCTCCTCTGCGGGCCACGCACGGATTCGACGACGAGCACATCGTCCAGCAGCGTGACGATATCGCCGTCGAGCGCGTGGCGTGCATAGCAAAGAAAGCAGAACCAGATCAACGATGCGTGTAGGAATGCCAATAAGTAGAAGACGAGCGCGCCGTTCATCGCGTGCATCGCGGTCGCGAAGCCGACGGGTATCGCCGAAAGACCGGCGCACGCCACGGCGAAGCGCGCCGGACTGCACGACGCGCTTCGGGCAAGGCGCCACTGTCTTTCAGCGGTGATGGCGGGCATGGACGGCTCCTTGGCGGTTTCTTCTTTGGCTTTGTCGGCGTGGCTGCGGAGCAATCGACAGTCCTGCGAGGCTTCTTGCGGTGATTCTCGAAACGCTCCGATCAGGCCCGCGCCGGACCGTTGCCTCGCGATGCGGCGGTCACGTCATCGATCGTCTGTCCGCCGGCGCGCTGAAGCGCGGCTTCGGCCTCGCTTGCTCGCGCTTCGTCCAGACGCACGGTCAGAATGAATCGCGAGACTTCGCCCTGATGCCTGAAGCGGGCGTCGTATTCCTCTTGATGACCTATCGATGTCTTGCTGTCTCCGGCGAGGAAGTTGCCGCGCACGGGGCCGGCCTCGTCCGCCTGAAAAGCGATATCCACGGCTTCCGGCTGAACGCCCGCGCTCACGAGCGCATCGCGGGCCTTCTCCGCTTCTTCCATGGTCTGAAACACGCGTGCGATCGTCGTTTCCATACGGCCTCCTCGGTCCGCGAGCCTGCTTTCAACGTAAGCGCTGTCACGCAACGCGCGTGCCGCGCTGTTCGTTTGCCCGATGCACGGCATGTCGATTGCAGACCGCATCGTCGAATGGATCAACGCTACGAGGATGGCAATGCACGCAAACAAGACGAGGTTGATGATTTCGGGCGTCATGCTCGCGCTCGCCAGCAGTGTTCACGCGGCGGGCGGCGGACTGGGCTGCGGCGGCGGAGGATGCGCCGGCGACGCCAATGGCGCGAACGGCACTAGCAGCACCAGCGGGCGGGGCGGCGGCGCGTCCGGACAGTCGGCGAACGGGCAAGGCGTGCACGGCTCGGCGAATGTATCGCCGGGCACGATTTCCAGGGGCGGGCAGGGCAGCGGAATGAGCCGCGATTCCGGCGGCGCCGCGCCGCCGGGCGCGCAAAGCGGCAAGCCGTCTCCCGCGACGAAGCATGACGCCGGCGGATCGCAAGGCTGGTGAGGCAATCGCGCGGCGCGGCCTGAAGCGGCGACGTTTCTCCCGCGCAAACGCCTGTGCGCGCGCGGTCGTTTTCGGCAGTCGTGCTAGTATCCGAAAACCGACGAGTATCCGGAAATCGCACGATGTACAAGAAGGGCACTGCACTGGAGTTGCAGTTTTCATCCGCGCGGCTGAACAGCGGCGCGGGCGATCCTTATTGGATCGATCTCACCGCACAGGAAGCGCAACGGTTGCATGAGGCGCTGTCGGCGTTCATCGCCAAGGGCATCGACAAGCATGCGGGTCCGCTCGTCGTCTCGCTCGATGAGACGGCTTCGGCTGACATCGTCGAGGAAACTGCCGCGCGCATTCGGAACACGCCCGAATTCGCGCAATGGGTCTGTGTGATCTGCGGCTGGATCTACGACGAAGCCGCGGGCGATCCCGAACATGGCATCGCGCCCGGCACGCGCTGGGCCGATGTGCCCGACGACTGGCGCTGCCCGCTATGCGATGTCGGCAAGGAAGACTTCGCGCTCGTCGAATTCTGAATACGACGCGGCTGGAGACGCTTGCGTCGGCGATGCCGTATTACGGACTCGCAAACGCTCGCATCAAAGCCACGCGCGAAGCCAGTGCCACGCAAGCGGTCCGCAAATGACGGCCCACGTCATCGCGCTGATCGCGATGGACACCGTCACCGCCGCGCTGCCGCAGTCCTTCGCGCGGCCCGACAGTTCGTGGCGTTCGAGCGAGATGCGGTCGATCGCGGCCTCGATGCTCGAATTGATCAGCTCGACGAGCAGCACGAGCAGCACCGACGCCGCGAGCAACACGCGCTCGGCGGCGCTCGCCGGCACGAAGAAGGCGAGCGGCAGCAACACGGCCGCGACGCACGCTTCCTGACGAAACGCGCTTTCCTCACGCCATGTCGCGACGATGCCGTTCCACGAATGGCGCAGCGCGAACACGCCGCGCAGAAGGCCGCCGCGCTTCCCGCCGGCCGGCTGAGTCCACGACGACGGAGACGAATGCGGAGAAGAGGTACGTCTTACCATGTGGCGTTGTAGCGTTTTTGCTGAACAAAGTACATTTGGAATATTGTGTCGCGATTTGTGATACTGTTGCGCGCGCTGGTCGTCGGCAAGGTGTGCCAACAATAGACCGACAAGCATAAGAAAGTTCTCGGCTCTGAGCCAGCGCTTTCGCAGCAAGGCGCTTCCGGTCGCGCTCGCATCACGCGGTATATCGCCTTCCGAACGCTCGCCTCGATCCCTTTTTGTCCGCTCATTGTCGACTTGCCGCCGCCTTGCGCGTTGCGGCCATCCGGTTGTCGCATGGGCTCACGCCGCGATGCTCCAGTACGGGGCGCGCGGTGTTCAACCCGAAGCAGACTTGTCGATGAAAGCCGTCGTTTCCTTTTGCCTGTCGCTGACGTTGGCCGCCAGCGCCCTGTACGCCTCCGTTCTGTCCGCCGCGCCCGCGCCGGCCACGCCCGTCATCGCGCCCGCGCCGGCGTCTGCCCCTGTCGCCGATGCGCAGTCTGTCCATGTTCCGTTCGCCGCTCTCGGCGCTTACCAGCCGATCCACCTGCGCGGCCTGGAAGACGCGCGCTCCGTCGTGCTCGGCGTGCGGCTCGACCGCGTCGTGACCGGCGCGCGGCTACGTCTGCGCTACACGTATTCGCCCGCGCTCGTCTTCGCGCTCTCGCATGTGAAGCTGTCGATCAACAACGAAGTCGTCGCGACCGTGCCGTTCGACAAGGAACACGCAGGCAGCGTCGTCACGCAGGACATTCCGCTCGATCCGCGTCTGTTCACCGATTACAACGACTTCGGGCTGCGCTTCATCGGCCATTACACGGTGGAGCAGTGCGAAGACCCGGCCAACACCGCGCTCTGGGCCGATATCAGCCCGACGAGCGAATTCGTGCTCGACACCGCGCCGATCAAGCTGCCGAACGATCTCGCGCTCTTGCCCGCGCCGTTTTTCGATGCCCGCGACGTGGGCCGCCTGACGATGCCGTTCGTGCTGCCCGCATCGGCGGACAGCGCGACGCTCAGGAGCGCCGGCGTGCTCGCTTCGTGGTTCGGCGCGCTAGCGGATTACCGTTACGCCCGTTTTCCCGTTTCTAGCAGCTTTCCCGCAAACGTTCACGCGGTCGTCGTCGCGACGAGCGCGCAGCTTCCGGCGGGACTGAAACTGCCGCCCATCGACGGCCCGACGATCCTCGTCACCGACAATCCCGCGTCGACGGACCGCAAGCTGCTCGTCGTGACGGGCCGCACCGCCGCCGAACTCGACGACGCCGCCTACGCGCTCGTCCTCGGCCGCGCGGCCATGTCGGGCAGCGCCGTGAAGGTCGCGCACATCGATATCGGCAAGCCGCGCGAGCCTTACGACGCCCCGCGCTGGATGCCGACGGATCGCCCGGTCGCGTTCAAGGAACTGGTCGATCAGACTTCGCAGCTGCAAGTCGCGGGCGGCGCGCCGGAGCCGATCCGCCTGAACCTGCGCGTGCCGCCGGATCTCTTCTCGTGGAACAGCGCGGGCGTGCCGCTGAACCTCAAATACCGCTATACCGCGCCGACGGTGCAGAACAATTCGGCGCTCGCCATCGACATCAACGACCAGCTCGTGAAGTCGTTCCGCCTGCCGCCCGCCAAAACCGACGACACGCAGGGCCGCTTCCAGTTGCCGATTCTCTCGGGGACGAGCGGCGCGTCGAACGCGCTCGACATTCCGGCGTTCCGCGTCGGCAGCTCGAACCAGCTGCAGTTGCGCTTCAACCTCGAATCGCAGAAGGCGGGACTGTGCGCGGGCGTCGCGAGCAATCCGGCGCGCGCCGCCGTCGATCCGGATTCGACCATCGACTTTTCCGGCTTCGTGCACTACGCGCAGTTGCCGAACCTCGCGTACTTCGCCAATAGCGGCTTTCCGTTCACGCGCTACGCCGACCTTTCGCAGACGGCCGTCGTGATCCCAGAGCATCCGTCGGACAACGAAATCGAGGCCATGCTCACGATGTTCGGGCACATGGGCCAGTGGACCGGCTTTCCGAGCCTGCGCGCGACCGTCGCGCGGCCTGCCGACGTGCCGAAGCTCGCGCAGAAGGATCTGCTCGTGATCGGCGGCGCGCCGTCCTCGCCGGTGTTCGCGCGCTGGCGCGGCGTGCTGCCGCTGTCGATTGCCGGCGACGGCGCGCAATCGCCGAAAGACGGCGTCGCGCGCGCGGCGTTTTCGGTCGGCGAGCGCTGGCGCGACGGCAAGCGCGTGACGCACGGCGGCGCATCGCTCGATGAAAGCGGGCCGCTCGCCGCGCTGATGGGCTTCCAGTCGCCCGGAACGAAGGGGCGCAGCGTCGTCGCGCTCGCGGCGACCGCCGATGGGCATCTGACCGACCTGCTCGACGTGCTGGAGCGTTCGGACCGCGTGTCGCAAGTGCAGGGCGACGTGTCGCTCGTGCGCAGCGGCGGCGTCGAGAGCATGCGCGTGGGCGACACGTATCTCGTCGGCTACGTGCCGTGGTACGCGAAGCTCTGGAGCCGTGCGGTCGAGCATCCGGTGCTGCTCGGTCTGCTCGGCGCGCTCGCCGGGCTGCTGATCGCGATCGGCGCTTTCGCCGCGTTGCAGGAACTGGCCGCGCGCCGCCGGGGTGTCTGAACGATGAAGCGTCTCGTTCGCCGCGCGCTCGGCGCGCTTTTGCTCGCCGCATCTGCCTTCGCCGTCGTCGTTGCCCCCGCCGTCGCTGCGCCCGCCGAGGCAAGCCGCGCATGCGCCGCTGCGTGGCCGCGCTGGCAAACGTTCAAACGCGATTTCATATCGAACGATGGCCGCGTGATTGACGTCGGATCGGCCGATTCGCGCACGGTCTCGGAAGGGCAGTCGTATGCGCTATTTTTCGCGCTCGTCGCCGATGATCGCGCGGCCTTCGACACGATCCTGCGCTGGACGGAAAACAATCTCGCGCAGGGCGACCTGAGCGCGCACTTGCCCGCGTGGCTCTGGGGCCGCGACGACGCCGGCCAGTACCGCGTGCTCGATGCCAACGCCGCGTCCGACGCCGACCTGTGGATCGCCTACGCGCTCATCGAGGCGGGCCGCGCGTTCGGCGAGCGCAGCTACACGGCGCGCGGCGTCTCGCTCGCGCGGCTCGTGCTGGAGCACGAAACGGCGAATCTACCCGGTCTCGGCCTCACGCTTCTGCCGGGGCCGACGGGCTTTCATCCCGCCGCCGATACGTGGCGCGTCAATCCGAGCTACGCGCCGCTTCAGGTGATTCGCGGCATCGGCGCGGCGATGCCCGGCGACACGCGCTGGCCGCGTCTGGCCGCGACGAGCGCGCGCATGCTGATCGAGACCGCGCCGCGCGGCTTCTCGCCGGACTGGGCGATGTATCGCGCGAACCGCGGTTTCGGCCCGGACGAGGAGACGCACGCCGAAAGCGCGTACAACGCGATCCGCGTCTATCTGTGGGCCGGCATGCTCGCCCCCGCCGACGATGCCCGCGCGCGCCTCATCGATCGCTTCGCGCCGTTCGCGTCGTATATCGAGGCGCATGGCGCGCCGCCCGAGCGTGTCGATGCGCGCACCGGTCAGCCCGGCCCGAACGACGGCAACGCGGGTTTTTCCGCCGCCGCCGTGCCGATCCTCGACGCGCTCGGCAAGACCGCCCTCGCCGATGCGCAGGCCGCGCGAGTCACGAACGCGACGAACGCTGCTTCGCCGGGTTACTACACGAGCGTGCTCACGCTCTTCGGTCTCGGCTGGCGCGAAGGCCGCTATCGTTTCGCGGCGGACGGCAGGCTGCAAGCCGCCGCGCTCGACTGCAGGCGCGGGAAATGATGCGGGCGCGTTGGTGGAGGAGGCATGCGCTGAACGCGGCGCTCGCTGCGGCGGGCGTCGTGTGCGCGGCGCACGCGGGGGCGGTATCGGCCGCTGCTGCGTCCGTAGCCGCGTCTTCGGTTGGCGCGACGGTCGTGGGGACGTCGGCAGGCGTGTCTTCGGTTGGCGCGACGGTCGCAGCGACGCCCGCAGCCGTGTCTTCGGTCGGTGCGAAACCGGTGGCAACGCGCACAGCCGCGCCTTCGGTCGGCGCGACGCGCGTGGCAACGTCCGCAGCTGTGTCTTCGGATGGCGTGAAACCCGCGGCAACGCACGCAGCCATGTCTTTCGTCGACGCGACGCGCGTGGCACCGTCCGCAGCCGTGTCTTCGGTCGACGCGACGGTCGTGGGGACGCCCGCAGCCGCGTCTCCGGTCGGCGCGAGGCGCGTGGCAACGCCCGCAGCCACGCCTTCGCTCGCAGCAACCCCCGCAGCCCCGCCTTCAGTCAGTGCAACGCGCGCAGCAACGCCCGCAACGGCGCCGTCGCCCGCCGCAACGCGCACAGCCGCCCTCCGAACCACCTCCCCACGCACCCAGCCGCCGCAGGCATCGGCGCCAGAAACCTCAGCGCCGCAAGCCTTGCCCCCGATGCCCGCGATGGCCGCGCGTCTCTACGACACCGCGCGCGTCTGGGCGAACAAGCATCGCGACGATCTGGCGCTGCAGGCCATCGACAAGGCTTTGTTGATCGCGCCCGGCGATCCGCGTCTCTACGCCGAACTCGTGCGCATCCAGTTGCGGCTCGGCCAGGCGCAGAAGGCGCAGGCCGCGCTCGCGCAAATGAAGGCGCGCGCGCCGGACGCAACGCTCACGCGGCAGATCGAGGACGAATACCGCGTCGCGGTCAGCGGGCGTCAGGAAATGGCGACCATCCGGCTGCTCGCCCGCAGCGGCCAGTCGGAGGAAGCCGCGCGCCGCGTGAGCGCGCTCTTTCCGCACGGCGCGCCAGCGGGTGCGCTCGGCGCGGAGTATTACCAGATCGTCGCGGCGACGCCCGCGCGCCGCCAGGAAGCGCTCGACGCGCTGCATCGACGTGTCGCGGCCGATCCCGGCGATGTCGACGCCGCGCTCACGCTCGCGCGCCTGCTCAACGCGACCGACGCGACGCGCCCCGAGGCGAACCGCATCGCGTGGAATCTCGCGACGCGCACCGACACCGACCGCACCGCCGCGCTCGACCTGTGGCGCCGCGTGCTGCAATCGGCGGGCGCGGACCCCGCGTATCTGCCGGCGCTGCGCGCGTATCTCGCGCTCGCGCCCGAGGACACCGAACTGAAGGGCCGCGAGAGCGAGATCGACGCGCGCATCGAGGCTGCGCGCAAGCTCGCGCGCGATCCGGATTACATTGCGCAGCAACGCGGCCTCGCGGCGCTTTCGCGCGGCGATCTGGCGACCGCCGCGCCGCTGCTTTCCCGTGCGGCGTCGGCGCGCTCGAACGATGCGGACGCCATCGGCGGTTTGGGCCTCCTGCGCATGCGCGAAGGTGAGCGCGACGAAGCCCGCGCGCTTTTCGAACGCGCCGCCGCGCTCGCGCCCGACAACCGCGCGAAGTGGCAAGGCCTCGCGCGCACCGCGCAGTTCTGGGGCGCGCTCGCGCATGGCCGCGACGCCGCGAGCGCCGGCCATCCGAAAGAGGCCGAACGCTACGCGCGTGATGCGCTCGCGATCCAGCCGAACGACGCCGACGCCGAACTCCTGCTCGCCGATGCGCTGCTCGCCCAAGGCGACTTTCGCGCCGCCGAGCCGATCCTGCGCGCGCAGCTCGCGGGCCGCGCGCCGAGCCTCTCGGCGCTGCGCAGCACGCGCACGCTGCTGGAAAACACCGGACGCGCCGATCAAGTCGAGCCGTTGATCGCGGCGCTGCAAAGCCGCTTCACCGCCGCCGACGATCGCGAGAGCCTCGCCGCGATGCGCGCCGATCTCGTCGCCGCCGATGCCGAACGTCTCGCCGCGCGCGGCCTCAACGGGCCGGCGGCGCAAAAGTACGAGGCGTCGCTGCGCATCGAGCCGGACCAGCCGTGGACGCGCTTCGCGCTCGCGCGTCTGTATCAGAATCTCGGCTTGCCGCAACTGGGCCGCACCGTGATGGACGACGGTCTCGCCCGCGCCGCGAATGCGCAGATGCGCTACGCGAGCGCGCTGTATCGCAATTCCATCGACGATGTCGCCGGCGCGCAGGCCGCGCTCGCCGGCGTGCCCGACGCCGAGCGCACCGACGCAATGCGCGCGCTCGCCCGCAATCTTGACGCGCAGCAAGCCCTCGCCGATGCCCGCGCCGCCTACGCCCGCAACGACGCCGCCGCCGCGCAACAGGCGCTCGACCGCGCACAGCCGCTCGCGGCGGACGATCCGGACATGCTCGCGTCCATCGGCGCGCTGTATATCGATCACGGCGACGCGCCGCGCGGCCTCGCGCTGCTGCACGACTGGATGGCGGCGCATCCCGCACAGACCGACGCCGACGTGCGCCTGCGTTACGGCGATCTTCTCGGCAGCGCGCGGCGCGAGCCGGAACTCGCGGCGCTGCTCGCGGATGTGCGGCGCGATCCGAAGCTCACGCCGCGCCAGTCGGAGCGGCTCGAAGATCAGGCGCTGCGCATGACGCTGCGTCAAACCGACGACGCGCTCGAAGCCGCCGACTACGCGCGCGCCGAAGCGCTGCTGCAAACCGTGAGCGACGCGGGCCGCCGCGACAAGCGTTACGCGCTCGAAGCGGCGGACGTGGCGCGCGCGCAAGGCCATTACGACGCGGCGCGCGCCGCGCTCGCGCCCGTTCTCGCCAAAACGCCCGACGATGCGGAGGCGCAACTCGCGCTCGCCCGCGTGGACGGCGACGCGGGCCGCCGCCGTGAAGCGCTCGCCATCGTGCGCCGCGTCGTGGACGCCGCGCCCGCCGACGACATCGACACGCGCTTGTCCGCCGCGCGGCGCTTCTCGGCGCTGCGCCGTCCGCTGGATGCGCGCGAGCTGACCGATGCGCTGCGCGTCGCGTACTCGGAGCGCGCGGACGTCACCGTGCAGGCGGGGCGCGTCGCGCAGAATCTCGGCGATTACGAGGACGCCGCGTCGCTGTATCGGCTGTCGCTCGCGCAGGAACGTGCATCGGGCGTCGAGCCGAATTTCAGCGTGCCGGCCGGCTCTCCGAATCGCGGCACGCCCGCGCAGAACGCGCTCGACGATCTGAACCAGCGCCGCGATCCCGAAATCGAGACGGCGTGGATTCCCGCGTACAAGTCGGGCGACGCCGGCGTGTCCGCATATCACGCGCAGCAGGTGCCGATCTACGCGCAAATTCCGTATCGCTACGACGGCCACTTCTTCGTGCATGCGGACGCCGTGCATCTGGATGCGGGCACGCTCGATCCGGCCGATACGCAAGTCGCCACCGAATTCGGCACGACGGCAGGCTTTGCGAACGGGACGAGGGACTTGCTGACGCGCAGTGGTCTGCATCAGCGCGCGAATGGTCTCGGCGGCGGCGTCGGCTATCTCTCCGATGCGTGGCGCGTCGATCTCGGCTCGACGCCGATCGGCTTTCCGGTGCATTACCTCGTCGGCGGCGCGCGCTACCGGTTCGACGCGGGTCCGGCGAGCTTTTCGATATCCGGATCGCGCAGGCCGGTCACGAGCAGCGAGCTGTCCTACGCCGGCCTCACCGATCCGCTGACGGGCGCGGTCTGGGGCGGCGTGCGGCGCGACGGCGTGGATGTCCACGCTGCGGTCGACATCGGCCCGGTCAGCACGTTCGCCGATATCGGCGCGGGCGAGCTTTCCGGGCGCAACGTCGCGAACAATCAGGAATTCATCTTGCGCACGGGCTTCACCGTTCCCGTCTACCAGCACGGGACGATGCGCGTGCTGACCGGCCTCGTCGGGAACGCGTGGCATTACACGGACAACCTGCGCTACTACACGTTCGGGCAGGGCGGCTATTACAGCCCGCAGCGCTATCTGTCGCTCGGCGTGCCGATCGAATGGATGGGCCGGCGCAACGATTTTCTGTGGGACATCACCGCGACGCTCGGCGTCTCGAGCTCCTACGAGAAGAACTCGCCGTACTTTCCGATCGGTCTGCCGTCGGGAACGGGGCTGCGGCCTGTCGACGCGAGCAACGACGTCTTTCTGGCAAGTTCCACGCATGGCGTGAGCTTTTCCTACGGCATCGGCGCGACGGTCGAGTATCGGGTGGACCGGCAGTTCGTCGTCGGGGCGCGGGTCAACATCGACCATTCGCACGACTACGCGCCAAGCTCCGGCATGCTCTACGCGCGCTTCTCGTTTTCGCCGCGCAAGGACGACTATCGCGTGAGTCCGTCGCCGGTGCGGCTCTATTCGAGTTACTAGGAACGGCGCGACATGAACCGGATAACCAACGTGACCGAGAACGACACTTCACCGCCGCGCGCGCCCGGCGTCCTTGCCGCGCTCGCGCGATTCGTGCGGGCGCGCATCGCGGGCCGCGAGCCGGCGCACAACCGCCTGGCCGTCGATGCGCTGCCCGACGATCTCGCCACGCTCAAGCCCGGCGGCCTGTACGCGGTGCACGTCGCGCCGCGCTCGCCGGAATGCGATGCCCTCATCTGGGCGACCGCGCGCGCCGCGGATACGCGCGACGTCACGGTGGTGCTCGCCCGCGAGCGCGCCGCCGCTGCCGCGCGCCTGCGCGAACTCGGCTTCTCTGGCACGGCGGCGCATGGCTGGCCGCGCCGGTTGAACGTCCTCGCGATGCCCGACGAAGCGCCCGCCGACGACGGGCAGCCGCCGCTCGCGCTCGCGCGTCTTTTCGGCGGGTTGCGCGCGCTCAGGCGCTATCGGTTTCGCCCGGATGCGCTTTATATCGTGGAAGGCGCGCAGCGCTGGTTCACATCGGGCGATGCGGCCGCGCTCGCGAGCGAAGGGCGCGTGCTGTCGAGCTGGTGCGAGACGCGCGGCATCACGATGATCCTGCTGCTCGGCCCCGCCGACGCGAGCGCCAACCGCTTCGCAGACCCTGACGTGGACGTCGACCTCGACGACGAAGGCCCCGAAGAAGGCGCGAGCCGCTTCGCCGAACTGAACGGCCTTTGCGCGGGCGTCGCGCGCGTGCGCCGCTCGCACGGCGAACTGCTCTGGCATGTGGACTTCTGGCGCGCGGGCAACGCGCTCATCACCGGCGACCGCCACGCGCTGCGCTTTACCGACGATGGCCGCCTGAGCGTCGCGCCAGCCGAAGCCGTCGCGCCGGCGGGAGAGGCGCACGAGGCGCACGAGGCGCACGGAAGGCGGCTTGCGCGCGACGAGACGCGCGTCGTCGTGAGCCGGGCCGTCGTCGGCGACGAAGCGTGGGTGCCGCGCGAGTGGGAAATCGTCGAGAACCGCGAGGCGGCGGTCGCCGCATGCGAGAACGCGCGCGGCGCGACCGTCGTGCTCGCGCATCGCGGCGGCGCGGAACTGGAGGCGCTGTGCGCCGCCGTGCACACGCTCAGGCGCCGCTGCGGGCGCGCGCTCAAGATCGCGGTGGTCGAGCGCGGCGAGGTGCTGCGTCATCAATACGAACTGCTGATGCTGAGCCTCGGCGCGAATCTCGTCGTCGGGCGCGACGTGCCGTTTTCGCGGCTGGAATCGCTGTTGCAGTCGCTGCAGGGCCAGCTTTATACGCGCCCGCTGATGCCGGACTATCGCGCGGCGCTCGCCGCATCGCTCGCGGATGCCGCGCTCGGCTATCTGAACGTCGCCACGTTCTGCGCGCATACACAGACCGCGCTCGCACGCGGCGCGGTGCTGCGCCTGCCGCACGTCCTCGTCAGGATGACGCTGCCGCCGACGCTCGCGCACGTCGATGCGCTCGGCCAGTGCCGGCCCCGTCGCGCGGGCGATGTCTTCACCGCCGATGCCGCGCATCTCTTCGTGTTTCTCTTCGCCTGCCGTCTCGCCGATGCCGACGCCGCGCTCGCGCGCATCTTCGCCGTGCCGGTCGACAACATCGCGAAGGACGTCGTGTATCTGTCGAACGACGACATCGCGGCCGAACTGCGCGTGCTGGAGGCATCGAACCGGCGCGCGCCGGCGGCGGATTACACCGATCTCTTCACTGCGCGCGAAGAAGCGCGGCCATCGACGGCGCCGGTGCTCAAGCCGGACCGCGCCGAATCCACGCGCCGCGCACGCGCCGAACTCGACGCGCTCGATGCCGCGCTCGAACGCGAAGCGCGCCGCGACGCGGCGATCCGCACGGAGCAGCCGAGCACGCGCCGCGCCGTGCCCGCGCGCATGCCGCTCGCCAAACCGGGGAACTGACACTATGGACGCCTTGTTGATTTGCGTGCTGATCGGCGCGTTCGCCGGCGTGCCGGTGTGGATCGTGTGGCAGCGCGGGAGCGCGCGCGGCGGTCTTCCGGCTGCGCGCCGCTTCGATCCGCGCGACGCGACGCCGTGCCGCATCGAGCCGGTCGCGCTCAATGCGCGGCTCCTGCCGAACGTGGACGCCGCGCCCGCGCAAACGTCCACGCGGGAGGCGGACGCATGAAAACCATTGCGCTGATCTCGACGGTCGGCGGCGCGGGCCGCACCACGCTCGCCGCGATGCTCGCGACGCTGCTCGCGCGGCGCGCACGCGCGGTCGTCGCGCTCGACTTCGATCCGGAGAACATGCTCGGCGCCTATCTCGGCCTCGACACGCTCGCGCCCAACGGCATCGGAGCCGCGCTCGCGGGGCAGGCCGGCGCGTGGCACGACCACACGTGGCGCAACGACGAAGGCGTGCTCTTCGTGCCGCACGGCAAGCTGACGCTCGCGCAAGCCGCCGCCTGCAACGCGCGGCTCGCGGCGAATCCGCGCTGGCTCGCGCGCGCGATCGGCGAAATCGGCCTCGGCGAGAACGGCGTCGTGCTCGTCGATACGCCGCGCTATCCGTCGCAACACGCGGATCAGGCGGCGAGAAGCGCGGACCTCGTGCTGTGCGTGTGCCCGCCCGAGCCCGCCGCGTGCGCGACGCTCGTCGCCCATTTGCCCGCGTTGCGGGAGGCGTGCGCGGACGTGCGCATCGTCGTGAACCGGCTCAATCCCGCGCGCGAGATGCAGCGCGATCTCCTCGCGATGTTGCGGCACGCGGCGGGCGGCGGGGCGCTCGCGCATCGCATTCACGTCGAAGCGGCGATGGGCGAGGCGTTCGCGCGCGGCGTGTGGATCGTCGATGCGGCGCCGCAGTCGCAGGCATCGCACGATCTTCACGGACTCGCGCAATTCGTCGATGCGTGGCTGCCCGCGCAGGCTTCGGGAGAACGCACATGACGCGCCGCGACCGGCACGCCCGCAAGACGCCCAACCGCGCAGTCGAATGGATCGCGCGCGGCCTGGGCCTTCCCGCATCGGCGGATGCGCGCTCGTTCTTCGACTGGTGCGTGCGCGTCTTTTTCAAGCCGCCGCGCGCGGGCCGGCGCGATCACCCGCGCGAGATGCTGCGCGCGTTCGTGCTCGCGTGGGCTTCGCAATGGGGCGTGCTCGACGTGCGCAGCCCGTCGGCGTGGCTGCTGCGCGCATTCGTGCGCGCGCCGCGCGCCGACGCCAAGCCGCTTCTCGCGCGCGTTCGCACCGCGTTCGACTGGATCGAGCGCGCGCTCACGCCCATCGTGCGCGCGGCCGGCTTCGCGAAGCGGCGCATCGATGCAATCGTGGATCGCCTGCCGTGGGACCGCTGGGGCGCGCGTCTCGAAGGCAGCGCGGGCACCGTGGGCCGCGTGCGCTGGGCGCTGCCGGCGTTCGCCGTCGCGGGCGTGCTGCTGTGGGCGGTGGTCGGCAGCTCGCCGCTCACCGCCGGCGGCCAGTTTCTCTTCTTCGGCGTGCTGATGGCGGTCGCGCTCATCGTGCGCCGCATGCCGGGGCGCATGCCGGTGCTGATTCTCGCGCTGCTCGCGCTTCTCGTCACTGCGCGCTATGTCTGGTGGCGCACCACGCAGACGCTCGACTTCCGCACGCCGGGCGAGGCGATCGTCGGCTTCGCGCTCTACGGTGCCGAGGCGTACACGTGGCTGGTTCTGCTCTTCGGCTTCGTGCAGACCGCGTGGCCGCTCGACCGCGCGGTATCGACGATGCCGGGCGATCCGGCCGGCTGGCCGAGCGTCGACATCTATATTCCGACCTATAACGAGCCGCTCGCCGTCGTGAAGCCGACGCTCTTCGCGGCGCAGGGCATCGACTGGCCGGAGGGCAAGCTCAACGTCTATCTGCTCGACGACGGCCATCGCCCGGAATTCGAGGCGCTCGCGCGCGAGGCGGGCATCGGCTACATCACGCGCGACGACAACCGGCACGCGAAGGCCGGCAATATCAACCGCGCGCTCACGAAAACGACGGGCGAGTACATCGCCATATTCGACTGCGATCACGTCCCGACGCGCTCGTTCCTGCAAGCGACGATGGGCACCTTCTTCGCCGATCCGAAATGCGCGATGGTGCAGACGCCGCATCACTTTTTCTCGCCCGATCCGTTCGAGCGCAATCTAGGCACGTTCCGCCGCGTGCCGAACGAGGGCAATCTGTTCTACGGACTCGTGCAGGCGGGCAACGATCTCTGGAACGCGACGTTCTTCTGCGGCTCGTGCGCCGTCATCAAGCGCGCGCCGCTCGAGGAAGTGGGCGGCATCGCGGTGGAGACCGTGACCGAGGACGCGCACACCGCGCTCAAGCTGCACCGGCGCGGCTATACGACGGCGTATCTGCCGACGGTGCAGGCCGCGGGTCTCGCCACCGAAAGCCTCGCGAGCCATATCAAGCAGCGCACGCGCTGGGCGCGCGGCATGGCGCAGATTTTCCGCATAGACAATCCGTTTCTCGGGCGCGGCCTGAGCTTCTTTCAGCGCCTATGCTACGGCAACGCGATGATGCACTTCTTCTACGGCGTGCCGCGTCTCGTCTTTCTCACCATGCCGATGTGGTACCTCTTCTTCCAGATGTACTTCATCAACGCGGCGGCGACGACCATCGCGAGTTTCGTGCTGCCGTACATCGTGATCGCGAACATCGCGAATTCGCGCATGCAGGGCAAGTTCCGGCATTCGTTCTGGGCCGAAGTCTATGAATCCGTGCTCGCGTGGTATATCGCGCTGCCGACGACCATCGCGTTCTTCAGCCCGAAGCACGGCAAGTTCAACGTGACGGACAAGGGCGGGCGCATCGACGAAAGCTATATCGACTGGGCGATGACCAAGCCCTATCTCGTGCTGCTCGGACTGAACGCGGTCGCGATGTCGGTCGGCGTGTTCCGCCTCCTCTTCGGTGCGGGCGACGAAGCGCCGACCATCCTCATGAACGTGTTCTGGACGCTCTACAACCTCGTGATGCTCGGCGCGGCGGTGAGCGTCGCGCGCGAGGCGAAACAGGTGCGCGCGACGCACCGCATCGCGATGCAGATGCCCGCGACGCTCGTGCTCAACGACGGCGGCACGATCGCGTGCAGCACGAGCGACTATTCGACGGGCGGCCTCGGGCTCATCGTGGAAGCGGACACGCTCGCGCTGCGGACCGGCGACGCGCTCGGCGTCGTGGTGAGCCGTGGCGAGCGGCAGTTTCATTTCCCGGTGCGCGTGACGCGGCTCGCCGGCGCGCATCTCGGCGTGCGTTTCGATGCGCTCACGCTCGAAGACGAGCGGCGTCTCGTGCAGTGCGCGTTCGGCCGCGCGGACGCGTGGCTCGGCTGGGACGAACCCACAGAAGCCGATTCGCCGATGAAGGGCGTGAAGGAAGTGCTGCTGATGGGCGTCGAAGGCTACGCGCGGCTTTTCGACGGCGCGCGGCGCTCGCTCGTCGCCAAGCTCGCGCTCGACCGCAGCCGATATTAACCAAAGACACGATTAGCGATGACGTTCTGGAACCTGTATTTCATCATCAAGCTCGCGCTGTTCTCGACCGGCCATTTGAAACCGCTGTGGCTCGCGAACTTGGGCTTCGCGGCGGCGCTCGCGGTGAGTTCGCCGTTGCGCTCGCGCGTGTGGCGCGCGGTCCGGTTCGTCGCGGGACTGGGCATCGGCTTGCCGCTCATGTATCGCGAGGCGAACGTGCCGCCGTTCGCGCGCATCGTCGAGGAATTCGCCAATCTGCGCACGTTCAGCTTCGGTTACTGGCTCGAACTGCTGCCGCGCTTTCTTCCGCCGATGCTGATCGCGCTCGCGCTCGGCGGGCTCGTCGCGTATCTCGTCGTGAATCGGTGGCTGCGCGTCGCGACCTTCGTGATGATCGCGCTCGTCGCGCTGCCGCTCTGGCAAGGCGCGAACGCGGTGCTCGCGCACATGCACGCGGCGCCGCAGAGTACTGTCGTCGCCGCAACTAACGGTCGATCCGCCGGGCCTCAGGATTACAACGCGACGCTATCGGCATTCCGGGCGGCGGAGTCGCAGCGTCAGGTGAGCTTCGGGCATCTGCCGGCGGACCAGGCATCCCAGTTCGACGTGATCGTGTTGCACATCTGCTCGCTGTCGTGGGATGACCTCGATGTCGCGAAGGCGCGCAATCATCCGATGCTCTCGCACTTCGACTATCTGTTCACGAACTTCAGCACGGCGGCGAGCTATAGCGGCCCGGCGGCGATTCGCGTGCTGCGCGCATCCTGCGGACAGGAAGCGCATGCCGATCTGTACAAGGACGCGCCCGCGCAGTGCCATCTGATGGCCGATCTCGCGCAGGCGGGCTACACGCCGCAAGTCACGTTGAACCACGACGGCCACTTCGACAACTTCACGCAAGTGGTGAAGGACAACGTGGGCGTGCCGAACGTGCCGATCATTCCGAATACCGCCGCGCCGGTCGCGATGCACGCGTTCGACGGCTCGCCGATCATGGACGACTACGCGACGCTCGCGAACTGGTACACGCAGCGCGCGCAAGTGCCGGGGCCGGTCGCGCTGTACTACAACACGATCAGCCTGCACGACGGCAACCGCCTGCCGAACAACAAGATGACGAGCCTCGAGTCGTACCCGCTGCGCGTCAACAAGCTGATGAGCGACTTCGACCGCTTCGCGGATCTCGTGCAGCAGTCGGGGCGGCGCGCGGTCATCGTGTTCGTGCCTGAGCACGGCGCGGCGCTGCGCGGCGATGCGAACCAGGTCGCCGGGTTGCGCGAGATTCCGACGCCGAGCATCGTGCACGGTCCGGTCGGCGTGCGGCTCGTCGGATTCACGGGCAATCATGGTCCGACGACGGTCGTCGATCAGCCGACGAGTTTTCTCGCGGTCGCGCAATTGCTATCGAATCTGGTGTCGAACAGTCCGTTCAAGCCGGGCGTGACGCTCTCGCAATACGCGGCCAATCTGCCGCAGACGCCGATGGTCGGCGAAAACGAGGGCACCGTCACGATGAAGACGGCGGCGGGCTATGTCGTGAAGACGCCCGACGGCGTCTGGGTGGAAGAGAAATGAGAGAAATGAAAGAAATACGGCGAACAGGAGGAGTGACCGCGATGCCGAATCGACAGAAAGAAGCGCGCGCCGCGAACGACGTGGCCGCGCTCGCGCAGAAAGTGGACGGCCTCGACGCCGCGCGTTATTTCGACGGACAGGAGCAGAGCGAGTATCGCGTGGCGGTCGAGCGCTGGCCGGTGCTCGCGCGGCTGATGGAACTCGCGCCGCCGTCGGATGCGGCGAACGAGCGCGCATCCGCTCAACGCCGCGATCACGCGTAGATGATGTTCGTGCCGTTGCCGTCGAGCCAGCGGACGAACGCGTCGCCGAGGCCGTGATCGGTGACGAGATAGTCGATGCGGTCCATCGCGCCGAACGCCGCGAACTCGCGCTTGCCGAACTTCTTGGAGTCCGCAAGCAGATAGACCGTTTTGGCGGCGTCGATCATCGCGCGCTTTACATGCAGGTCGATGAAGTCCGGGTACGAGATGCCCGATTCCATCGACACGCCGCCCGCCGCGAGAAAGAGCTTGTCGACGAACATGCCCTCGAAAAACGTCGATGCTTTCTCGCCCGACACCGCGATCGTCTCCGGCTTGAAAATGCCGCCGGTGAGCATCACGCGGTTCGTCGGCTCCGCGCCGAGCAATATCGCGATATTCAGCGCGTTGGTCACGATGCGCAGATTCTGGCGGTCCAGCAGGTTCTTCGCGAGTTCCGTAGCGGTCGCGCCGCAATCCAGAATCACCGAATCCCCGTTTTCGATGAGGCTCGCCGCCTTCGCGCCGATCAGCGCCTTCTCCTCGCTCGTCGGCAACGCGGGCGTTTCATAGGCGCGGCGCGCGGGCTCGGGCCGCTCGGCCCTCAGGCGCACGTTGCCGTGCACGCGCTCCACGCGCCCGAGACGCTGCAATTCGTCGATGTCCTTGCGAATCGTCGGCATGGAAACGCCGAATTCGCTCGACAACTCCGAGAGCTTGACGAGCTTCGCGACGCGCACGCGTTCGAAGATTTTCTCTGTTCTGGTTCGTTGATCCATTCCGCCCATCCTGCGCATGCGCTGGCCCGCGCCGCCCCGAGGCCGTATTTTGCCTCATTCGAAACCCATCGGCGTTCCTTTTAGGGGTTTTCCCTCTTTCCGTTTATTTCCTTTTGACTTTCGAAAGAAATCAAAAGAAACTTGCTTCAACGCAAACGGGAAGTCTGGGAGCAGGAATGGAAAACCCCTTCAAGCAGTCCGGCGACGCGCTTCACCGCCGGGCGCAAGAGATTCGCAAGAAGATCTGCGTGATGAACGCCACGGCCAAAAGCGGGCATACGGGCGGCGACATGTCGGAGGCGGACATCCTCGCGGCGCTGTATTTTCATGTGCTGCGTTATGACATCGACGCGGACCGCAGCGTGCGCTGGCATGACGAATTCATCCTGAGCAAGGGGCATGGCGTCGGCGGTCTCTACGCCTGCTTCGCGGAACTCGGCTGGCTGCAAGACGAGGAACTGCTGACGTATCTGAAGGACGATTCGCGTCTGCCGGGGCATCCGGTGCGCCAGAAGCTGCCGACGTGGGTCGCGGTGAATACGGGCGGACTCGGTCACGGCCTGCCCATCGCCGCGGGCCTCGCGATGGCGAAGCAGCGCCACGCCGCGCAGCACGAAGGCCGGACCGGGCGCGTGTTCGTGCTGACCGGCGACGGCGAACTCGAAGAAGGTTCCAACTGGGAAGCGGCGATGGCCGCGGCGCACTTCGAGTTGTCGAATCTCGTCGTGATCGTGGACCGCAATCGCCTCCAGCTCGCGGACTTCACGCACAACATCATGGATCTCGATCCGCTCGACGAAAAGTTCCGCGCTTTCGGTTTCGAAGTTCACGACGTGAACGGAAACCAGGCCGACTCCGTTTGGAAACTATTGGAAAGTCTCGACTACGACAACAGAAAGCCCAAGGTCGTGATCGCGCACACCATCAAGGGACGCGGCGTGTCGTTCATGGAGAACGTCCCGGCCTGGCACCACAAATTCCCCGACGAAGATCAACTCGAGCAGGCGCTCAAGGAGCTGGACCATGCGTGACTACGCTGACTTGCGGGACGGCGCGGTGAGCGCAATTGGCCGGCTGACGGCGGCGGGGCAGGACATCATCGTGATGGTGGCCGATTCCACATCGACCTCGAAGATTGGCCCGTTCATGAAGGACTATCCCGAGCGCGTCATCAACGTCGGCATCGCGGAACAGAACATGGTCGGCATGGCGGCGGGCCTCGCGCTCGGCGGCCATATCGTCTTCACGGCGAACGCCGCGCCGTTTCTGGTCGGGCGCGCGAACGAGCAGGTCAAAAACGACGTCTGCTACAGCGCGACCAACGTGAAGATGCTCGGCCTGAATGCGGGCGTCGCGTATGGCCCGCTTGCCTCGACGCATCATGCCATCGACGACATCTCGATCATGAGCGGCTTCGGCAACGTGCAGATTTTCGCACCGTGCGACGAGATCGAAACCGCGCAGATGATCGACTATGCCGCGTCGTTCGACGGTCCCGTGTATATCCGCCTCGACAACGCGAAGTTCCCTGTCGTGCATGACGCGTCGTACCGCTTCGCGCCGGGCCGCCCGGACGTGCTGATCGACGGCTCGCGCGTGGCGGTGATCGCGCTCGGGTCCGTTGTCGGCGAGGCGCTCGATGCCTGCGAGACCGTGCAGAAGGAAAGCGGCATTGCACCGACGCTCGTAAACCTGTCGTCGCTCAGACCTCTCGATCAGGACGCGCTTGCCGCGATCGTCGAACGGCACGATGCGGTCGTCACCGTGGAAGAGCATTCGCTGCACGGCGGCATCGGCGCGACGCTCGCCGTGCTGATGGCGCGCCGCCAGATCGCGCGGCCGCTGAAGATGCTCGGCATCACCGAGGGCGAGTTCGCGAAGTACGGCACGCGCAAGGGCATTCGCCGCCATTACGGCATCGATGCAGCCGGTATCGCCGATGCGATCCGCGCGCAGTGCGCGAACTGAAACGCGCGCCGACGACTACGAGATAACGGAGACACAGATGGGCACTCAGTACGACATGTCGCTGCGCCACGGCGTCGACTTCGACTTTCGTCTCGACGGCAAGGTCGCGGTCGTGACGGGCGGTCTCGGCGGCATCGCGATGGCGACGAACGCCGCGCTGATCGCGAAGGGCGCGCGCGTCGCGATTCTGTATCCGAGTTTCGAGGAGCCGCGCGTGCAGGCGGCCATCGACGAGCTCGGCGCGGACAACGCAAAGGCCTTTGCCTGCGATGTCGCGAACGAAGACGATGTCGAGCGCGCAATCAGAGCCGCGCACACCTATTTCGGCGACCTGAATTTATTGGTGAATGCCGCGGGCTGCATCACGCTCACGCCCGCCGAAAACATCGGCTATGACGAATGGCAGCGGCAGATCGGCGTCAATCTCACAGGGCCGTTCCTGTGCTCGAAGCACTTCGCGCGCATCGTGCTGGCGAGCGGGCATGGCGGCAAGATCGTGAACATCGCGTCGCAGGCGGCGACCGTCGCGATCGACCAGCATTGCGCCTATACATCGGCCAAGGCGGGTCTCATCGGCATGACCAAAGTGCTCGCGAAGGAATGGGCGCCGCGCGGCATCACGGTGAACACGGTATCGCCGACCGTCGTGCTGACGCCGATGGGCGCGGCCGCGTGGGAAGGCGAGAAGGGCGAGAACATGAAGAAGCTGATTCCCGTGGGACGCTTCGCCTATACCGATGAAATCGCCGCCGCGATCCTGTTCCTGCTGTCGAACGGCGCGGACATGATCACCGGCGCCGACATCATGATCGACGGCGGTTACACGATTGCCTGAGCTTGCATCGCCCGAAGAAGACAAATCAACCGGAGACAACATCATGTGGAAGAAGATTGCAGTCGCGGCAGCGGTCGCCGTTTCGTTCGCCGCCGGCGTGCCGGCAAGCGCCAATGCCGCGGGCAAGGGCACCATCGCGATTCTCGTGAACGCGCTCGACAACCCGTATTACGCAGCCGAAGCGAAGGGCGCCGAGAGCGAAGCGAAGAAGCTCGGCTACGACACGATCGTCCTCTCGCATGGCGAGGACGTGAACAAGCAGAACGAACTCGTCAACCTCGTCATCGGCAAGGGCGTGAAGGGCATCATTCTGGATAACGCGGATTCCAACGCGAGCGTCGCGACCGTGCGCACGGCGGCGGACAAGAAAGTGCCTGTCGTGCTCATCAACCGCGAGATTCCGAAGGACGGCATCGCGATTGCGCAGTTGAGCCACAACAATCTGCAAGCGGGTACGGAAGTCGCGCAACGCTTCGTCGAGGCCATCGGCGAGAAAGGCGAATACGTCGAGCTGACGTGCAATCTCGCGGACAAGAACTGCGTGACGCGCTCGCAGGCGTTCCATCAGGTGCTGGATCAGTATCCGGATCTCAAGATGGTCGCGCGTCAGGATGCGAAGGGCGCGCTGCTGCCCGGCAAGCAGGCGATGGACTCGATCCTGCAGGAGCATTCGAAGATCAAGGGCGTCATCTGCGGCAATGGCCCGGTTGCGCTCGGCGCGATCGCATCGCTGGAATCGGCGGGACGCAAGGATGTCGTCGTGATGGGCATCGACGGCAGCAACGACGAGCGCGACTCGATTCTCGCGGGCAAGCTGAAGGCGACGGTGATGCTGCAGGCGCAGGGCATCGCGATTCACGGCGTCGATCTGCTCGACAAGTACATCAACACCGGCAAGACCGGCGAGCAGGAACGGCAGCTTTTCCGCGGCATTCTGATCACGAAGGACAATGCGTCCAAGGTCAAGGACTTCTACTACAGCAAGTAACGCGTATCGAAGTTCGGCGGACGCGGCGCGCACTGTCGACGCCGCGTCCGCATGGCTTGTCATGTGAGGTCGTCATGGTTCATCCAAAGAACGCCGCCCGCTGCGCGCTCGTTGCGCTCGGCATCGCCGGTATCGGCAGTCTCGCCGCGTGTCATGTCGTCAGCGACACCGAACTCGCCGCGATACGCAGCCAGGGCCAGCATAAAGGCCCGGACGCTGCGAAGATGCTGAGCGATCAGCTCATTCCGTATGCCGACAAGAACGCGAAGCCCGCGGCGCAGGTCATCGACGCGCTCAACGCGAACTTCGACACCGCATGCAAGCAATACGGCTTTCGTCAGAGCACCGCGTTTCCGTGCAACTTCTGGCTGCGCGTGCAGGGCAAGGTGACGCGCGTGGACACGACATCGCGCGTCGGCAAGGCGTATGTGGATGTCGCGCCGTCCTCAGGCGGCGAACCCGTGCACGTGGTGCTCGAAACGGGGCCTGTCGTGATCGGAACGGGCGTGCGCGACGGCTTTCCCGGCGTCAAGTACAGTGATTTTGACGACCAGACACGCTTCGCCGCGTTCGGCCAGGAATTGAACAAGCTCGTTGTGAACCGCGTGCAGCAGTCGCTCGAGCTCAAGGTCGGCGAGAGCGTGGACGTGGCCGCCGTCTACAGCAGTTGGAGCGAGCCGACAGGCGAGATTCGCGCGATACCGGTGGCCTGGAAATGAACGAATCTCCGAGAGAAGCGCGCACGCAGAATCCGGTGAACGTGATCGAGACGCGCGCGCTCAGCAAGCAGTATCCCGGCACGGCCGCGCTCGTCGATGTCAATTACAAGGTGCGTCGCGGCAAGGTGAACGTGCTCATCGGCGAGAACGGCGCGGGCAAGTCCACGTTGATGAAGCTGCTCGCGGGCGCGGAAACCGCGACATCCGGCGAGATATGGATCGACGATCGGCTCGCGCATATCACCGATGTGCGCAGCGCGGAGCATCACGGCATCGGCATCATCTTTCAGGAATTGAATCTCTTTCCAGACATGACGGTGGCGGAGAACATCTTCGCCGGCAACGAACTCACGAGTTCCGGCGTGATTCGCTCGAAGATGGAGAATCATCAGGCGAAGGTGCTGCTCGACCGCCTGCGCATCCCAATCGATCCGCGCACGCGCCTCGGCGATCTGTACGTCGGGCAGCAACAGCTCGTCGAAATCGCGAAGGCGCTGTCCAAGCACATCAAGGTGCTTATCATGGACGAGCCGACGTCCGCGCTTTCGAAAACGGAAGTGGAGATTCTCTTCAAAATCATCGGCCAGCTGAAGGAAGAAGGCGTGACCGTGATCTACATCTCGCATCGTCTCGAAGAGATCATGGCGATCGGCGACTGCATCACGGTCTTGCGCAATGGCCGTCTCGTGGCGGAAGACGACATCGCGAACATCGACATCCCGTGGATCATCGAAGCGATGGTCGGCTCATCCAAAAAGCGCTTTGCGTTCGAGCAACACGCGATCGGCAATGAAGTGCTGAAGGTGAAAGACCTCGCGCTCAAGCGCTCGAACGGCATCTATGCGGTGGATCATGTGTCGTTCTCCGTGCGCGCGGGCGAAGTCGTCGGCATCTATGGATTGATGGGCGCGGGCCGCACGGAACTGCTCGAATCGCTGCTCGGGGCGCAGCCGCTCGCGCTCGGCGAGATCGAGCTTGCGGGCAAGGCCATCGAAGACATGCCGATACCGAAGCGCATCGAAGCGGGCATCGCGCTCGTGCCGGAAGACCGGCAGAAACAGGGCATGGTGCAACTCATGTCCATTCTGGAAAACATGACCTTGTCGAGCCTCGGCAAGTTCACGCGCCGCTTCTCAGGCTCGCTTGCGCGCGACAAACAGGTCGATGCCGCGAGCGATATCGTCAAGCGCCTCGCGATCAAGGCGTCGTCTGTCGATGCGCCCATCACGTCGCTCTCGGGCGGCAACATGCAGAAAGTGGTCATCGGCAAGGCGCTGCTCACGAAGCCCAAAGTGTTGCTGATGGACGAGCCGACGCGCGGCATCGACGTGGGCGCGAAGGAAGACGTCTACAAGACGATCAGCCTGCTCGCACAATCGGGCATCGCGGTCATCTATGCGACGTCCGAACTCGACGAGGCAATGGCCGTCTCCAACCGCGTCTTCGTGATGGCGAGCGGCAAGCTCACCGCCATGATCGACCGCAACGAATTCGACAGCGAACGCATCGTGCGCGCCTCGACGCCCGCGACCGCCGTGGTCTGAAAGAGAAACCGAGATCGAAACCATGAACACGCCCAACAGCAGCAATCCGCCGGTGCATCCGGTGCATGCGAAACACAACCGGCACAGCGCCTATGTCGCTTCGCGCGTCGCGGTGAACCTGCTCAAGCTGCGGATTTTCATCGCGCTCTTTGCGATCATCATCGTCTTTTCGCTTGCGACAGAGAACTTTCTTTCGACGAGCAACATGCTCATCATGGCCAAGCATGTGACCGTGGTCGCGATTCTTTCCATCGGCATGACGCTCGTGATACTGACGGGCGGGATCGACTTGTCGGTCGGGTCCATTGTCGGCATCAGCGGCATGGCGGCGGGTTATCTGCTGCTCGAAGGCGTGAAGATCGGTCATCACATCGTGTTCTTCAATCCGCTCGGCGTGACGATCATCGCGTGTTTGCTGGGCGCGCTGATCGGCGCGGTGAACGGCTATCTCATCACGATGCTCAACGTCGCGCCTTTCATCGCGACGCTCGGCATGCTGTACGTGGTGCGCGGCGCGGCGCTGCTGGTCAACAACGGCAGCACGTTCGCGGACCTCGAAGGCAATCCGGCGCTCGGCAATACAGGCTTCGAATTCATCGGCAACGGCACGATACTCGGGCTTTCCATGCCCGTCTGGATCATGCTCGTGCTCGCCGTCATCACCATCTTCATCGCGCGCAAGACGCCGCTCGGACGACGCATCTATGCGATCGGCGGCAACGAACAGGCCGCGCGCTTCTCGGGCATTCGCACGAATCGCGTGAAGCTCTTCGTCTATATGTTCTCGGGCTTCTGCGCGGCGATCGTCGGTCTCGTCATCACCGCGCAATTGCAGACGGCGCATCCGTTGACGGGACAGACCTACGAACTCAACGCAATCGCGGCAGTGGTGCTCGGCGGCACCGCGCTGATGGGCGGGCGCGGCACCGTGTTCGGCTCGGTCGTGGGCGCATGCGTCATCAGCATTCTCGGCGATGGCATGGTGATGTGCGGCATCAGCGACTTCTGGCAGATGGTCATCAAGGGACTCGTCATCATCTTTGCCGTGGTGATCGATCAGTTGCAGCAGCGTCTGCAATCGCGCATGGTTTCCCTCACCGCCTGATGCGCAGAACAAGGGTTTACATATGAACACCATTCTGGCGATCGATCAGGGTACGAGCGGAACGAAGGCATTGCTCTTCGATAGCGAAGGGCACGTGCATGCGCGTGGCTTCGCGGCGGTGGCATGCACGCATCCGCGTAGCGGTTTTGTCGAGCAGGATGCGAACGCGCTTTATGACTCGGTGTTGCACGCGGTCCGCGCGTGCCTCGATCAATTTCAGGGCGATCGCAGCGGCATCGCGGGCGTGGGCATTTCCAATCAACGCGAAACGGTCGTCGTGTGGAATGCGCAAGGCGAGCCTGTCGTGCCTGCTGTTTCGTGGCAGTGTCAGCGCTCGCTCGGCATCTGCGAGCGATTCAAGGCCGATGGTCTCGCGCCTGTCATCGCAGAGAGAACGGGGCTTTTGATCGACCCGTACTTCTCCGGCACGAAGCTCGTCTGGCTCAACGAGAACGACGAGCGCGCGCGCGCGGCCATCGCGGCAGGCGATGCCTATTTCGGCACGGTGGATAGCTGGCTGCTTTATCGGCTCACGAAGGGCGCGGCGTATCGAACCGATTACACCAACGCATCGCGCACGATGCTCTTCAATCTCGCGGCGCTTCAATGGGATCGCGAGTTGATCGAGACGTTCGGCTTGCAAGGGCTGCGATTGCCTGAGCCGATGCCGTCCGCATCCGACTTCGGCACAACCGACTTCGACGGCCTGCTCGACCGCGCGATTCCGATACTCTCGATGATCGGCGACTCGCACGCGGCCGCCGTCGGCGAAGGATGCCTGCAACCGGGCGTGGCCAAGGCGACGATGGGCACGGGATCGTCCATCATGATGAACGTCGGCGCGAGCGCGCAGGAGCCGGCGCACGGTCTCGTCTCGACGCTGTGCTTCGCTACCGACGAACGCGTCGACTATGCGCTGGAAGGCATCGTCATCAGCGCGGGATCGACGCCCGCGTTTCTCAAGGACAAGCTGCGCCTTTTCGACGACTTCGCGCAAGCGGAGCAGGCATTCGTCGACTACGACAACGGCGGCGTGTTTCTGATTCCCGCGTTCTCGGGCATCGGCTGTCCGCACTGGAAGTATCCGGGCGGCGCGCAGATCGTCGGGCTTGACTTCTCGAAGTCCTGGCAGCATGTCGCGCGCGCGGCGTATGAATCCATCGTCTATCAGATCAAGGACGTCATCACCGTCATGGAACAGGCGGCCGGCGTGCGGCTGCGCGAACTGTATCTCGACGGCGGTCTCGTGCAGCGTCCGTTTCTTCTGCAATATCTGTCCGATACGCTCGATCGCCCAGTGAGCACGCTCGCGTTGAGCGAGATCTCGGCATCGGGCGCGGCGGCGCTCGCCGCGTACAAGGCGGGACTCATCGCATCGCTCGATGCGTATCACGCCAAGCGCGTCATCGCGCGGCGCGTCGAGCCGGGTAGCGGCGTCGAAGCGGCCGCGGCCAACCATGCGCAATGGCTGCGCTGGATCGAGCGTCTCTGAAACTTTCGATGCAAGGGAGAAGGCAACGTGGCTTACGAAGCAAAGCGGTTCGAGAACAAGGTCGTCGTCGTGACGGGCGGCAGTCGCGGTATCGGACTCGCCGTAGCGGAACGGTTCGCGCAAGAGGGCGCGAAGGTCTGCGTCACGGCGAACGAAAAGAGCGTCCACGATGCAGCCGCGAAGTTGCGCGATGCGGGCTTCGATGCGCTCTCTGTCGAGATGGACGTGACCGACAAGCGCCAGGTCGTTGCGCTCTATGACGAAGTGGCGGCCAAGCTCGGCGAAGTGGATGTCTCGGTGCAGAACGCGGGCGTCATCACCATTGCGAAGCTGCCGGAACTCACGGAAAGCGAATGGGACAAGGTGATGGCCGTGAACACGAAAGGCGTGTTCCTGTGCTGTCAGGAAGCGGCCACGCGCATGCTGCGCGCGGGCAAGAGCGGCAGGCTCATCAATACGGCATCGGGTCAGGCGCGTCAGGGCTTCGTCTATACGCCGCACTATGCAGCGAGCAAGTTCGGCGTGCTCGGCATCACGCAGAGTCTTGCGAAAGAGCTGGCGCCGACGGGCATCACCGTCAATGCGTTTTGTCCCGGCATCATCACGACGGATATGTGGTCGTATAACGACGAGGCGTGGGGCAAGCTGCTCGGCGACTACAAGCCCGGCGAACTAATGGCCGAATGGGTCGCCAACATTCCGATGAAGCGCGCGGGCAATGGCGGCGATGTCGCGGGACTCGTCACGTTCCTCGCTTCCGACGATGCCGCTTACATTACCGGCCAGACGGTCAACGTCGACGGCGGCATGTTCATGTCATGAGCCGTGAGCGGCGGTCACGGGCTTGCGGCCCGTGACTTTGCCGCACCGCTTATACAACCGGCAATGCGCTCAGCTTGCCGATGGTGTCCGCGCACGCATGCGCGGCTTCCTTGCCCTTGACGAGGAAATGCTCGCGGAAGAAGCCGACGTGCTCTTCGCCATGATGGAAATGATGCGGCGTCAGCACGGCTGAGAAGATCGGCGTGCCCGTTTCGAGCTGCACTTGCATCAGCCCGTTGATGACCGCCTGCGCGACGAACTCGTGCCGATAGATGCCGCCATCGACGACCAGCCCCGCCGCGACGATGCCCGCGTAACGCCCGCTTTGCGCAAGGCGCTTGGCATGCAGCGGGATTTCGAATGCGCCGGCGACTTCGAAGAGATCGATATCGTCGCGCGTGTAGCCGTATGGCCCGATGGCTTCGAGGAACGACGTCTTGCACTGGTCGACGATATCGCGATGCCAGCAAGCCTGGACGAACGCAATGCGAGGACGATGCGAGCTTGCCGCGCAGACCGCTTGTGATTCGATGCGATTAGATGAGTTCATGGACTTCAGCCTGTTTTGTGTGAACAGGGCGAAGGACGGCCACGCGCCTTCGCGCACGGCAAAAGCGGGCGCGCGGCGCGTGGCCGTCCTGTTCTCTTTCATCCGGACTATACCGTCGGCCCCGGAATCCAACCGGGTCTGCTGACCTCGGCCGCGCACTCTTGCGAAGAGCGTGGCACGAGCGCTCGCGGGCTACGTCCGCTTCAGCGAACGATTACCGCCGGTGGGGAATCGCACCCCGCCCCGAGAACGCGCTTTTCCCGTTAGAGAAAAGCCCGCGTACGGTATCACGGAAGCTCACGCCGATGAATAAATACCGGGCTTTTCTAAGGGAATTGACGCTAGGAATTGACGCTGCGTCGAGCGCAAACGATTTCATCGCGCGCGATCTATAATGCGTGAATCGAAGGGCTGTGCTGGAGAACACATATGAAATCGGCTGAACCGTTACCGTCCGCACCGTTGTTGTCGGACTTTCTCTGTTTCGCGGTGTATTCCGCGAATCTCGCCTTCGGCAAGGCTTACAAGCCCATTCTCGAAGAACTCGGGCTGACGTACACGCAGTACATCACCATCATCGCGTTATGGGAGGAAGACGATCAGACCGTCGGCAGTCTCGGCGAGAAGCTTTTCCTCGAATCGAACACGCTCACGCCCATTCTCAAGAAACTCGAAGGCATGGGCTATGTGCAACGGCAGCGCGATCCCGCCGACGAGCGGCAAGTGCGAGTGAGCCTGACCAGGGAAGGCCGTCGGGTGCGTGAAAAGGGCTGCAAAATGGACCTCGTCGCGAAAACCGGGCTGAAGCCGGCGGAGTTCGCGAAAGTGAAGAAGGCGATTGCGGTGCTGCGCGACAACCTCATCCGGTCCGTCGAAGAAGCGGCATGATGCCGCGACGCGCGGATGCGACTGCATCCGCATAAATAGATCGCATGCGATTTAATCGAAAGCGATTGACAATGCGGAAAGACAGATGCACTATGCTCGCATCCGACTACATCGCATGCGATGGAATAGTCGGCCCTTCATTTCCAAAGGAGCTTCATCATGTCCACCATCGATAAAGTGCTCTACACCGCGAAGACCCATACCTCCGGCGGGCGCGACGGCGCCGCGCAAAGTTCGGATGGCCGCCTCGACATCCAGCTCTCGTCGCCCGGCAGCGCGGGGAAGGGCACCAATCCGGAACAACTGTTCGCTGCCGGATGGTCGGCGTGTTTCATCGGTGCAATGGGACTGGCCGCGCGCAAGCTGAAGGTGAGCTTGCCGCCCGACGTCGCCGTGGACGCGGAAGTGGACCTCGGCATGAACGGCGATGCGTATCTGCTTGCCGCGCGTCTGAACGTGAGCTTGCCTGGCGTGGACAAGGATGTCGCGCGCTCGATCGTCGAGAGCGCGCATCAAACGTGTCCGTATTCGAAGGCCACGCGCGGGAACATCGACGTGACGTTGAATCTCGTCTGATGTGACTTGCGCCAAGCGCGGTTCACCCGCGAACGCTCGCGGGCGAACCGCGCTATTCCGTTCTCACGGCGATGGTCTTTGCAAAGCAGCTCGCATCCGGCTGATTCGCGTAGATGCCGTATCGTCCGGTCGGCCTGAAGCCGTTGCGCTGATAGAACGCAATGGCCCGGCGATTGAAGACGCGCGTTTCGAGAAGCAGCGTGTGATAGCCGACCGCGGCGGCGTCGGCTTCCAGTTGCGTGAGAATGGCCTTGCCGACGCCACATGTGTCGGGTCGGCTATAGAGGCGCTTGATTTCCGCCACGCCGTAATCGAAGCGCCTGAATGCACCACATCCGAGCGCGAATCCCTGTGCCGTGCGCGCGACGAGGAACCCGCCTCGCGCGGAACAGACGTCTTCCAGGCAGAAGCGGGACTGCCCGCCATCGCCCGAGAATATGGCCAGCATGGCGCTGAGTTCGTCGAGAAGCGCTCGCGCGTCCAGTGACCAGGGGTCTTCGCGTCGGACGAGTATGGCGGTTTCGGAAGGCGTCACGGCGATGGCTCCTTATCTGCGGTTGCTTCGGAGGTCAACCGAGCAAACCGCAGACCAGGGCGAAGCCGCAAGCCGCGTTTCACACGCGCGTTCGCTTCGTGAGCAACGCGATGAAGCGCTCGGCCATCGGCGAGAGCACGCCGGTCTTGCGCGTCACGATGCCGTATGTCTGCGACGGCGAGCGCAGGCTGACCGGCAAAATGCGCAGCATCTTGTGCTGCGCGAACAGTTCGGCGATATCGGTGGGCAGCACCGAAACGAGGTCCTTGCTCTGATTGAGCAGCGCGACGGTGACGAACGTCGATGCGGTCGAAATGGTATTGGCGGGCATGTCGAGGCCGGCAAGGTCCATCTCACGCTCCAGCAGCTCGCGCAGCGGCATCTGGCTCGGGTACGTGACCCAGCGGCAATGCGCAAGATCGCGCATCTCCATGTGGCCGCGCGATTTCGTCGAATGCCGGCACCCGACGACCACCGACAGCGGTTCGTCCGCGAGCTTCCAGTATCGATACTTCGAAGGTTGCGCGCTCACCGCCGACCGGCCGATGACGAGATCCAGATTGCCTTCGTCGAGTTGCAGCAGCATGCGCGCGCTCGTGTCCTCGACAATTTCGACGGACACGTGCGGTTGATCCGCATGCAGCGCTTCGAGCGCGGGCACTACGACCGCGGGTATCGCGCCCATGATCGCGCCGATGGCGAGACGACCGCCGCGCCCCGACTGTATTTCCGAAATGTCCTGACAGAGCAGCGTGAGATCGGTCGTGAGAAGACGCGCGTATTGAATCACGCGATGTCCATACTGATTCGGGATCATCCCGCTTGGCGCGCGTTCGAAGAGCGCGGTGTCGAACATCGTCTCCAGTTCGTGCAGCGCCTTGCTCGCAGCGGATTGCGTGATGGCCAGCACGGCGGCCGCCTTGTGCAGCGACTTGTGTTCGTCGAGTGCGATCAGCAATTGCAGCTGCTTCATTCTAAGTCTCGACAACAGCATCTGGACCGTGTTCATCGGTGCGTGGTGAGCAAGTAGGAAAAGTGATCGGGGGATGGAAACATTTCAATATACATGCCGTATGCGGCAACCGTATAGTCGGCATCGGAGACAACATCAGAGACCCGGTTCCGGGTTCACAACATGCAGAACGCAAGCCAGCATATCGATGGCCGCCTCGAAGAAGGCGGTTCACGTTCCCCCGTTATTCGCCTTCATCGCGACGACGATGTCGTCATCGCGCGAGAACAGCTCGTAGGCGGCGCATTGCTGCGCGACGAAGGCATCACCGTTTCGGGACTCATTCCGCCGGGTCACAAGATCGCGACGCGCGCAATTGCAGAGGGCGAAGCGGTCAGGCGCTATGGACAGATCATCGGCTTTGCGAGCCGCGCGATCGCCGCTGGAGAACATGTTCATACGCATAACATCGCGATGGGCGAGTTCGACCGCGATTACGCTTATTGCGCGGGCTCACGCGCAACCGAATACGCGAAGACAGCCGCCACGTTCGACGGCATCGTGCGTGCCGATGGCCGCGTCGCGACGCGCAATTACATCGGCATTCTGACCTCGGTGAACTGCTCGGCGACGGTGGCCCGCGCGATTGCGGACCACTTTCGCCGCGATACCAATCCGGCGAGCCTCGCGCCCTATCCGAACGTCGACGGCGTCGTTGCACTGACGCACGGCGCAGGCTGCGCGGTCGATCCCGAAGGCGAAGGTCTCGCGCTGCTGCAACGAACGCTCGGCGGCTATGCGGCGCATGCGAACTTCGCAGGCGTGCTCGTGATCGGCCTCGGCTGCGAGACGAATCAGATCAGCCGCATCATGGAGACGCAGGGCCTCACCGAAGCGCCGTTCCTGCAGACGTTCAGCATTCAGGAAACGGGCGGCACCGCGAAGACGGTCGCGCATGGCATCGAAGTCTTGAAGGGCATGCTGGCCGCCGCGAATCGAGTGGAGCGCCAACCCGTGCCGGCCTCGCATCTGATCGTCGGACTGCAATGCGGCGGCTCCGATGGCTATTCCGGCATCTCGGCGAATCCGGCGCTTGGCGCGGCCGTCGATCTGCTCGTCGCGAATGGCGGCACAGCAATTCTTTCCGAAACACCCGAGATTTACGGTGCGGAACATCTGCTGACGCGTCGCGCGGTCAGCCGCGAAGTGGGCGAGAAACTCGTCGCGCGCATTCACTGGTGGGAAGACTATTGCGCCCGCAGCCGCGCGGCGATGAACAACAATCCCTCTGCGGGAAACAAGGCTGGCGGCTTGACGACGGTTCTCGAAAAATCGCTTGGCGGCATCGCGAAAGCGGGCAATACGAATCTCGTCGAAGTGTACGAATACGCGCAGCGTGTCGATGCGAAGGGTCTCGTCTTCATGGATACGCCCGGCTACGACCCGATCTCCGCGACCGGACAAGTGGCCGGCGGCGCCAATCTCATCTGCTTCACGACCGGACGCGGATCCGCATACGGCTGCGCGCCGTCGCCGTCGCTCAAGATCGCAACCAACGATGCGCTCTGGAACCGCCAGCAGGAAGACATGGATCTCAACTGCGGCCCGATCCTGAGCGGCCATCGCAGCATCGAGCAGATGGGCGCCGAACTCTTTCAGCTCATGCTCGATGCGGCATCCGGCAAGCGCACGCGCAGCGAAATTCACGGATACGGTCAGAACGAATTCGTGCCCTGGCAGATCGGCGCGATCACCTGAGCACTGCGAGCGTCGTCGCCGACGCATCATCAACTCACACATCTGGTAGTACTAACTATGTCGAATACTCAACGTTATCGCGGCGTATTCCCTGTCGTCCCGACCATCTTCGACGAGAGCGGGCAGCTCGACCTCGAAGGCCAGAAGCGCTGCATCGACTTCATGATCGATGCAGGCTCGAACGGCCTTTGCATTCTCGCGAATTTCTCCGAGCAGTTCGCACTTTCCGACGAAGAGCGCGACAGCGTGATGCGCGTGGCGCTCGATCATGTGGCGGGACGCGTGCCCGTCATCGTGACGACGACGCACTTCAGCTCCGACGTCTGCGCGCGCCGCAGCCGCGCCGCGCAGGACGCGGGCGCCGCGATGGTGATGATCATGCCGCCGTATCACGGCGCGACCATCCGCGTGACGGAGAAGGGCATTCACGAATTCTACGGCAAGGTGTCGGATGCGATCGGCATTCCGATCATGATTCAGGACGCGCCTGTCGCCGGCACGTCGCTGTCCGCGCCGTTCCTCGCACGCATGGCGCGCGAGATCGAGAACGTCGCGTACTTCAAGATCGAGACGGCGCAAGCGGCATCGAAGCTGCGCGAACTGATCGAACTCGGTGGCGATAGCGTCGTCGGTCCGTGGGATGGCGAAGAAGCGATCACGCTGATGCCGGACCTCGAAGCAGGCGCGACCGGCTCGATGACGGGCGGCGGTTATCCCGACGGCATCCGCAAGATCGTCGATGCCTACATGAGCGGCGACAAGGAACAGGCTGCGCTCATGTATCAGCAGTGGCTTCCGCTCATCAATTACGAAAACCGCCAGTGCGGACTCGCTGCTTGCAAGATCCTGATGAAGGAAGGCGGCGTGATTCGCTCCGACGCGGTGCGTCATCCGTTCGCGCCGGTGCATCCGAAGACGCGCGAAGGTTTGCTCGAAGTCGCGCGCAGGCTCGATCCGCTCGTATTGCGCTGGGGCCGCTAAGCCCCGCCCGATTTAATAAAAGACTTTACAGGAGACCCGGACAATGAATGTGTCCAGTGTGCAGACAATGCGAATGACCAACGTCCGGTGGAAGATATTCCTTCTGCTGCTGACGCTCGTATCCATCAACTATATCGACCGTGCCGCGTTGTCCGTCGCAATGCCGGCGATCTCGCAGGAATTCAGTCTCACGCCCGAGCGTCAGGGCCTCATTCTGAGCTCGTTTTTCTGGACCTATCTGTTCATGCAGGTGCCTTCGGGCATGCTCGCCGACCGGCTCAAGCCGCGTGCGCTGATCGCCATTGCAACGGTCGGCTGGGGCTTCTTCCAGGCGCTCGGCGCGTTGAGCAGCGGCTGGATGCTGCTTCTGCTGACGCGCCTCGGTCTCGGTGTGACGGAAGCGCCGATCTATCCGGGCGGCGGCAAGCTCAATGCACTGTGGCTCACGCAGAACGAAAAGACGCGCGGAGCAGCGCTCCTCGATGGCGGCTGTGCGCTCGGATCGGGCGTCGGCGCGGTCGTCGTCGCCACGTTGATGGCAGTGCTCGGATCGTGGCGCGCGGCGTTCGTCGTTGCGGGCGTCGGTACGATTCTCTGCGGCATCTGGGCGTGGTGGTATATCCGCAATACGCCGCGCGAACATCCGTCGATCAACGAGGAAGAGATCGCTTACATCGAGCGCGCGCATGCGGAAGAAGACGCGAACGAGCCGAAGGTCGCAGCGGGCGGTTCGCTGTTGCGCTTCTTCACGTATCGTTCGGTGTGGGGTATGTGTCTTAGTCATACCTGCACGAACCTGATTTTCTTCGGCCTGATGACGTGGCTGCCGACGTACCTCTACAAGGTCCACGGCTTCGATCTCAAGTCGCTCGGCGGTGCAACGTTCATCATCTTCTTCTTCGGATTCGTGGGCGAAGTGCTGGGCGGTCAACTGGCCGACAAGTGGAAGGCGAAGGGCACGGGCGCGAACGTCGTGTATCGCACGATGATGATCATCGGCGCCGTGGCCGTGGCGCTCGCGATGTTCGGCGTCGCATTCGCCAAGGCGCCGATCATGGTCGTCGCGCTCCTGTGCGTCGCATTGTTCTTCCTGCGCTGGAACGGCGGCTGCAACTGGGCGACGCCTGCCATGCTCGCGACGCGCGCACGCACCGGCACGCTCAACGGCATCATGAACTTCGTCGGCAATATCGCGGGCATCTTCGTGCCGATCTTCATCGGCTATATCGTGCAGACGACGGGTTCGTATTTCCTCGCGTTGATGTTCTTCGTCGGCGTCGCGGCTTTCCAGGTGCTGTCGGTCCTCGCCATCAACTATCAGAAGAAGCTGCCGGTATGACGGCGCGAGCGCACGCCCGCAAGGAACAACAGCTGGAGAAGTGAAGTGCAACGTCGTCTTTATACGGGTAACGATCCGCGCCGCGCGCATAGCATCGAGGAGCTTCGGGCGATGGCGCGGCGGCGCATACCGAACTTCTGTTTCGAATACGTCGAGGGGGGTGCGGAAGAAGAAAGCACGCTGCACCGCAATCGCGATGTCTTCGCCGATATCGCGTTCAGGCCGCGTTCGCTCGTCGATGTATCGAAGCGCGACATCGGCATCGACCTCTTCGGGCGCAAGAGCGCGGCGCCCTTCATGATCGGACCGACCGGCTTTAGCGGCCTGCTCTCGCGGGAGGGCGACATCGCGCTCGCGAGTGCGGCTGCGGCAGCGGGCATTCCGTACATCCTCAGCAATGCATCGACTGTTGCGCTCGAGCGTGTGGTTCAAAGCGCGGGCGGCCGCGTGTGGATGCAGGTCTACATGTACCGCACGCGCGATTTCGTCGCGAAACTGGCTGAGCGTGCGAAGCACGCGCAAGTCGAAGCGCTCGTCGTGACGACTGACAGCGCGATCTATGGCAAGCGCGAATGGGACCTGCGCAACTACGCACGGCCGCTCAAGCTCGATCTGCGCAATACGCTCGACGTGATCGCGCATCCCCGCTGGATGATGGATGTGCTGTGGCCGGGCGGCATGCCGAAGTTCGCGAACCTGGGCGATCTTCTCCCGCCCGGACAGGACAGCGTGCGCGGCGCGGCATCGGCGCTTGCGAAGGAACTCGATCCGTCGCTCTCGTGGGACGACATCCGTTGGCTGCGCGACCTGTGGCCGGGGCGTCTCATCGTCAAGGGCCTCATTCATCCGGAAGACGCGGTGCGCGCCGTGTCCGTGGGCGCGGACGGCATCGTGCTGTCGAACCACGGCGGCCGTCAACTCGACGGCTCGATCTCCGCGATGGAAGTGCTTCCCGACGTCGTGCGCGAAGTGAACGGGCGCCTCGCCGTGATGCTCGATGGCGGTTTCCGGCGCGGCTCCGATATCGTCAAGGCAATGGCGCTGGGCGCTGACGCGGTGCTGCTGGGCCGCGCGACGTCGTGGGGACTGGCGGCGGGCGGTCGCGCGGGCGTGGATCGCGCAATCGAGATTCTCAAGACCGAAGTGGACCGAGTCATCGGTCTGCTCGGCTGCAAGCGTGTCGCGGAACTCGATACGCGCTATCTTCAATGGACGCCGCGCGCAAGCCAACTGCAGGCGCGCACCGCGCATGAAGCGCGCGTTCCTGAACTTCAAGATTAATGACCATGAACGACACACTCAGCAAGGAAACGGCATCTTCCAGGCGCATCGAGCGCGTCGGCATGATCGGGCTGGGACTGATGGGCAGCGCTATCGCCGCGCAAGTGTTGAGCAAGGGCTTCGAACTCTCGGTCGTGGGACACAGAAGCCGACAGGCGCTCGAAGCGCTCGTCGCGCAGGGAGCGAAAGAAGTTAGCTATGCAGATGAACTCGCGCGCTCGGTCGATATGGTGCTGATCTGCGTGACAGGCACGGCGCAAGTGCGTGACGCGGTGTTCCGCGAGAACGGGCTGCTTGCGGGCGCTCGCGAGGGATTGATCGTGGTCGACAGTACGACTGCCGACGCGGACTTCGCGGACGAAGCGGCCAGCGCGTTCGCAAAGAAGGGCGCCGCGTTTCTCGATGCCCCCGTGAACCGCACGCCGAAAGAAGCGCGCGAAGGACGGCTCAACGTCCTCGCCGGTGGCGATGCCGCGGTGCTCGATCGCGTGCGCCCGGTCATGCAGGCGTATGCGGAGACGATTCATCATCTCGGCGGTCATGGCGCCGGTTATCGCGCGAAGCTGATCCACAACTTCATCGCGCAGGCGAACGGCGCGATCCTCGCCGAAGCGTTCGGCACGGCTGCCAAAGCGAAGCTCGACCTGCATGAATTCGCGGCGGTCTGCCGCTTGAGCGGCGCGCATAGCAAGACGTTCGATCGCATCATTCCGTATCTGCTCGAAGGCGACGACAGCGGCCAGCAATTCGCCATCCGCAACGCCGCGAAGGACATGCGTTCGTACAGTCAGCTTGCTTCTTCCTATTCCTCGACGGCTTTGATCGCCGAAGCCGTTCGTCAGATGTATGTAATCGCGACAAACCTCGGGCACGGCGACGCCTACGTGCCGCATATGTTCGACGTGCTCGCGCAACTCAATGGCCTCGCTTCTGCGGAGAAAAGCGCATAACGCGAAACGCCCCGCGCTTTCCTGACGCCGCATTGTTCGTCATTTCCAGTCAGTCAATTCATTAGCAGCCGCTTTATCGGTCACGATGACGCGTCTACATTGCGGACATGGCGGTTCGGTCGTATCGATCAGCCGCCTGTCGCATCGTTCGCATCGTTCGAATTGAGACTCTCTTTCAAGGAAATGATCATGAGCAAGCTCGCAGGCAAGGTGGCCCTCGTCACCGGTGCATCGAAGGGTATCGGCGCGGCCATCGCCAAGGCGCTCGCCGCAGAAGGCGCTTCAGTGGTCGTCAACTATGCAAGCAGCAGGGCGGGCGCCGATGCGGTCGTCGCCGACATCACCGCGGCGAATGGCAAGGCCATCGCGGTCGCGGGCGATGTATCGAGCGCGGCGGATGCGAAAGGCATCGTGAATGCGGCGGTGGAAACGTATGGCCGGCTCGATATCGTCGTGAACAACTCGGGCGTCTACGAGTTCGCGCCGATCGAAGAGATCACCGAAGAGCACTTCCACAAGCAGTTCAACGTGAACGTGCTGGGCGTTCTGCTCGTCACGCAGGCGGCCGCGAAGCATCTCGGCGAAGGCGCGAGCATCATCAACGTGAGTTCGGTCGTGAGCCGCATCACGCCGCCGGGAAGCGCGGTCTATAGCGGAACGAAAGGCGCGGTGGATGCCATCACGGGCGTGCTTGCACGCGAGCTCGGCGCGAAAAAGATTCGCGTGAATTCGATCAACCCCGGCATGGTCGTGACCGAAGGCACGCAAAGCTCGGGCATCATCGGCTCGGATATGGAAGCGGGCGTGCTCGCGCAGACGCCGCTCGGCCGCCTCGGTCAACCGGACGATATCGCATCGGTTGCGGTGTTTCTCGCGTCCGACGATGCGCGCTGGCTGACCGGCGAAAGCATTGTCGCGAGCGGCGGTCTGCGCTGATTCGCGAGCGGTATCGAGCGTAATGCAACGGGGCGCGTGACGCGCGTTACAGCGCCCCGCGTTGCAACGCCAACGCTCTCGAGCCGTGTTGTACGAAAGGATTGAGTCTTTCCCATTGCAGGTCCGAGAAGCATGGACCTTGTGTGGCTTCGCTGAACTTGACGTCGTTATGTTCGGCGTTCCACTCCATCACAAGCACGTTCTCGTTCGTATCGACGGTGACATCCCAGCCCACGCAGCGCGCGAACGGCACCTTCGCGTGAAGCTCGAGCACCTTCTGCGCGCATCGATCGAATGCGGGAAGCGCGACGCCTTCGAAGCGGACCTTGGAATCCGGATGCGCTTCGGTATCGGTCCAGTCGCTCAGATAGCCCTTCCGATAAAGCCGCCCACTATGGAGATCGACGGGCACGCAGACTTCGCTATCGGGACGGATGTACGTGTCCGCGGCGCGTCCGAGCCGCAGGAAGCAGGCGCGCAATGAAATGCGGCCCGCGTCGTCGACGACCGTGGTGAAGCGCACAGTCGCGACGGCCTTCGATGCGAACCGGTCGAACGACTCATGCTGCACGATGAAGCGCTGCACGACGCCGTTGCCAAGTTCCCTTATGCGCTTGACGCAGAACTCTTTGCGGTCCATCAGGAACACGCCTTTGCCCTGCGACGAGTGATCGAGCTTGAACGCGACTCTGTCCGTGTCGCTGAACAGCATGCTTTCGACCTGCGAATCGGGAATGGCGGCGTGATCTGCCGTAAAGAAAAGACCGTTGACGTAATAGCCGAGATCGGGGAACGCATCGTCATTGAAGATGAGTCGCGAAACCGGCTTGAGATGCGACATCTGACCGTATAGCCCCTTCATCTTGGGGACGACGATCCACCCATAGTAGTTGTCCGGAATCCAGCCCTCCTTGAACGCACCGTTGACCGCCGTGTAGACATGCAGCCAGGGCGCATAGCACAAGTCGCCGAGAACGTCGCGCGCGTAGGCGTCCGCCAGTCTCAGTTGCGCGGCATCCGTCTTGCCGTGCTTGTTCTCGATGGTGCGCAAAATCTTGCGCGCCTCGATTGCGTGCTTGCGGTGAAATCTGTGGGCGGTGAGATTCTTCCAGGAGCTCTTGACCAGGCTCTCGACGTAGACTGCTGACATTGTCCAGGCATCCGTTTTTCTTGTCTTGGTAAGCATCGAGCGTACCGACGATTGCTGACGAATGCCTTAAGGATGGGCGCGGTGGCGACTAAGTGCTTTCTTTTGGCGTGAAATGGTCTTTCCGCAGACGGATTGTCCTGCTTGTTTTCCTGTCAGCGCAATTCCGCTTGATTTACGGAAAGCATTTTCCTTTATCGCCTATAGGTTTTTCATCCTTTGCCACAGCCCTATGTCGTGCGACTCTTGAGCGACGTTAGCCATGTCGACAAGGGAGGCGTGTCATGCTGGAAGAAGAGAAGGAAGCGTTTGCGCGGGATGGCGCCGCTGTATTGCGCGGTGTATTCACGGACTGGATTGCGGCATTGCGCTCGGGCGTGGAGATGAACGTCACTCAGCCGGGGCCGGACTTTCGCGACTACACCGCCGGAAAGACGACGGGGCGCTTCTTCGGCGACTATTGCAACTGGCAACGCATCGAACCGTTTCGACGCTTCGTCGAGGAAAGTCCGGCGGCCCGCATCGCACGCGAACTGATGCAGTCGGAGCGCGCACGCATCTTCCATGAACATGTGCTCGTGAAGGAGCCGGGCGCGGACAAGGCGACACCGTGGCATCACGATGAACCCTATTACTGTGTGAGCGCGCGGCAAAGCGTCAGCATGTGGGTGCCGCTCGATCCGGTGCCGCGCGATACATGCGTGGAGTTCGTCGCCGGATCGCATCGATGGGGCAAGCTCTTCACGCCGCGCAAGTTCACTGGCGTCGCATATGACCGCGCGACCAACGGGCTGGAAGAAATGCCCGATATCGAGGCGAATCGCGACGAATATCGCATTCTCGGCTGGGACCTCATGCCCGGCGATGCCATTGCGTTCAACTTTCATACGGTGCATGGCGCACCTGGAAACAGGCAGGCTTCGAATTCGCGCCGCGTCGTGTCGTTCAGATGGCTCGGCGACGATGCCGTGTACGTCGATCGCGGAGGCGAGACGTCGCCGCCTTATCGGCATCTCGCGCAACGGCTATCAGCGGGCGATCCCTTGCCCGAAGACGAGTTCCCTTTTGTCGGATGAATGTCGTTGCCGACGCCCGTGGAAAATCGGCCTGATACCATCGGTTCACGTCTTTTCCAGGGAGCGCGGGCATGCCGGCACCGTTCACGCTGCGACAGCTCCGTTATTTCGTGGCGACTGTCGATCACGGAAGCGTCGCCGAAGCGTCGCGCAGGCTCTTCATTGCGCAGCCGTCGATTTCTGCCGCGATCAAGGCGCTCGAAGAGAGCTTCGGCGTGCAGTTGTTCATCAGAGGCCACGCGCAAGGCATATCGCTTACGCCTGCCGGCACGCGCTTTTATGAACGCGCTCAAGCGTTGTTGCGCAATGCCCGCGCATTCGAGCAGGAAACGCTGGCCGAAGCGGATGTATCGGCCGGACGCGTGGACATAGGCTGCTTCGAGACGTTTGCGCCGCTCTTTCTTCCCGCGCTGATTCGCGGGTTCAACGCGGTGTACCCGGGCATCGAGATACGCGTGCGCGACGGCGATCAGGACGAGCTGCTGCAAGGCCTTTTCGCAGGCCGTTTCGATCTCGTGATGGTCTATCCGCTGGGCCTCGATGCGAGCGTCGAAACGCACGTTCTCACGCGCCCGCAAAGCCCTTATGTGCTGTTGCCGGCATCGCATCGATTGGCGGGTCAAGCCAGAATCAGTCTCTTCGACGTGTATCAGGAACCGCTCATCCTGCTCGACGTTGCGCCGAGCCGTGACTACTTCGTCGATCTATTCAAACCATTCGGGCTGACGCCGCGCGTGACTTTCAGTTCGCCATCGCTCGAACTCGTGCGTGGCATGGTAGGGCAAGGCTTCGGCTACTCGATTCTCGTCACGCGGCCGCCTTCGTCGCTCACGTATGACGGCAACGAAGTGGTGTCGGTGGAAATCGCGGAGGACGTCGCGCGTTCGAGCCTCGTAGCGGCGTGGCTCAGGCGCAACCCGTTGACGACGCCCGCGCGACGCTTCGTCGACTATGCGGAAGAAGCGTTCCGCGCGTAGAACAACGCCTAGACGAGCGCCTGACTCGCCGCGGCTGCGCGCGCCCGCAGCCAGTTGATGCTCGCGAAGAGCAGCACGGCGAACACGATCAGCATCGTCGCGACGGCGAGAATCGATGGATCGATGGAATCGCGTATTCCGCTCCACATCTGCCGCGGCACGGTCTTCTGTTCCGGCCCGCCGATGAACAGAATGACGATCACTTCGTCGAACGAGGTTGCGAATGCGAACACGCTTCCGGTTGCAACCGCCGGCGTGATGAGCGGCAAGGTCACGCGCCTGAACCCGGTCCACGGCGATGCACCGAGACCGGACGCCGCACGCAGCAGGCTTTGATCGAACGAGAGCAGCGAAGCCGTCACGGTGATGACGACGAACGGCGTGCCGAGCGCCGCATGCGCGAGGACCACGCCCGGATACGAATTGACGAGGCCGAGCGGCGCGAAGATCAGATAGAAGCCCGCCGCGACCACGACGATAGGTACGATCATCGGTGAAATGATGATCGGCATGATGACCGAGCGCAGCGGAAACTGCGCACGCGAGAGCCCGAGCGCGGCGAGCGTGCCGAGACACGTTGCGATGATCGTGGACGCCGCGCCGATGCCGAGGCTGTTCACGAGTGCACGCTGCCAGTCGGGGCTCGTCAAGGCCTGTTGATACCAGCGCATCGAGAAGCCTTGCATGGGATACGAAAAGTAGGAACCCGAATTAAACGAAAGCGGGATGATCGCAAGAATAGGCGCGATCAGGAACAGCAGCACGAGCGCGGAATGCAGGCGCACCCAGCGCGCGGCGACGCGTTCCGTAAGCACCGTGTTGCGTTTGTCTTGCATGAACGTTTCCTCGATGCGCGCTGCATCAACCGAAGCGTAACCGGTCGATGCCGACGATGCGGTTGAACAGGAAATAGAACACGGCAGTGAAGATCACGAGATACGCGGAAAGCGCGCCCGCGAGTCCCCAGTTGAGCTGCGCGTTCGTTTGAATGGCGATGAGCTGGCTGATCATCTCGTCGCCCGCGCCGCCGAGCAGCGCCGGCGTGATGTAGTAGCCGAGCGCGAGCACGAAGACGAGAAAGCAGCCCGCGCCGACGCCGGGCAGCGTCTGCGGCATGTACACGCGCACGAACGCGATGAACGGATGCGCCCCGAGCGACTTCGCGGCGCGCACATAGACGGGCGGTACGCTCTTCATCACCGAATAGATGGCGAGGATCATGTACGGCAGAAGCACATGCGTCATGCCGATCAACACGCCGGTTCGATTGAAGATGAGCGGCAACGGATGCGTCGCGAGGCCGAGCCCCATCATGAGACTGTTGATGACGCCGCCCGGCTGCAACAGCACATACCACGCGGTCGTGCGAACGAGCAATGAAGTCCAGAACGGCACGATCACAAAGAGCATCAGGCGGTTGCTGCTTTTCGCGGGCAAGTTCGCCAGCAGCCACGCTACCGGATAGCCCAGCACGAGACACAGGAGCGTGACCGTCGCGCTGATCGAAATGGTGCGCGCGAACGCCTCGCGATAAACGGCCGCGTTAGATGGCACCGAAGCGATCGAGCCTTGCGGCGTGACTTGCGCATCGACGGCGGCGAGCAAATAGTCAGGCGTCGGCGATTGCGCCGCGCGCTTCAAAAGGCGCCATATTTCCGGCGAGCGCCAGCGCTCGTCGATCTCGATGAGCGCTGGCTTCCATGCGGGCGGCTTTTCATCGCGAACGCTGCGCGCGGTCTTCATCAGAAGACTGCGGAACTCGGGCTGCGCGAAGTTCAGACGTCGCGCCACGTTGCCGAGTTGCCCGCTGTCGCGCGCTTGCGCAAGTCCCGACGCAAGCAGCGCGAACGTATGCTCGTTCGGCAAGCCTTCGCCGTCCCATGCATCGAGCGCGCGCGAGAGGGCGGGCATGCTGTCCGGCACTTCGTGGTTCTGCACGCTGCGTGCGAGTAGCAACGCGATCGGTGCGATGAACGTGGACAACAGAAACACGAGCAACGGCAGCGCGAGCAAGAGCGCGCGAAGCGCCGCGCGATGCTGTGCCTTGCGGTAGCTTTCGCGGCCTTCGGCTCTCGTCGGAGAGCCGGCGGCTGCAGCGTGGGCCGATACGGTCATGTCGAACTCTCGTCGCGCGCTGGCTTATTGCGTGAGCCAGACCTGGAAGCGCTTGTTGATGGCGTCCGCATTGTCGGCCCAGAACGTTGCATTGACTTGCAGCGCGCGCTTGAAGTTGTCCGGTGCGGTCGGCAGATCGGCGAGACGCTGTTTGTCGACGAGCGGGATCGCATCCTTGCGCGGCGGCGCATACGCGATGTACTTCGACAAGTCAGCCGACGCCTTCGGCTGCGACGAAGCGACGATGAACTTCGCAGCCGTATCCGCGTGCTTCGCGCCGGTCGGAATGCCCCACCATTCGAAGTCGTAGAGCTGGCCGTCCCACACTGCCTTGAAGGGCTTGTGGTCGCGCTTGACCGCGTCGTCGATGCGGCCGTTATAGGCCTGCACCATGACCACGGCGCCATCCGCGAGAAGTTGCGGCGCCTGTGCGCCGGACTCCCACCACACGATGTTCTTCTTGATCGTGTCGAGCTTCTTGAATGCGCGGTCTACGCCGGCCGGCGTGCCGAGCACCTTGTACACGTCCTTCGGATCGACGCCGTCCGCAATCAGCGCCCACTCCATCGCCACCTTGGGCGACTTGCGCAGGCCGCGCTTGCCGGGGAATTTCTGCAAGTCGAAGAAGTCGTTGACGGTCGTGGGCGCGGTCTTGAGCTTGCTCGTGTCATATGCATAGACGGTGGACCACACCATGCTCGCGACCGCGCAATCGCTGATCGAACCGGGAATGAAGTCGCTCGTCTTGCCGAGCGAAGCCTTGTCGAACTTCTTGAGTAGGCCTTCGTCGCAGCCTGTGATTGCATCGTTGCTTTCGAGGTCGATCAGGTCCCATGTGGTGTTCTTCGCCTGCTCCATCGCGGAGAGCTTAGCCAGGCCGCCGTCATACGATTCGGTCGAGAACGTCACGCCCGTTGCCTGCGTGAAGGGATCGAACCAGGCCTTCTTCGCAGCGGCTTCGAACGCGCCGCCGAATGTCACGACGTTGAGCGTTTCCGCTGCGTGAGCAGTCGCCGCGCCGAAAGTGGAAGCGGCGACTACGGCGACTGCGGCGAGTGCGGCGCATTGTGCTTTGAGTTGATTGCGCATGTCAGTTGGCTCCTGCGGGTGCGGTCTTGATGATGGATGGTGAAGGCGCGGTGGGGGATTGAATGGCGGGCGCGCTGCGTGGCGCGGCTGCCGCGAGAATCTTGCAGTCGTCGTGACGCCATGCCACTTCGATGTGATCGCCCGCACGCGGCAGTGCATGACGCTGCGTGTTGGGCACTTTCACGACCATCGAATCGCGGGAGCCGAGCGTCAGATGCACGCGATGATGGTCGCCGCAATACACCAGTTCCTCGACGCGCGCGCGCACCACGTTGCTGTGCCCGTCCGCGCGCGCGCTTTCGGCGCCCGGGATATGCGCGCGTTCGGGACGCAGCGCGAGCATGGCTTCGTCGCCGGGAAGAAGGCCGCTTTCGCAGCGTCCGCGAATCATGTTGCCGTCCGATAACGCGAGCGTTGCCCACCGTTGATCCACGTTGACGACGCGCCCCATCAGACCGTTGTTCTCGCCGACGAAGTTCGCGACGAATGCGTTGTGCGCGTTCTCATACAACTCGGTGGGCGTCGCGGCCTGCTGAATGCGGCCATCGGAAAACACGGCGACGCGATCGGACATCGTGAGCGCTTCGGCCTGATCGTGCGTGACATAAACGATCGTCAGCGACAACTCGCGATGCAGCCGCATGATTTCGTATTGCATCGTTTCGCGCAGCCGCTTGTCGAGCGCGCCGAGCGGTTCGTCCATCAACACGACGCTCGGCTCGAATACGAGCGCGCGCGCGAGCGCCACGCGCTGCTGCTGTCCGCCGGACAATTGCGCCGGACGGCGGTTCCCGAGATGCGGCAACTCGATCATCTCGAGCGCGCGCTTCACGCGCGTCTTTTGCTCCGCGCGGCTCACACGCCGCACCGAAAGCGGAAAGGCGACGTTCTCGGCAATCGTCAGATGCGGGAACAGCGCGTAGTTCTGGAACACCATTCCGATGTCGCGCTGATGCGGCGGCTTGTCGTCGAGCCGTTTGCCGTCGAGTCGAATCTCGCCATGCGTGGGCGACTCGAAACCCGCGAGCATCATGAGCGTCGTCGTCTTGCCCGATCCCGATGGCCCGAGCAGCGACAGGAATTCTCCCTTGCGCACGTCGAGGTTCAGATCGTCGACGACATAGTGCGCGCCGTCATACGATTTGCTCACGCCCGAGAACGAAATGAAGGAAGGGGTCGACATCGTCATTGAGTCCTGTCTGTTCAGTGCTGCGCGAGCCTTGACGCGATATAGCGCGCGAAGTCGTAATTCGGCCGTTCGAGATGACTCAGATGGCCCGGCTTCGCAAGCGGCGCATGCACACCGCGAAAGACCGCCTGCACGCCGCGCCGGTCTTCCGCATTTACTTCGTCGAGCAACTTCTTGAGCGTCGCCATATGCGCGTTTGCTTGCGGGTCCGCGACGAATTCCGGCGCAAGTCCGCCGCCGAAACCAATATGCACTTGTCCCACGCCTTGCGGCTGCAGCACCAGATACCAGAAATAACCCGGCGTGAGCGTGACGAGATGCGTCGGATAGATCGCGAGCAAGGCCGTGGTCTTGCGCCAGTGTCCAGAGAGGCGCGTGTTGTCGGGATGCGCGTTGCCGATGGGCAGGCTCGCTTCCTTGGTGATCCAGTGATAGTTGAACGCCGCGCGACCCGGCGGGCATTCCATGTCCTCCAGCTTCGAATGCGGGCCGACAGTCGCGCGATGAAGCATCGGCAGGTGATAGCTCTCCATGAAGTTTTCGGCGAGGATCTTCCAGTTGGTGTCCCACACATGCTCTTCATAGAAAGTTTCGATGTAGTCCGCCATGCCGTATGCGCCGATGAGTTCGCTCAATTCCGCGAGCTTCGTCGCGACAGGCGCCGCGTTTTCATCGAGCGTCACATAGATCCAGCCTTGCCATTGTTCGCAGCGGATCGCGGGCAGCCGATAGCTCTCCTTGCAGAAGCCTTCTTGCCGGTCCATTAAAGGCGCGCCCTTTAGCGCGCCATCGAGTGAATAATTCCATGCGTGATACGGACACACGATGCGCCGCACGTTACCGCGTCCTTCCAGCAGCACCGACATGCGATGCAGGCACACGTTGGACATCGCCTTGATCTGCATTGCTTCGTCGCGCAACACGACGATCGGCTGATCGCCTATGCGGGCGGTCAGATAATCGCCCGGCGCCTTAAGCGCGCTTGCGCGGCCCACGCATTGCCATTCGCGCGCAAAGATGTCGCGCTCTTCGAGCGCCAGAAATTCAGGCGACGTATAGACACCCGGCGGCATGGCGCGCGCTTCGCTGAATGACCGTTCGCAACCGGTCCGCAGTTCGTCGACGAGCGCCTGTACGCGCGTTTTCGTCACCGGGTTATCCATGAAGTCCTCCTGCCTCGATTTCTTCGATGAGCGCGCCGCACAAGGCTTTCATCTCTCTCGCGAGCGGCCCGCTGGAGCATGGACATCAATCTATCAAGCCAAATTGCCAGCCAAAATATTGTTTTCGGATACAGCGCAAAGGTTTTGACTATGCAGCGCGCGTTGCATGCGCGACTCATGACTGCAAGTGCAGGCGCCGGATATAGTTCTCGCAGAACGACGCGAAACGATGGACGACCTGACGCGGCTTCATGGTCCGCGATTGCGCGATGCCGAGCATCGTCGCGTTGACGTTGTCCTTGAAACGTTTAATCACGAACTCTTCGCCGTCCACGGTGCGATTCGATTTGAGCGGGAAATTGAGCAGGCTGTAGCCGAGACCGTTGGCCACCATGCCGCGCACGACTTCGGGCTGCGAGGACCGAAACGCGGGCACCGGGCGGCTGCCGACAGCGTCGAAGAGAGCAGCGAAATACTCGCGGCTATGCGGCAAGTCGAGCATCACATAAGGCTCGGGCAAGAGATCGGCGAGCGAGACCTTGCGTGCGCGGGCAAGGCGATGCGTCCTTGGCAAGATCGCATAGGGCGGCAAGGAAAGCAGCGGCGTGAAGGCAATGTCTTCGCTAAGGTCCAGGCTATATGTGAGCGCGATATCGAGCGAGCCGTCGTGCAAGCCTCTCAGGAGCGCATCTTGATGCGCCTCCACCGTGCGAAAGGAGATGCCTGCGTGCTCGTCCGTGAAACGGCTGATGAGGCCCGGCATGAGCGGCGGCGCAAGCGAAACCAGACAGCCGAGCGCGATGCTGCCCGTCATGCCGCCATCCATTTCCTTGGCGGCCATCTGCAATTCTTCTGCAATCTTCAGCAGATTGCGCGCCTGGCCAAGAAGGTCGCGTCCCGCTTGCGTCAGGGACAGCCCGCTTGCGTGATGACGTATGAAAAGCTGCACGCCGAACGACACTTCGAGCTCCGCAAGCGCGGTGGAAATGGACGGCTGCGATATATGCAGACGCTTGGCCGCCGCCGTGAAGGACAAGGCTTCGGCAGTGACGACGAAGTAGCGCAACTGACGCAGCGAATAGCGCAAAGGATGGCTTTCCATCGACATGACTCCGGCTTTTTCTTCTCCCTCATTTCGTGCATTGTGCGGCGATCAAAAAACGCTGCATAGCCAAATCCGATGCTAGTCATTTTTTAAATATATTTTTCGGATTCGACGTCGGCGCGTAGATTGCGACGGATACGAAGATGCGAAGGCTCAAAGGCATCGCATTCATCCGCTTTCCCGAAGGACACAGTCATGACAGTGGAAACGACGTCAATCGATACCCTCGTGGTCGGTGCGGGACAGGCCGGTGTCGCCATGAGCGAACACCTCACCCGCGCGGGCGTGCCGCATCTCGTGCTGGAGCGTGCGCGTATCGCGGAACGCTGGCGCACAGGGCGGTGGGATTCACTCGTCGCCAACGGTCCAGCCTGGCATGATCGATTTCCGAATCAGGAGTTCGCGGATATCGACCCGAATGCGTTTGCCGGCAAGGAGCAGGTCGCGGATTATTTCGTCGCTTATGCGAGTAAATTCGATGCGCCCATTCGCACGGGCGTGGAAGTCACGAAGGTCGCGCGCAACGTGGGCCGCCCCGGATTCACGGTCGAGACATCGGAGGGCGTGATCGAGGCGAATCGCGTCGTCGTTGCAACGGGACCGTTCCAGCGTCCGCTCATTCCACGCATCGCGCCAGACGATGCGCGGCTTACGCAAATTCATTCCGCCGACTATCGCAATCCGCAGCAATTGCCCGAGGGCGCCGTTTTGGTGGTGGGCGCGGGCTCGTCGGGTGTGCAGATAGCCGATGAATTGCAGCGCGCGGGGCGGCAAGTGTATTTGTCAGTCGGGCCGCATGACCGTCCGCCGCGCGCGTATCGCGGACGCGATTTCTGCTGGTGGCTCGGCGTGCTCGGCGAGTGGGATGCGGAAGTCATGCGGCCCGGCAAAGAGCACGTCACGATTGCCGTGAGCGGCGCGCGAGGCGGGCATACCGTGGACTTCAGGCGTCTTGCGCATCAGGGCGTGACGCTCGTTGGGCTGACGAAATCGTTCGACGATGGCGTGGCCACGTTCCAACCCGATCTGGCGGAAAACATCGCGCGCGGTGACGAAAACTACTTGTCGCTGCTCGATGCCGCCGACGCGTATGCGGCACGCAATGGCCTCGTGCTTCCGGACGAACCGGAGGCGCGCATCATTCCGCCCGATCCGGATTGCATGACACATCCGATTCTCGAACTGAATCTCGCAAGCGCGAACGTGACGTCGATCATCTGGGCGACGGGATACGCAGTGGACTTCCGCTGGCTTCAAGTGGACGCGTTCGACGAGACGGGCAAGCCGAAGCATCAGCGAGGTGTATCGAAGGAACCGGGCGTTTATTTTCTCGGCTTGCCGTGGCTCTCGCGCCGTGGCTCCGCGTTCATCTGGGGCGTGTGGCACGACGCCAAGCACATTGCCGATCACATCGTCACGCAGCGCAAGTATCTTGCTTACTACGACACGCCGCGGCGCGATGCCGAAAAGGTCATCGCACAGAGAGCGTGCAAGGCGCTCAAGGCCAATCGCGCGTGCACAAGGCAAGCGAAATGGGCGTGAGTTAATAAGGCATCGGCTAAAGAAGTCATTCATACATTCAGGCATCGAGGCGTTAAATGAGCGAACCTACGCACACCCGCATCCGCATGTTCAATACGAAGGATACGTACCCGAACCAGACGCTCGACAACGATCTCTGCCAAGCCGTGCGCGCCGGCAACACGGTCTATGTGCGCGGTCAGATCGGTACTGACTTCGAGGGCAATTTAATCGGACTCGGCGATCCGCGCGCGCAGGCGGAGCAGGCGATGAAAAACGTCAAGCAGTTGCTCGATGAAGCGGGCAGCGATCTCTCGCATATCGTGAAGACGACGACGTATCTGACGGACGTGCGCTTTCGCGAGCCGGTGTATCGTGAAGTCGGCAAATGGCTCAAGGGCGTCTATCCCATCTCGACGGGACTGACCGTGGTCGCCCTCGGTCAACCGGAATGGCTGATGGAAATCGATGTCATCGCGGTGATTCCCGAGGGCTGGACCGCGCCTTGATCCTGATCCTTCAACTTCGAACGCTCACGGAGGACGCATGACCTTTTCAATCGTCGGACGTTGCGAGAAGACCGGGCAACTCGGCATCGCCATTAGTTCGTCGAGCATCGCGGTGGGCGCGCGGTGTCCGTGGCTGCGCGCGGGCGTCGGCGCCGTCGCGACGCAAAACGTCACGCTGCCCGCGCTCGGACCGCGTATTCTGGACCATATGGAGAACGAACGAAGCGATGCATCGACCGCGCTCGATCACGCGCTTCGCACCGACGAATGGAACGCGTATCGGCAAGTCACGGTGATCGATGCGCAAGGGCGCACTGCGTTCTTCACAGGCAACGAGGCGCTCGGAACGCATCATGCAACAGCGGGCGTTCAATGCGTGGCGGCGGGCAACATGCTGACGAGCATCGAGGTGATCGAAGCCATGCCGCGTGCGTTCGAAGAGACATCGGGCGCGCTTGCCGATCGCCTGCTTGCGGCCATGCGCGCTGCAATGGCGAAGGGCGGCGAAGCGGGGCCGGTGCATTCGGCGGCGCTCAGGATCGTGAGCGACTTAGTCTGGCCCATCGTCGATCTGCGCGTCGACTGGGCCGATGACGATCCTGTCGGCAAGCTCGAAGAACTGTGGCATGCGTATCGGCCGCAGATGCAGGACTATGTGACGCGCGCGCTGAATCCGACCGCCGCGCCGAGCTATGGCGTGCCGGGAGATGAGTGACATGTCGAGCCGTGCGTTGCTCGAAGCGCTGATCCGTTTCGCGACTGTCAGCCGCGACTCGAATCTCGACATGATCGCGTTCATTCGCGATTACCTCGCGCAATACGGCGTAGAAAGCGAACTCTTCTACAACGACGAGCGCACCAAGGCCAATCTCTTCGCGACCATCGGTCCGCGCGATCGCGGCGGTATCGTGCTTTCCGGTCATACGGATGTCGTGCCGGTGGACGGGCAGGCGTGGACGGTCGAACCGTTTCGCCTCTCCGAACGCGAAGGCCGCCTCTACGGGCGCGGCACGGCCGATATGAAGGGCTTTATCGCGTCGGTGCTCGCGGCGGTGCCGCAGTTCGTCGCGCGCGAGTTGAAGCTGCCGGTGCATCTTGCGTTTTCTTATGACGAGGAAGTCGGCTGTCTCGGCGTTCGTCCGATGCTCGCCGAACTCGAAAAGCGCCCGCATAAGCCGGTGCTCTGCATCATCGGGGAGCCGACGGAACTCAAGCCCGTGCTGGGTCACAAGGGCAAGCTCGCGATGCGTTGTCACGTGAAGGGCGCGCCTTGCCATTCCGCTTATGCACCGTATGGCGTGAACGCCATTCAATACGCGGCGCGTCTCGTCACGCGGCTCGAGACGATCGGCGAGCAGCTCGCGCAGCCGCAGCATCACGACGCGCGCTTCGATCCGCCTTATTCGACGGTGCAGACAGGCATGATAAAAGGCGGCCGCGCGCTCAACATCGTGCCGGAGCAATGTGAGTTCGACTTCGAAGTGCGCGCGCTGCCGGGCTTCGACGCGCACACCGTCGCCGACGCTCTGCGGACTTACGCCGAAGCGGAACTGCTGCCGAAGATGCGCGCGGTGCAGCGCGAGACCGATATCCGCCTGCAAGCGCTCTCTGCGTATCCGGGCCTCGTCACGCCGCCGGAAAGCGAAGCGGCGCGGCTTCTTGCAGGGCTTTGCGGCTCGAGCGACTTCGGCACGGTCGCCTTTGGCAGCGAAGGCGGCCTGTTTGATCAGGCGGGCATTCCCGCCGTTGTGTGCGGTCCGGGAAGCATGGATCAGGGACACAAGCCCGATGAGTTCGTGAGCGTCGAACAACTCCATGCGTGCGATGCGATGCTCGCGCGGCTTGCCGGCCATCTCGCGACGGCCGGCCTGTTTCAATAGCGCGCGTCAGGGCTTGTATCCGTCCGTCAGCGTGTTCAGGAACGCGATGATGTCCTTGATTTCGTCGTCGGTCATGGCGGGCGTGTCGCCCGGCTTGCGATTGAGCGGCGCGTCGGCGACATCGATGTTCGCGTGATACTTCGCCGGCAGATCGTCGTATTGCATCGGCTTGCCCGATGCATCGTGCGGATAAATCTTCTCCGGATTCGTGCCGCGCAGGTTATAGAAGTCTATTACCTGCTTCAGGTCGCGATATACGCCGTTATGAAAGAACGTGTGGCGCGTCGCGACGTTGCGCAGCGTCGGCGTAAGGAACATGCCGCAGTATTGCGTCAGTGTGGCCGCATCGGTGCGGAAGGGACCGCATACGCCCATGTCATAAAAGTTGGGATTCCTGTTGATCGGAAGATTGCGATTGCGCGGCACGCCCAGCGCTTCGTATTGCGTGTCCGTGAAAAGCGGCGGCAGACGGTCGGCGCTCGGCTTGCTCAAATGACAACCTGCGCAGTTCGCCTTGTCGGGATCGTTGAAGAGGCGCAGGCCGTGCAACTCGGCCTGCGTGAGACGCGCCTTGCCTTGCAGCCAGTAATCGTATTTGCTCGTGAAGCGATGAAACGATGGGTCTTCGAATTGATAACGTCCGACCGCGAACATCGCTTCATCGACGAGAAGGTCGGGCTGGCTCACGATCCTGTCGCCGAAAAGCTGCTTGAACTGGTCGAGGTACGTCGCGTTCAGGAGCTTCTGCACGACTTCGCCGGTATTCGCATTCGCCATTTCAACCGGGTTCAACATCGGAACGATGGCCTGATCCTGAAGCGTGCTCGCGCGGCCATCCCAGAAGAGCCCGCCTTGCGGAACGAGCGCCGGGGCCGCGGGCGCGGCGCCCGCTGTCTTCACCGCGCGCTGCGTGCCGCTCGCGGCCGTCGCGAGTTGATCGAGCGTGACGGGTGCGGCGTCCATGTCGTTCTGATCGGGACCGATGGAAAACGGCGCCTGCCGATATAAGTAAGCGAGCGACGGCGGTGGCCGGTAGCCCACGTCCGTCAGATGCGGGCCGCCGAGTTGCACCGATAGATCGTTGGGCGGCCCATACGCGTGCTCGGGGCTATGACACGAGGCACACGACTGCTTGCCGGACGCCGACAGCGACCGGTCATTGAATATCTGCTTGCCGAGAAGCGCGACGGCGCTCAACGGCTGGCTCGGCGGGACATGCAGCGCGACCGGTTGCGGATTCGCGCCGGTGAGCGCTTCGACGATCTCGCCGACTGCAAGCGGCACTTGCTCGGGATGGATGGCCGCGTAAGCGACGAAGGCCGCGCAGCCCGCGGCGGCGACGGTCATCGCCCAGACGATCGTATGTGCGAGCGGACGCTTGCGCGTCGAGGGAAGCGTCGGGGGCAATACGGAGTGAGTCGAACTCATGACGACGGTGGCAGCCCAGATGAAGTGAAACGAAGCCGCGCCAGCCTGTTGCAGCGCTGGCGCGGCCTTTTTGCGGCTCAACCCGGCGATCAGTCCGCGGCCGGCGCGGCAGCGAGCTTCGTGCCGAGGTTCGGATCGAGGAACACGGTGGGCGTGGCGCCCGTGCCGGCCAGGTTCAGCATGCTGCGGATGTCGCCCGCCGATGCGTCGAACGAACCGCCGCCGAGACGCTTGCCGCCGAGCCAGTTGTCCTCGATGAACTTCACCACCGACGCCTGCGTGATCTGCGTGTGATCCACGAAGTTCGTCTTGGCCCACGGCGATACCACGATGAACGGCGTGCGCGTGCCCGGACCGCAGCGGCCGTTGACCGCGCCGCCGTTGATGCCGACCGGCTGCGTCGCGCCCGAGGCCGTGCACTGGCCGGGACCGGACAACTGGTCCGCGCCCGTGAACGTCGCGTTGCCGACCTTCGTCAGCAGCGTCGTATCGAACGACGAGTTCTTGATGGTCGGCGCGACGTGGTCGTACCAGCCGTCCGAATCATCGTAGGCAATCACGACGAGCGTGTTCTTCCAGTCAGGCTGCTGCTGCAGGAAGTTCGTGACCTTCACGACGAACGCCTGTTCGTCGAGCGGGTCCGAGTTGCCCGGATGACCGTCGCCGACTGCGGGCGCCTTCAGGAAGCTCACCGACGGATAGTTGCCCGCCTTCACAGCCGCGAAGAAGTCGTCCACATCGTATTGGTGATGAACCGGCGTGGCGGTGCTGTCGAGCGCGGATTCCGTATAGCCGATGGTCGCGACCGATGTCGGGCGCTGGTGCGTCGGGTTGGCCGTCGACGCGTAATACTGGAACCATGCGTGATGCTGCACGTAGTCGGTCGGCGCGCTGCCGAGCACATCCGACCACGTCGATCGCGCGCAGCCGGTCGTGCCGTTTGCGTTGACGGTCTGCAGATTGAAGCCGCCCATGAAGCCGCCCCACGTGATGTTCGACGCGTTCAGCAAGTCGCCGATGTTCTTGCCGTTCATCATCCCCGTCGGACCCGACGTGGCGGTCTGCGCGGCGGCGGTGCAGACGTCGGTGGTCGGGTCGAGGTCGCCGATCATCGAGAAGCCGCCCTGTCCGTCGGGGATCGCGTTGCTGCTCGTCGTCACCGCTGCGTTCTTCGGGTTCGGCGTCATGGTGACGCCCTGGTTCTGTCCCGAGATCACTTCGATGGCGCCCGGCGTCGACGGACCGAAGGTGTCGGTCCACGCGTTGTCGCTCATCGAGAAGTTCTGCGCGAGGTTCCAGTACGCGGTCACGGTATTGCCGTCGAAGTAGCCGAGCACTTGCGCCGACGATCCGAACTGGCCCGTGCTTCCCGCGACGATCGAGCTTGCCGACGTGAAGAGCGGGAACGCGTCCATTTTGAGGTTGTCGTCGGCGAGCTGTTCCGGCGCGTAGCTGTGGTTCTGGCTCTTCGTGTTCGCCTGCGAACGGTCGAGGCGGAACGGTTGCGCCGTGGTCGTCGTGAGCGCGCCGCCGAGCGCCGGCGGCGTGGTTGCCTGGCCGTTGACGCTCGCCGCGACGATGTTCGGCGACGTGGCCTGCGCGTTCGGGTTCGCGGCGCCGTTGAGACCAGCGGCAGCGAGCGTCGCGATGTCGGTTTGCGTGCCGGATGCGGGCGTGAAGGCCGGTTCGCCCGAAACGTTCTTCGCGTTCGGATAGGTCGCGAAGTAGTGATCGAACGAGACGTTCTCACCGAAGATCACGACGAGATGCTTGATCGGCGTTGCGGTTTGCAGCGCGTCTTGCGCGGAGACGGACGGCGTGCTTGAAGACGTCGGGTTGTCGTGGTCGCTGCCGCACGCGGCGATGGTCAACAGCGCCCCCACGGCTATCGCGGTGGGTAGGATCGTTTTGTACTTCATTGTCTGGGGGCTCCAGATTGGCGGGTTTAGCGCTCAGGAAGTCGACGTGCGCAGTGGCCAGAGTGTTGTGGATGGATGTGCAGGACACTTGAAGCACCGGCATTGAATCATCGGCATGTGGCAAAACGGGGAAGGGATTCATCGATTTGCCTTACTTTGGTTTTCAGTTTTATGGCGGAAACGTGACGGCATGGCGGGCTTGTAAGGCTGGTTATTGAATGCGGCTTGTGGTTCTTGCGCGGTTGATTAGCCATCCGAACTAATGTGCATTCGTTCCATAGAATCGGTCTAATTCATCTATAGCAAGGGAACTTGCTATGCGTAAATAGAAGCGGTCAGGAGACGCGGCATGGAGACGGACTACCGAACGCTGCGGTTCGACTATGTTCGAGCCGCCGAGCATGACGCGCCGACAGACGCGGTTCATCCGGTCGTCGTCGTGGGCGCCGGGCCGGTCGGCTTGTCGGCGGCGATCGACCTTGCGCAACAGGGCGTGAAAGTGGTTCTCGTCGATAATGACGACACGCTCGCGACCGGCTCGCGCGCCATTTGCTTCGCCAAGCGCACGCTCGAAATCTTCAATCGTCTCGGCTGCGGCGAGCGCATGGCGCAAAAGGGCGTGAGCTGGAACGTCGGCAAGGTCTTTCTTCAGGACGAACTCATCTACACGTTCAACCTGCTGCCGGAAGCCGGCCACGCGCGGCCCGCGTTCATCAATCTCCAGCAGTATTACGTCGAAGGCTTTCTCGCCGATCGCGCGATGCAACTCGACAACCTCCAGATGCGCTGGAAAAGCACGGTCGTCGGCTTGACGCAGCATGAGAGTCACGTCGAGTTGCAGATCGGGACGCCGGACGGCGCCTATTCGCTCTGCGCCCGATACGTCGTCGCCGCCGATGGCGCGCGCAGCGCCGTGCGCGGCACGCTGGGACTCGACAGCCGGGGCCGGACCTTCAAGGATCGTTTCCTCATCGCCGATGTGAGAATGAAGGCGTCGTTTCCGACCGAGCGCTGGTTCTGGTTCGATCCGCCGTTCCACCGCAATCAGTCGGTGCTATTGCATCGGCAGCCGGACAACGTGTGGCGCATCGACTTCCAGCTCGGCTGGGACGCCGACCCCGTCGCGGAGAGAGCGCCCGAGCGCGTGATTCCACGCGTGAAAGCGCTGCTTGGCGAGAGCGTCGAATTCGATCTGGAATGGGTGAGCGTCTATACGTTTTCGTGTCTGCGCATGGACGCGTTCCGGCATGGCCGCGTGCTATTCGCGGGCGATTGCGCGCATGGCGTGTCGCCGTTCGGGGCGCGCGGCGCGAACAGCGGCGTGCAGGATGCGGATAACCTCGCCTGGAAGCTGCGGCTCGTCGTGAACGGCGATGCGCCGCCTGCGTTGCTCGATACCTACGCGTCCGAGCGCGAACGTGCCGCCGACGAGAACATCCTCAACTCGACGCGCGCAACGGACTTCATCACGCCGAAGAGCGCGGTGTCGAGGCTTTTCCGCGACGCGGCGCTCCGGCTCGCGAAGGACTGCGCGTTCGCGCGGCGCATCGTCAATAGCGGGCGGCTGTCGGTGCCCGCGGTGTTATCGGACTCGCCGCTCAACACGCCCGACGATCCCGCCGACGCCTTCTCCTGCGCGATGGTGCCCGGTGCCGTCTGCACCGACGCGCCGGTCGCGGTCGATGGCATGCATGCATGGCTGCTCAATCTGACATCGGGCGGGGCGTTCACCGGCATCTACTTCTGCGGCGCGGATGAGGACATCGGCGAGACGGCGCAACGGTTGTTGACGCTCGCGCGTTTGCCGGTGCGCGTGCGGGCGCTGATCGTCGCGCCGCGCGGCATGAAAACGGGCGCGATGGAAGACGTGCAGATGGCGGAAGACAGCGAGGGCATCGTGGCCTCGCGTTTCGATGCGCGCCCCGGCACGTTCTATCTTCTGCGCCCCGATCAGCACGTATGCGCACGCTGGCGCGCACTCGATATCGCGGGCATTCGCGCGGCGGTGGATCGCGCGACCTGCAACGTCGCTCTCAATGGATGAACGGCCATGAGCCACCTGAATCTCGAACCGAACATCGCGGACATGGATGCGTTCTACGAGCGTCTCATCGCCACGCACGAAGGCCTGGCCGATGCCGACAGTCACATGCTCAACGCAAAGCTCGTGCTGCTGCTCGCGAACCACATCGGCGATACGGACGTGCTCGCGCAAGCCTTTGCTATCGCGCGCTCAGGGTCGACGGGCGCGGCGAACGCGTGAGCCGCTTGGCGCTTCACGAATCGGGCGATGCATCGCGCAGCGAACCGAAACGCCACGAGAGCCGCCGCGTCGCCGCGAGGAGCGCGCGCGCGGCTGGGCCATCGACGTTGCGCTCGATGCTGCGCGAAGGCCCGATCACCGCGATCACCAGCCGGATGCTGTCCGTGTGATCGAAGACCGGCGCCGCGAACGTGCCGATGCCGGGCACCGGCGCGTCGAATGCATCGTCGATGCCGGTCTCGCGAATGCGCGCGAGACGTTCCCGATACGCGCGCGAAATCGACGGCTTCGCTTGCGCGCCGGCGAGCCGGATGGGTTCCTGCGCAAGCCATCCGGCGAGCGCGTCCTCCGGCACATGCGCGGCGAATACGCGCCCGATCGCCGTGTTGACGAGCGACATCACCGTGCCGACGCGCAGGCTGATGTGCTGAGGCCGCGACGATTCTTCGAGACGGATGACGGTCGGTCCGAGCGGGCCGAGCGTGGCGGCGGCGACGCTCAGTTGCGTCGTCGCGGCGAGCGAGACGATTTCCGGTTCGGCATCGCGTGTGGGCGAAAGCCGTTGCAGCGCGACAAGCCCGAGTTCGAAGCCGAGCGGACCGGCGGCGAAACAGCCGTCGTCGCCCCGAGACAGCAGCCCGATCTTTTGCAGGCTGACGAGGTGAGGGAACGCCTTCGCGGGCGGCATGCCGGCGGCGGCCGCAAGGTCGCGCAGGTTCATCGCGTGACCCGCTGCGGCGAGCGCCTTCAGCAAGTCGCCCGTGCTGTCGAGCGCGCTGATTCCGCGCTGCGCTTTGGTTTCGGACGCGCTCGCGTCGTGCGGAAGGTTCGCGAAGTCAGTTGCCATGAATCGATTGCGGTTGGTTCAGCGCTTCGGTGATGCATCGCGCGGCGTCGCGAAGCTCGCGCGCGATGCCGCCCTGCCAGGTCACGTCCATCGCGCCCGATGGTCCGATGACCGTCAGCGCGAGTTGCAAGCGGCCGCTCGCGTCGAGCACGGGCGTGCTCATGCTGCTGATGCCGGGACTCGGTATATCGACGCTGCGCGCCATGCGGCGCCGGCGCGTGTCGTCGAGGCTCGCGTGCCAGTGTGCATCGTCGGGCGAGGCTGTATCGTCGATGCCGACGCGCGGCCGTTCGATGCCCTGGCTCTGCATCATTGCGGCGAGTTGCGACGCATCCAGAAACGCGCTGAACACGCGCCCTGTGGACGTGCCTTGCAGCGACATCACCGTGCCGATGTGGAGATTCACATGCAGCGGATGGGCGCCGCGTTCGTAGCGCACGATCATCGGCCCTTGCGCCCCCGCGACGCACACGGCCACGCTATGACCGATGCGTTGCGCAAGCTGTGCGGCCTGCGCAGCCGCCAGGCGATACGCGGGCTGCTCTTCGACGAACATCAGACCCAGACGCAGCGAGAGCGGCCCCGGCTCGTAATATCCAGTCAGGGCATCGCGCTTGACGAGGCCGAGCTTCGTCAAGCTGACGAGATACGTGTGCGCCTGCGCAGTGGACAACGCCGAGGCGCTCGCGAGTTCGCTCAATCCGACCGGCGCGCGACGCAGCGCGAGCGCTTCCAGAAGGCGGCCGGCGACTTCGACGCTCTGGATGCCTCGTTGCGGTTTGTCTGTGACGTCGTTCAAGTGCAGTCGCTCCTCGCGCGCGATTCGGGCGTCCGATGCTAGCGCATCCGCTATTGAAAGACCACGACGGGGGTTTTCCCGTAGTTCAACTATAGCAAGCCCGTTTGCCATTGACAAACAAAATGCCCGACGCGACCATGGGCTATTCGCCGCGCATCCAATGGAGACAGACATGGCAAAAGCCTTCGCATCACAGGCCGATCTGGAGCAGAAGAACGTCACCTTCACGCAGCTTTCGGAGAACGCATGGGCGTACACGGCCGAAGGCGATCCGAACTCGGGCGTGGTCATCGGCGACGACGGCGTGCTGATCGTCGATACGACCGCGACGCCCGCGATGGCGCAGGATCTCATTGGGAAGATCCGCAGCGTTACCGATAAGCCCATCAAGTATGTGGTCCTTTCGCACTATCACGCGGTGCGCGTGCTCGGCGCGTCGGCGTATTTCGAGGAGGGCGCGCAGCAGATCATCGCGAGCCGTGGCACGTATGAAATGATCGTCGAGCGCGGCGAGCAGGACATGAAGTCGGAGATCGAGCGCTTTCCGCGCCTCTTCGCGGGCGTGGAAACGGTGCCGGGTCTCACGTGGCCGACGCTCGTCTTCGAGAAGGAAATCACGCTGTGGCTCGGCAAGCTCGAAGTCAGGATCGCCCATCTCGGCGCGGGGCATACGAAAGGCGATACGGTCGTCTGGCTGCCGTCGCAGAAGGTGCTCTTTTCGGGCGATCTCGTCGAGTACGACGCGGCGTGCTATTGCGGCGATGCGCAACTCGAAGAATGGCCCGCGACGCTCGAAGCGCTGCGCGCGCTGAATCCCGAGAAGCTCGTCCCCGGCCGCGGGCCCGCGCTGCTCTCGCCGGCCGAAGTCGGCAAAGGCCTCGACTATACGAAGGATTTCGTGACGACGCTCCTTCAGGCAGGCCGCGAGGCGGTGGCCGACAAGCTTGACCTGAAAGGCGCGATGGCTCATACGCGCAAGGCGATGGACCCGAAGTTCGCTCAGGTGTTTATCTACGAGCATTGCCTTCCGTTCGATGTCTCGCGCGCGTATGACGAAGCGAGCGGTATCAGGCATCCGCGTATTTGGACGGCCGAGCGGGATAGGGAGATGTGGGAGGCGTTGCAGGGGTGAGGGTGGGATGGGAGGGGTGTTGTTGTCTCGCCTTCCCTCTTCCAGCATAGTTGCGCAACTTTGCGCCGACGCCCGGTCGCTGAGCTCGACGGCTCGCACACCGGGCCAGTTTGCGGGCGCATCAAGCAAGTCAGCAGTTCTTAGGCTCCAGCCCAACTGTGCTCCGGACCAACACCGGAGTCACGCCTCAATTGCAGTCTCCTTCCTCCTGTCAAACCCTATCTAGGACATTCCCTGAGGCGACCGTCATCGCTCGCCTCGGCGAAGCACCGCGTCAAACCCGACCCGCAGCACACAAACGCCCGCAGCTAAAGGCTCCCCGCCGCATAGACCGCATTTAGTGCACGCGACACGGCCCACGCCCCGCAAACGACCATTACCAGAAGTAGGGCTTATGGCCTAGGAAATGTTGGGGGAGTTCGCGATTTGAATTGATACGCTTGGACCCGTGCATGAATGAACCGATGACAAGCACTGGTGAATCAAGCGGCGTTTGATTCTCAGCGATTAGCGCTCCGCGCGATTCGTGTGCGCAAACGCCGCTCAGTGACGGCGCACGAAGCCGGATGAACCGGACAGTGTGCTGCCCGATCCCTTGAATATCAGTCGGAACGACAGATGACGCCCAACTTGACTCTTGCGCCCGAGAACCCGGCACAGGTGCGTGTACCTCCATACACGAACGCCGCCGCCGCAGGCGCAGAAATTCTGCAGGTGAAAAACCTCTCGAAGATTTTCGGGCCGAAGCCCGAACGTGCCCTCGAGATGATGAAGCAAGGCCGTGGCCGCAGCGAGATATTCGAAGCCACAGGCAACATGGTTGCCGTCGACGATGTGAGCCTGAGCGTTCAGGCCGGCGAGATCTTCGTCATCATGGGACTATCGGGCTCCGGAAAGTCGACGCTCGTGCGTCTGCTCAACCGGCTCATCGAACCCACGTCTGGCAACGTTATCCTGGAAGGCCGCGACATCGCGCCGATGTCCACCGTCGAGCTTCGCGAAGTCCGACGCAAGAAGATGGCGATGGTCTTTCAATCGTTCGCATTGCTGCCTAATAGAACCGTTATCGACAACATCGCTTACGGTCTAGAAGTCTCGGGACAAAAGAAGTTCGACCGTTACGAGACCGCGCGCGCGGCCCTCACGCGCGTCGGTCTCGGCTCGTACGAAAAGCTCTTGCCGAGCGAGCTGTCGGGCGGCATGCAGCAGCGCGTCGGTCTTGCGCGCGCGCTTGCGGTCAACCCCGCGCTGCTTTTGATGGACGAGGCGTTCTCCGCGCTCGATCCGCTGATCCGCTTCGAAATGCAGAACGAGTTGCTGCGCTTGCAGAAGGAAGAGCAGCGCACGATCGTCTTCATCTCGCACGATATCGAAGAAGCCATCAAGATCGGCGGGCGCATCGGCATCATGAAAGACGGCCGCCTGATTCAGGTAGGCACACCGGCTGACCTCATCCAGACGCCCGCCGATGACTACGTGCGCGACTTCTTCCGCAACGTGGACGTCTCGCGCTTTCTGACTGCTTCCAGCCTGCTGGAAAAGCCCAACAAGGGCGTGATTTCATGCGACGTGGGCACGTCTGCCGAGCGCTATCTCTCGGAGATGATCGATTCGAATCTCGACTGCGCCTACGTCTGCGATGAACGCGGACGATTCATCGGCTGCGTGACGCTCGAACGTCTGCACAAGGCCGGCAATCGCACCGTGCGCGACGCGTTGCATCCGGACCTGCACGCCGTCCCCTCGGAAGCCGATCTGCACGAACTGGCCTCTGTCGCGCTCGGCCGCGAATACGACGTTCCGGTCGTCGACGGCGACGGCAAGTTCGCGGGCATCGTTTCGTGCCGGACCATCCTCAAGCAAGTGTTGGAGCGGAGAGCAGCATGAACTCGTCATCATCGATCTTTGGAAAATTCGCGGAAGACCTCGTCAACTTCCTGTTTCAGCACTTTCGCGGCGGCTTCGACGCGTTTTCTTCCGTGCTGGGCGCGTGCGTGAAGCTGCTCGAAGACGGACTAGGCGCCATCCCTTTCATCGCCATGCTGGTATTGCTGATGGCGCTCGCACTGTGGCGACGCGGTGTTCTCTTCTCCGCATTCGTCGGCGTCGCGCTCTACGTCATTCACTACATGGGCTTGTGGGCGCAGACCGTATCGACGCTTGCGCTCGTCATTGCCGCCACGTTCTTCAGTCTTCTGATCGGCGTGCCGCTCGGCATCTGGGGCGCGCGCAACAAGCGCGTCGAAGTCGTGCTGCGTTCGGTGCTGGACTTCATGCAGACGATGCCGGCCTTCGTGTACCTCATTCCTGCGGTGATCCTGTTCGGGCTGGGGCGCGTTCCCGCAGTGATCGCAACGATCGTGTTCGCCATGCCGCCTGTCGTGCGTTTGACGACGCTCGGCATCAGCCAGGTGCGTGAGGAATTGCTGGAAGCCGGGCGCGCGTTCGGCAGCACCGATGCGCAATTGCTCTGGAAGATCCAGCTTCCGAACGCACTGCCATCCATCATGGCAGGCGTGAATCAGACGATCATGATGGCGTTGTCGATGGTCGTCGTCGCCTCGATGATCGGTGCCGGCGGTCTTGGCGAGTACGTGCTGAGCGGCATCCAGCGGCTCGACATCGGTATCGGCTTCGAAGGCGGTCTGGGCGTGGTGCTGCTCGCCATCGTGCTAGATCGGTTGACCGAGAGCTTCGGCGTCAAGTCGAAGAAGCCGCGCAAGACGGCAAAGGCTTCGAAGGCAGGCGCGGTCGGCGCGGCCCGAACCTGAGAGAGAAGTGCCGCAAATCCCGCAGTAACGAACTGCAAGCGCGTCCGCTGACTCGATTAAGTCGCCGGTCGGAAATCCAACGAACGATCGAACTAACAAGGAGTACAAAATGACGGGTGATGTGATGAAGCGCTGGCTGACCAGGACCGCGATGACAGTAACGCTCGGCGCGATGGCGCTCACGGCGGTATCGGCGCGTGCGGCTGAGCCCATCAAGATCGCGGTGACGAACTGGGCCGATGTGCTCGCGGTGGCGAACGTCGCGAAGTACGTGCTCGAAACCAAGCTGCAACAGCCGGTGAAGTTCGTTCAGGCCGACATCGGCATCCAGTATCAGGGCGTCGCGCGCGGCGATCTGGACATCATGGTCGGCGGATGGCTTCCGGTCACGCACGGGACGTATTACGCGCGCTACAAGAACGACATGGAAGACACCGGGATCATCTATACGGGCGGCAAGAACGGATGGGCCGTGCCGGACTACATTCCCGAAAGCGAACTGTCTTCCATTCCGGATCTCGCGAAGCCCGACGTGAAGAGCAAGCTCAACGGCACGATTCAGGGCATCGAGCCGGGCGGCGGTCTCATGCAGGCGTCCGAGAAGGCCATCAAGGAATACAACCTCGCGGGCTATAACCTGCAATCGTCGAGCGAGGCGGGCATGCTCGCGTCGATCACGCGGGCGTATCAATCGAAGAACTGGGTCGTCGTCACCGTATGGAGCCCGCATTGGCTCTGGCAGAAATGGAAGATGCGCTATCTGAAGGACCCGAAGGGCGCGTTAGGCGGCGAAGAGCAAGTGCATGGCTTCGCGTCCAAGCAGTTCGCGTCGAAATTCCCGCGCGCCGATGTCTTCTTTCATCACTTCAAGATGACGCTCGCCGATGTCGAGTCCGTCGAGTTCGATGGCAACTCGACGAACGACTGGCCGAGCGCCGCGAAGAAGTTCGTCGATGCCCACCCCGACAAGGTGAAGGCCTGGCTCGAACAGTAAGCGCAGCAGGCATTGCCGGTCGCTCATTCAACCGTGTTCATTCGAAAGTCGTTGGAGTTGCACATATGAATCACACAGCACGCTTCTTTGCCGAGACGCTGCAGGACCGCGATCCGGTGATCGCATCGGAAATCACGCTGGAATTGCGTCGCCAGCAGACGCAGATCGAGCTCATCGCCTCGGAGAACATCGTATCCGCGGCCGTCATGCAGGCGCAGGGCACCGTTCTCACCAACAAGTACGCGGAAGGCTATCCGTCCAAGCGGTACTACGGCGGCTGCGATCATGTGGACCGCATCGAAGCGCTCGCCATCGATCGCGTGAAGGCGCTCTTCGACGCCGACTTCGCCAACGTGCAGCCGCATTCGGGCGCACAGGCGAACGGCGCAGTCATGCTCGCACTGCTCAAGCCGGGCGACACGGTCATGGGCATGGCCCTCGACGCAGGCGGTCATCTCACGCACGGCGCACGTCCCGCGCTGTCGGGCAAGTGGTTCAACGCAGTGCAGTACGGCGTCGGTCGTGAGACGTATCGCATCGATTACGACGATGTGCGGCGCATCGCCGAGGAGCATCGCCCGAAACTCATCATCGCGGGCTACTCTGCATATCCGCGCGCACTGGATTTCGCGGCATTCCGTGAGATCGCCGATAGCGTGGGCGCGCTTCTGATGGTGGATATGGCGCATATCGCGGGCATCGTCGCGGCAGGCCATCACGAGAATCCGATGCGCTTTGCGGACGTCGTCACTTCCACGACGCACAAGACGCTAAGAGGTCCGCGCGGCGGCTTCATTCTGACGAATAACGGCGACATCGCGAAGAAAATCAATTCAGCGGTGTTTCCGGGCCTTCAGGGCGGTCCGTTGATGCACGTCATCGCGGGCAAGGCGGTGGCCTTTGGCGAAGCGCTGCGGCCGGAATTCGAAACGTATATCGATCAGGTGCTGAAGAACGCGGTCGCGCTCGGCGACGTGCTGAGTGCAGGCGGCGTGCGGCTCGTCACGGGCGGCACCGATAATCATCTGCTTCTGCTCGATCTTCGACCGAAGGGCCTCACGGGTACGCAGGCGGAAAAGGCGCTGGAGCGCGCGGGCATTACGTGCAACAAGAACGGCATTCCGTTCGACACGGAAAACCCGACTGTCACGTCCGGCATCCGGCTCGGCACGCCAGCGGGCACGTCGCGCGGTTTCGGCGAGAAGGAGTTCCGTCTGATCGGCGAGATGATTCTCGAAGTACTGGGCGCGCTGCAGCGCAATTCGCAGGGCGATGCGGACGTCGAGCGCGCCGTGCGCAGCCGCGTGCGCGACCTGTGCAGCCAGTTTCCGATCTATTCGCCCGCGGACGCGCTCGTTTGAATCGCTATCCGCAAGATACAACGGCATCCTAAACAAACCGACGTCGAGGAAAAATGATGGTCAGCTTCGAAGGAGTACATGCACCGCTGGTTACGCCTTTCAACGGTGACGGCGAGATCGATCACGCGCTGCTCGCGAAACACGCGAAGGGTCTCGTCGGCCGTCTGACGGGACTGGGTGTGGGTGGTACCACGGGCGAGTATTACGCGCTGACGCTCGACGAGCGCATCCGCACGTTTGATACGGTCACGGATGCGGTCGGCGGCAAGACGGTGCTCACCGCAGGCATCAACGCGACGACGACGAAGGACGTGATTCACCTCGGCCTTGCCGCCAAGCAGGCGGGTATGTCGGCCCTGCTGTTAGCGACGCCGTACTACGCGCAGCCCACGCAGGATGAACTGCTCGCGCACTTCCTCAAGGTCGATGACGCCGTCGATCTGCCGGTCATGCTCTATAACTTTCCGGCGCGCACGGGCACCGAAATCAGCGATGCCGTGCTCGAAAAGCTGCTCGAACGGCCTAATTTCAGGGCGATGAAGGAGAGCACGGGCGACATCGGTCACTTGCATCATCTGGCGACGCACTTCCCGGACCGGCTCGTGCTCAGTTGCGGCATGGATGATCAGGCGCTCGAGTTCTTCGCGTGGGGCGCGAAGAGCTGGGTGGGCGCGGCGGCCAACTTCATCCCCGAGTCGCACGTCGAGCTTCTGGAAACGTGCGCCAAAGGCGACTTCGCCAAAGGACGCCGGCTCATGGCCGAACTGCTGCCGGTGCTGGAACTGCTCGAGCGCAGCGGCAAGTTCATCCAGTACGTGCGATACGGCTGCGAACTGGCGGGCGTACCTGTGGGCAATGCGCGCGCGCCGCTCGGCACGCTCACCGATGAGGAGCGCAAGGCCTTCGCTTCCGTGGTCGAACCGTTGCTGCGCAAGGGGCAGTGAATTCGATGCGTGCCAATCAAGACTTCGGGCGCGTGCCGACGCCTGACGGGATTAACGGCTGGTGGGAAAGTCTTCCGCCGCCCGCGAATGCCGTCAGGGTCGAGTCCGATCTTCGCTTCGACTGGGTCGTCATCGGTGGAGGCATTACGGGCTTGTGCGCGGCCCGGCGTCTTGCGGAGCTAAGCCCGGATGCGTCGATTGCGCTCGTCGAAGCCGACCGCATCGGGCGCGGCACGGCGGGCCGCAATTCGGGGTTCTTCGTCGATCTGCCGCACGACATCAGCAGCGAAAGCTATTCGCGCAGCGTCGATGCGGACAAGGCGGACATCCGCTTGCAGCGTCATGGCATCGACTATGTGCGCGCTGCCGTGATCGAACATGGTATCGACTGCGACTGGCGCGACGACGGCAAGTACCACGCGGCCGTCAACAAACGGGGCAAGACCGCGCTCGAACACTTCGCGGAAGGTCTGAAACGGATTGGCGAACCATTCCAATGGCTCGACCAAGCTGGAATCGCGGGCGTAACTGGAACCGCGTTCTATCACAGCGCGATTCACACGCCCGGTTGCAGCACCGTGCAGCCCGCTGCGCTGATGCGCGGCCTAGCGGCGGCGCTTCCGCAAAACGTTAAGGTATTCGAACTAAGCGCAGTGAAGCGAATGGACGGCGGTCCCGGCGAGAAGACGCTTACGTTCGCTGAAGGATCGATCGCGGCCAGGCAGGTCATTCTGTGCACCAACTCCTATGCCGCGACCTTCGGCCGTGACGCGAACGGATTGCTGCCCGTCTTCACCTTCGCATCCATGACGCGCGTGATGAATCGGGACGAAGTGGCCGCGCTCGGCGGTCATGCATCGTGGGCGCTGATTCCCGCCGATCCGGTTGGATCGACTGTGCGCCGGCTGATCACCGATCGCATCTGCGTGCGCAATCACTTCGCGTTCAGGCCGGACGTGAGCGTGTCCGATGTCGATCTCGCTAAAGCGAAGGCCTTGCATCAACGGTCTTTCGACAGGCGCTTTCCGATGCTGAAAGACGTCGAGTTCGAATACACATGGGGCGGTGCGCTGTGCCTGTCGGCCAACAGCGGAGCGCTCTTCGGCAAGCGCGAGGATGGCGTGTATCAATCCATCGGCTGCAACGGACTCGGCCTTAGCAGAGGATCGTCGAGCGGCAAGCTGATCGCGGAACATGCGCTCGGGCACTCGAACGAACTGATCGATCTGGCGCTCAGTCATCCGCGGCCGCGTCTCTTGCCGGGGCGTCCCATCTCGGACATCGCGGTGTCGACGGCCATCTGGTTCAAGGAACTCTCGGCAGGCGCCGAACTTTAATCGACGAGGTCAAGCATGAGCACATACGAAGAATGGAAGCAGATGGCCGGGCGCGTATCGCTCGATGGCCGCGCGTTCATCGAAGGAAAACGGTGCGCCGCCGCATCTGAAGCGAGCTTCGACACGCTGAATCCCGCTACAGGCAAAGTGCTTGCGAAGATCGCGAAATGCGAAGCGGCCGACGTGGACCGCGCGGTCGCCGCAGCACGCAACGCATTCGAAAGCGGCGTCTGGTCGAAGGCCGCGCCCGCGCATCGCAAAGGCGTGTTGCTGCGGCTCGCGCAACTGATCGACGAACATGCGGAAGAACTCGCGCTTCTGGAAGCGCTCGAAGCCGGCAAGCCTGTCAGCGAATGCATGAGCCTCGATATTCCCGAGTCGGCCGCGTGCATCCGATGGCACGCGGAAGTCACGGACAAGCGCTATGACGCGCTCTCGCCATCGGGTGCGGGTGTCGTCAGCATGATTACGCGCGAGCCGATAGGCGTCGTCGCAGGCGTGCTGCCGTGGAACTTTCCGGCGCTCATGCTTGCGTGGAAGATCGGGCCGGCGCTGTCGGTCGGCAATAGCGTCATCATCAAGCCGGCGGAGCAGACATCGCTTTCCACGCTGCGCATCGCGGATCTCGCCATCGAAGCCGGCTTGCCTGCGGGCGTGTTCAACGTGGTGACGGGTTTCGGCGAAGGCGCGGGGCAGGCGCTCGGTCTTCATCGCGATGTGGACCTCGTCGCGTTCACGGGCTCGACTGAAACGGGCAAACGCTTCCTGCGCTATTCCGCCGATACGAACCTGAAGCGCGTGGTGCTCGAATGCGGCGGCAAGAATCCTCAAGTCGTGTTGCCCGATGTCGCGAATCTCGATGCCGTCGCGGAAAACGCGGTCGCCGCCGCGTTCTGGAACATGGGCGAGAACTGTAGCGCGGGCTCGCGCATCATCGTTCCGTCGAGCATGAAAGCCGCGTTGCTCGAAAAGATTCAGGGCGTGCTCGAAGGCTGGCGCACCGGCGACCCGCTCGATCCCGACGTGAAACTCGGCGCGCTCATCGAAGCCGGCCATTACGACAAGGTGCTATCGCACATCGAGAAGGCGAAGGCCGAAGGCGCGCATCTCGTGTGCGGCGGCAACGCGGCGCTTTCGCAAAGCGGCGGCTGGTTCGTCGAGCCGACGATCTTCGACAACGTGACGCCCGAGATGAGCATTGCGCGCGACGAAGTGTTCGGGCCGGTGCTGTGCGTCATCGAATACGACGATATCGAGGATGCGGTGCGCATTGCCAACGATACGTGCTATGGCCTCGCTGCATCGCTCTGGACGGACAACGTGAACCACGCGCACAAAATCGCATCGCGCATTCGCGCGGGCACGGTCACGGTCAACTGCTTCGGCGAAGGCGATCTCTCGACGCCTTTCGGCGGCTTCAAGCAGTCCGGCTTCGGCGGAAGAGACAAGTCTGTCTACGCGCACGACCAGTATTGCGAGCTCAAGACGACATGGATCAAGCTCGCGGACTGATACCGCATTGAACATGACTGCGGCACATTCGGGAATCCATCTATGAATATAGGCTTTATCGGCTCCGGCGGCATCACGAAGGCGGTCGTCACGGGCCTCTGCCGTTCGAGCTTGAACGTTGAAAGCATCGCGCTTTCGCCGCGCAACGCTGAAACGGCGGCGGAACTCGCGAGGCTGGACGATCGCGTTCGCGTCTGCGAATCCAATCAGCGCGTGCTGGATGCGTGCGATGTCGCGTGCATCGCGGTATTGCCGGGCGTCGCGACGGATGTGCTTCACGCGCTCGCGTTCCGGCCGGAGCACACCGTCATCAGCTTCGTTGCCGGACTGACGATCGAGCAGCTTGCGCGCTGCATCGGCGCGGGAGCGCGGATCGTCCGCGCCATTCCGTTGCCCGCGACGGCGCATGGCTTCGGCAGCACGGTGATTCATCCGCCGAATGAACATGCCGCCGCGCTGTTCTCGGCTGTCGGCGCGGCGGTGGAAGTGAGCGAAGAACGTCAATTCGATGCCTTCTCCGCCGCGACCGCGACCATGTCGACGTATTACACGTTCGTCGAGGCACAAGCGAAGTGGCTTGTGAAAGAGGGCGTACCCTACGACCGTGCACGCGCTTTTTTGTCGGGTTATTACTCGGGGCTAGCGCAGATGGCGCAGCTTGGCCACGACTCGTTCGCCGATCTCGCGATGCAGTGCACGACCGAAGGCGGCATCAACGCGCTCATGCATTCGAAGCTCGAATCCGAGGGCTTTTTTGCGCAGATCGGCAGCGCGATGAACGCGGTAGCCGAGCGACTGAACGCGAACGCATGACTCGGGGCGCTTGCGAGCAAGGCACGTCGGAATAAAAATGCGGCAGTAAGATAAGCAACAACGAGTCCATCGGTCAGGCGTTCCGCGAGGACGGCATCTGACGCGATGGCTTTTGCCGCGCTACAGAGGCTCCAGACCATGCAGAAAAAGCAGATCTTTACCGACCGCCTGCTCGCGCAAATGCCTTCGCTGCGCGCGCTCAAATGCTTCGTCACAGCGGCGCGCTACGAGAACTTCACGCAAGCCGCCGAAGTGCTTTGCGTGACGCAAGCCGCCATTAGCCGGCAAATCAAGGAGCTCGAGGATTCGCTCGAAGTGGCGCTCTTCGACCGCTCGGGAAGACACATCGCGTTGACCGAAGCGGGACGCCTTTTGTACAACGCGTCGTATCTGTCGATCATGAATATCGCGGAAACCGTCGAGACAGTGCGACGTGCCGGTCGCGCGGCGCTGACGGTTTGCGTGTCGCATACCTTCTCGGCGCTGTGGCTCGCGCCAAGGCTTCAGGCATTCAGGAAGCTCTTTCCCGATGTGAAACTCAATGTCATCGTGACGGATCACTTCATGGAGTTCGACAGGCTCATCGATCCCGATGTCATCATCACGAAGAACCCGCCTCGCGAAGCGGAGTATGAAGTCGAGCGCCTGTTTCACGATGTCGTCTATCCCGTTTGCAGCAAGCGGTTCTTCGAGGAGCAGTATCGCGGAAGGAAGTTGGGCGCGCTCGATCTGCTCAGATATCCAACGCTCAATCTGTCGCCGCTTGGCCGCACGCAAGTGTGCGAGCACGTCGACTGGCGCGTATGGCGCAACTGGTTCCAGCAAGGCGAAGGCGGCGAACGAATGGTCGAAACCGATCATCTCGAGAGCAACGACTATCGCCTGCTCGTATCGCAAGCGGAAGAAGGCGAGGGCACGCTGCTCGGCTGGCATCACCTCGTGCATCGTCAGGTGGAACAGGGCGTTCTCGTGCGGCCCGTGCAGGAAAGTCTCGTGTTCGCCGACCGGTATCACTATCTCATCACGCACAAGAACGCGGTCGAGCGGCCGGAGTACAAGCTCTTTCGCACCTGGCTCGTGGGCGAAGTGAAGGACATGATGGCGAGCTGGCGCGAGGATAACGCGCGCAGCGAGGAACGCGCCGTGTCGTAATCATCCGACGATAAAACACATGACAGAGACACCGCAGGGCCGCACGGTTCACAGCGTGCAGAAAGACGCGTGGAAACCGATGCTCATCGAAGGAGAACGTCATCCCGGCTTCTGGATCATTCCCGTCGCCGACGACGATAGCGGCGCATGGACGAGCTACTGGATGCGGCTCGATGCCGGGGCGAAGTCCCTCTTTCATACCCATGAATCGACCGAATTGCTCTTCATCATGGATGGCGTGTACACCGATCAGGACGGCACGGATTTCACCGCCGGCCAGATCGTGACCTTCGCGAAGGGAACCGCGCACTGGTCGCACTCGCGCGATGGCTGCACGGTGCTCGTCGTCACGGGCAGCGAATCGACGCTTTAGCCGGCGTCGAAGAGACGCATTCAGAGTCACTCACGTCGCCGCGAAAATGAAAACGACATCCACGCGAACGAGAGGCTATCGCAGGCTGATTCCTTCGGTGACCGCGCTCGTCGAGTTCGAAGCCGTCGCGCGTTTGCAGAGCTTCACGATGGCCGCGCACGAACTGGGCGTGACGCAGGCGGCAGTCAGCCGGCAGGTGAAGTTTCTCGAAGACACGCTCGGGTGCCGGCTCTTTCGCCGGCTGCATCGCGCGATCGAACTGACGGACGAAGGCCGCGAGCTGTATCTCGTCGTGGCCGAGTCGATGCAGAAGATCGCTGGCGTATTCGACCGGCTCGTCAGCGATCCCGGCCAGCAGGAACTCGTGGTTGCCGCAACGTCGGCGTTCTCGCACTTTCGGCTCTTGCCGCGCCTCTCGCGGCTCAAGGAGGCCATGCCCGAGCTTCGGCTGCAACTCTCGACGCAGATGTTCACCGCGGACCTGCGCCACAAGGAGATCGATGCTGTCGTGCGCTTCGGCAACGGCGCATGGGCGGACGGCAGCGCGACCTTTCTCTTCGACGAGGAAGTCTTTCCCGTCTGTTCGCCGGCATGGTTGCGCGCGCGAGGCAAGCCCGCGTCGATTGCGGACCTCGCGAACGAGCCGCTCATCGAGTCTGACTCGACATCCGAAGGCTGGATGACATGGGACGAGTGGTTCAACGCGCTCGGGCATCGCCCGCTCAGGCTTCAGTTCGCGCTGCGATGCACGCTCTACACGGATGCCATAGCCGCCGCGCGATACGGCGAAGGCATCGCGCTCGGCTGGGGGCGGCTGGTGCACGACCTGCTGCAAGCGCGCGAACTCGTGAGGCTTCCGGTGGCAACGTATAAGTCGCCCGATTCGTACTACGTGATCGTGCCGCACGGACGCACGATCACGCCGGCCATCGACGGTCTGATCGATGGCTTGCGCGCGGAATCGATTGCGCTCGAGTCGTTCTGAGCGAGCCGCGCCCACGTATAACTTGAAGTTATGCCAGGCTGCATATAAAGCGCGTTGACGTCGTTTTGCGTTGCTCCAATACTCGGGTTCATCGCGGGAGCATTCGAATTCCCGCACCCCTGAGACGCGGAGAAAACGATGTCCGAAGTGCACATCAAAACGCATGGCGAACTGATTCGCAGCCGCGAGCCGGGCCACGGCATGCCGGGCGAACTGTTCGGCCGTGACGACGTGTTCGACAACGATGTCGATGTCTTCTTTCACAAGCACTGGATACTCGTCGGCGTGACGGCGGACGTACCCGAGTCCGGCGACGTATCGACCGTTGATATCGGGCGTGCGTCGATCATGATCGTGCGCGACGACGACGAGAACATCCGCACGTATCGCAACGTGTGCCGGCATCGCGGCGCGCGCCTGAAAGAAGCGGGCAAGTCGACCGTCGGCATGCTCGTTTGTCCGTATCACCAGTGGACCTACGATCTCGATGGTTCGCTGCGCCACGCGGGCCACATGGGCCGCGACTTCGACCGCACCTGCCGCAGCCTGATGCCCGTGCATACGAAGGTGATCGGCGCGCACATCTTCGTGTGCCTCGACGAGCGCGCGCCCGAAGACATCGCGAAGCTCGCCGATACGCTCACGCCGCGCCTCGCGCCCTATGACCTGCAACACACGAAGATCGCGTTCGAGCAGGAGATCGTCGAGAACGGCAACTGGAAGCTCGTCGTCGAAAACAACCGCGAGTGCTATCACTGTCAGGCGACGCATCCCGAACTGACCGCATCGTTTCTGCCGGAAGACTTCGGCTTTTGCGCGGAAGAGTTGAGCGATGAATCGCTTCGCGCGCTCGACGACTACAAGACGCGCAATGCGGCATCTCAGGCAAGCTGGCAACGCGACGGGTTCATCGGCGATACGGTCGAATGGCTCGGCGAAGATGCGGTGACGCAATTTCGCACGCAGCAACTCGTGATTGCCGGCGCCGGCGAGTCGCAGACCGTGAGCACGAAGGTCGCGAGCGCGAAGCTCTTCGGCAAGCTCACGCGGCGCGATCTCGGCGACCACCATCTATGGACGCATAACTCGTGGACGCACGTCATGAGCGATCACGCAGTGGTGACCTACATCATTCCGCTTGCACCCGACAGAACGCTCGTGCGTTCGAAGTGGCTCGTTCATGCGGACGCGGTGGAAGGCGTCGATTACACCGTCAAGGAACTGACCGAAGTGTGGGCCGCGACGAATGCGCAGGACAAGCACCTCGTCGAAATAACGCATCAGGGCACGCAGGACCCGGCTTATCGTCCCGGCGTGTTTTCGCCTTTCACCGAGGTCTACGTCGAACAGTTCTCGCAGTGGTATGCCGCGAGACTGCATGCACATGGAATCTAAAGAGGCGAATCCGATGAACGCAATCGATACGGCTTTCCTGCGCATGCCCGAAACCTTCGACCGGCTATGCAGCCCTCGCACATGGGACACCGGCACGCGGGCCTGGGCAAGCGGCGAGCAGCAGACGTTGACATGCTGCCGCGTGATCGACGAAACGCACGACGTGAGGACCTTCGAGTTCCGCACCGAAGACGGCGTGCCCGTGCGCTTCGAGCCGGGCCAGTTCATGACCGTATCGGCGCACGTGCAAGGGCAATCGGTCGAGCGCTGCTACACGATTTCGTCGCCGCCCACGCGTCCGTGGCTGGTATCGATCACGGTGAAGCGCGTGCCTGACGGCGTCATGTCGAACTGGCTTCACGACACCATGAAGGCGGGCTGCGAACTGCGGGCGTATGGTCCATCGGGCGTGTTCACGCCGAGCGCATCGGCGGCGCAGAAGCTGCTCTATCTCTCTGCTGGGTCGGGCATTACGCCGCTCATGTCGATGACGCGCGCGAGCATCGATCTCGGTCTCGATCGCGACATCGCGTTCGTGCATAGCGCGCGCACGCCTGCGGACATCGTCTTTCGCCGCGAACTGGAACGGCTCGCCGCGCTCTCACCGCGCTTGAAGGTCTTCTTCGTCTGCGAAGGAACGGGCGATGAACCCATGTGGTCCGGTGCGACCGGGCGCCTGAGCCTCCAACTCTTGTCCGCATGGCTTCCGGACTACGCCGAGCGCGATGTGTTCACCTGCGGTCCGGCGGGCTACATGAGCGCCGTGCGCGATGTGTTGCGCGCGGGCGGCCACGATCCGGCGCGCTATCACCAGGAGAGCTTCGATATCACCGCTGGCGTTGCGCCCGAGCCTGCATGCGCGGCCGAGGGCATCTTCAACGTGACGCTATCGAAGTCGTCGAGGACGTTCGCGATGAACGCATCGGAGACCGTGCTTGCCGCGGCACGCAGGGCGGGCGTCGCGATACCGTCATCGTGCAGTCAGGGCGTGTGCGGGACGTGCAAGACGAAACTGCTTGAAGGCGATGTCGATATGAAGCACAACGGCGGTATCCGCGAACGCGAGATTGCCAAGGGCTTCCGGCTCCTATGCTGCAGCCGCCCGACCTCCGACATCGTTCTGGATCTGTAGAACGCTAAGGAGGACAGATGATGACGAACGATGAGATTCAAGCGTCCACGGATCACATGATGGCCGACGTTCGCGCGTATCGTCTGTCGCGTGTGCTGGCGATGCTGCGCCGAAGCGATTGCTCTGCGATTCTGCTGTACGACCCGGTCAACATCCGGTACGCCACCGATACGTCGAACATGCAAATCTGGAGCGGACGCAATCCGTCGCGCTACGTGATGGTGTTTGCGGACGGCCGTGTCATCGGCTGGGAGTTTCATCGTTGCGAGCATGTGTGGGACGGCATCGCGCTGGACTTCGAATTGCGCAGCGCGCTTGGCTGGACCTTCTTCAGCGCGGGCCACGATGCACAGCAACGCGCCGAACTTTGGGCTGCGGAGATCGCCGATGTCATGCGTTGCCGCGCACCCGGCGAATTGCGCCTCGCCGTGGACCGTCTCGATGCGGTCGGCGCTGCTTGCCTCGTCCGGCACGGCTTCGCGCTCATGGATGGGCAAGCCATGATGGAGATGGCGCGCACGGTCAAGTCGAGCGGCGAAATCGCATTGATCGGGGAATCGCTGCGTGCATGCGAGGCGGGCATCGAGCGCATGCGTCGCGAACTGCGGCCCGGCATCACGGAGCAGGACCTATGGGCGCATCTGCATCACGAGAACATCCGGCATGGCGGCGAATGGATCGAAACGCGGCTGCTGGCTTCGGGCGATCGCACGAATCCGTGGATGCACGAATGTTCGCCGCGCATGCTTCGGCAAGGCGAGTTGCTCGCCTTCGACACGGACATGGTCGGGCCGCACGGCTACTGCTCCGATATTTCGCGCACATGGACCGTCGGCGACACGCGGCCCACCGACGCCCAACGCAGGCTCTACGAGCGCGCTTATTCGCAGGTGCACTTCAACATGGACCTGCTGCGGCCCGGCATGGCGTTTCGCGAGTTCTCCGAGAAGGCGTGGAAGATACCCGACATCTACGTCACGAATCGCTATAGCTGTGTCGCGCATGGCATCGGCATGGTGGACGAGTATCCGTCCATCGCGCATCCGATTGACTGGCACGAAGCGGGCTATGACGGCGTGTTCGAAGCGGGCATGACGCTGTGCGTCGAGAGTTACATCGGCGAAGAGGGCGGAAGCGAGGGTGTGAAGCTCGAACAGCAGGTGCTCCTGACGCGCGATGGATGCGTGCCGCTGACCGAGTGCCGCTTCGAGACGCACTGGCTATAACCAATGGTCATAGCCGCTTTTTCCCGGCACGTCGCGCACAGGCAATCAGCGCGAGATAGATCAAGCCGGCTGCAAGCGTCGTGCATCCGCTGTAACGAACGAGGCCGAGCGCCCAGCCTTCGTCGGCGACGTCGAGCCACAGCGCAAGCAGCAAACCGCAAGCGCCTGCGATACGAAGGGAGCGCGCGTATCCACACGCAATGGAACGCGCGAAAAGCGCGTGCTGCACGCGCTCCGTCGCGAGCGCGAGACACGCGAACGATACGGCGCAGAGCACGAGAACAAGGGCATGCGTCATGCGTTTTGCTTTTCGCGCGCATCGCTGGCAACGCCGGCAACGCGCGCGCGTTCTGCCGCGCGAGTCTTCGTCTGCGAACGATGACGCGTGACGCGCACGGCGAGCATCGCATGGAGCGCGGCGAAGGCCCACATTGTCAGATCGAAGCCGGCGAACACCCAGTCGCCTTGCGCGATACTGCGCCATAGCGGACATTGCGTCGTGATTGCATCGAGCACAGGGAGCAGCGCGAGCAGCGAGGCCGCAAGCCACAGCAGTTCGATCCACGCGCGTCGCGCGGGGCGCATGAGCGTATGAAGCAGTGCCGCGCCCCATACCGCGAAAAACACGTTGATTTCAGCGTCCGCGCGATGCGCGAGTGTCGATGGCAATAGACGATTGGCCCATAGATAGCTCGTCATCGCAACGGACAAGCCCGCGATGGTCGCGACGTTCAGCCGCTCCACGAGCCAGAAGCGCACATGAGTACGCGATGAATCGTGCAGCTTTTGACGGCGCTTCACCGTCCACATCACGAGGCCGGTGCCGACCATCGCGGTGCCGCCCAGACTCGCGATGAAATAGAGCCAGCGCAATTGCAGGTCGCTGAAACGCCCGAGATGCAGCGCGTAAAGCACGCCGCGCGTCTCTGCCGCGCCGCCGACATGCTCTCTCACTTCGATGAGCTTGCCCGATACGCCATCGAAGAGCATGTATTGCGGGCTCATCGACACACGCGCGGCTTCGGCTCGCGTCACGGCCACGCGCGCGTTGGCATCGCCGGGAAGCGTGATCGTCACGCGTCCGACGTTGGTCTTGCCCCAATGCGCTTGCGCGGCGCGGACCATCGCATCGACCGGCGCGAGCGCGGCGGGCTTGCCGCTCGGCTTTCCCGGCTGAATGAAGGCGCTTAGCTGCGTCGTCATTGCCTCTTGCGTGGCGGGTGTATTGAACGCGGTCTGCGCGCCCCACGGCATGTACATCGTCATGAGCGTGACGAGGCCCGTATACGTGATCATCGCGTGAAAGGGCAGGCCGAACACCGAGAGCGCGTTGTGTGCATCGAGCCACGAACGCTGGCCCTTGCCCCAGCGAAACGTGAAGAAGTCCACGAAGATTTTCTTGTGCGTGATCACGCCGCTCACGATCGCGACGAGCATGAACATCGCGCAGACGCCCGCGATCCAGCGTCCCGCAAGCGGCGGCATGTAGTAGAACTGGAAGTGGAAGCGATAGAAGAACTCGCCGCCGAACGTATCGCGCGCGGTGGTCGCGTGCGCGGTCGATGGATCGAATGCGGCTTCGCCGAACACGCGTTTGCCGGGCGACGAACGCGGCATGCGCCAGAACGCGTTCATCACGTTCGTGCGCGCGGACGGCAACTCGAAGCTCCATTGCGTGCTGCCCGCCGCCATCTTGCCGAGCGTGTCGGCGACGCGCTGCGCGGCCTCTGCCGCATCCGGCGTGCTCTGCGCATGCGGCTGCTCGGGGCGCATCCATTGCGACGTTTCGTCCTTGAAATAGCTGACCGTGCCGGTGAGAAACATCGCGTAAAGCATCCAGCCGGCGAGCAGTCCCGCCCACGTATGCAGCTCGGACATCGTCTGGCGAATGCCGCGCGGCTCGATGGCGGACCGCTTCATGACCGCGCGCTCCACGCGGCCAGAAGAAGCGGCGCGCCGACGACGATGAGGCCGACCCACGCGCGCGTCGCGCTTCTCACCGCGAAGACCCATACGACCGCGCACGCATACACCGCGAAGCTCGCCAGCATGCCCGCAAGCACCGCCTGCGGCTTGTCGACGGGCAAGGTGAGCGCGGCCACGCTCGTCAGCGCGGCGAGCGCATAGCCGCCGAATAGCGCGGCGGCGATACGCGAAATTAGCGAAAGGAGAGAGGGAAGCGTCATCAAAGGTCGAATTGCACGACGCGCAGCAGCGTGCGCGTGATCGAGAAAATGCGAATCATTCGCAAGTGTAGTTTAAGTGTCCATTGAACGGCGAACGTTTTTTCGTTCGTCCGAGGCGAACGCCGAGCGAACCTCCGCGACCGCGCCGTCGGCGCGAGATTCACCATCCTGTTAAAATGCGCGCTCCCGCGAGCCACGCGCGCGCGGGACCGTTACCTCCCGAAGTCCTCCGCGTGCGGCGCCTCTCAGTGTTCCAGCGTTTTAGCGCTTCGCGTCTTTGCCCCGATCCATACCGCCATGACCAATCCCGCCACCGGGACCGACACGCCGCGCGGCTTCTCGCGCATTTCGCTGCCTGCATCGCGCGCCGAATGGGTGCGGGAAATTCTCGCAGGCGTCGTGACGAGCCTCGCGCTCATTCCCGAAGTTATCTCGTTCGCTTTCGTCTCGGGCGTCGAGCCGCGCTCGGCGCTCTTCGCGTCCGTGGTGCTGCTGCTCGTCACGTCCATCTTCGGCGGACGGGCCGCCATGGTCACCGCCGCGGCCGGCTCGGTGGCGCTCGTCGTCGCGCCGATGGTCCACGCGCACGGCGCCGCGTACATCCTGCCCGCCGTGCTGCTCGCCGGGGCGATCCAGATCGCGTTCGGCCTTCTCGGCTTCGCGCGCATCGTGCGATTCGTGCCGCGCTCGGTGATGCTCGGCTTCGTCAACGCGCTCGGCATTCTCATCTTCTGCGCGCAGATTCCGCATATCGTCGACAAGCCGCTCGCCGTCTATGTGCTTTTTGCCGTCACGCTCGCCATCGTGCTGATCGGGCCGCGCGTGACGCGCGCGGTGCCGGCGCCGCTCGTCGCCATCGTCGTGGCGACGGTGCTTGTCATTGCGCTGCATTGGGCCGTGCCGACCGTCGGCGGGGATCATCCGATGCCCGCGAGTTTGCCCGGCATCACGCCGTGGACCGTGCCGTTCGATCTGACGACGCTCAAAATCGTGTGGCAAACGGCCATTTCGATTGCATTCGTCGGCTTGCTGGAGACGTTGCTCACGGCGAAGCTCGTCGACGAAACCACCGCGACGCGCTCGCACAAGTCGCGCGAATCATGGGCGCTCGGCGTCGCCAATCTCGGCGCGGGCGCTTTCGGCGGCATCGCGGGATGCGCGATGATCGGCCAAACGGTCGTCAACGTGGAAATAGGCGGAGCGCGCACGCGCGTGTCGACGCTTGCGGCAGCGGCCACGCTCTTCCTGCTCATCACCGGACTGAGTTCGGTGATGGCGCGCATTCCGATGGTCGCGCTTGCCGCCGTGATGATGGTCGTCGCGGTGAAGACGGTGGACTGGCACAGCCTGCGTCCGGCCACGCTGCGCCGCATGCCGCTCATGGAGACATCGGTGATGCTCGCGTCCGTCGTGTTGACGGTGTACACCGGCAACCTCGCGATCGGCGTCGTAGGCGGCGTGCTGCTCGCGATGGTGCTGTTCGCGCGCCGCGTCGCGCATGTGATCCGAACGACGCGTACCGTCTCGGACGATGGCGAGACCGTGCGTTACGAAGTGCACGGACCGCTTTTCTTCGGCAGCAGCAACGATCTCGTCGACCGCTTCGACTATCACGCCGATCCGCGCTCGGTCATCATCGATTTCGCGAAGTCGCAGGTCTGGGATGCATCGACAGTGGCGGCACTCGACTCCATCGAGACGAAGTATCGGCAACGCGGCGGTGCCGTGCGATTCGTCGGACTCGATGAGCGCAGCCGCGATTTTCATGCGCGGCTCAGCGGGAAGCTCAACGGCGGTTGAGAAGCGAAGCGCGTAACGCCGCTCATGCGCGGCGCGGCGTGACCGAAGGCAATTCGCCGAAACGTTCCTTGTAGACCTGCGCGAAGCGGCCCAGATGCGTGAAGCCGTAATCGAGCGCGATCGATGAAATCGGCAAATCGGAAGTCGATGCGCGTATCGCCGCGCGCGCCGCATCGAGACGCATGTGACGCAAGACGAGCATCGGGCTCGCCGACCTGAACCGCAAGAAACCCTCCGACAGCGTGCGCACCGGCACGCCCGCGGCACTCGCGATACCGACGAGCTGAATGGGCGAGGCGAGATTGGCCTGCATGAACTCGATGGCGCGTCGAATGAAAAGCGGCGCGGGCGCAAGCCGGCCGATGGCGTGCGTCTGCGCCGCTTCGTCGATGGCGATGAGACTCACCAGCAGCGATTCCAGATTCGCACCGACGCGCGCATCGCTCGATGCCTGATTCAGCAAGTCCGGCGAACTCGCGACGAACTTCAACTGCTCTTTCCACGCGCGCATCGTGCCGCCCGATAGCGAAAGCAGCGCACCTTCCTTGCGCGCGGCAATCGACGCATTCGCGTGAAGCGACGCCGGATCGATGCGCATGACGAGCTGCTCGCAGCCCGCCGACAGCGATGCGCTGAACGGCTCGCCCGGCGCGCGGATGATGCCGGTCTGCGCGTTCACCGTCACGGTCTTGCCCGCGAGCTTCACTTCCGCTTCGCCTGCAACGCAAAACATCATCAGGTAATAGCCGTCGACGGCTTCGACATCGACGCGAATCGCGCCGCCGAACGCGATCGTCCCAATGCCGAGCCTGCCCACGCGCACGAAGTCCATATGCGAGCGGCCGTTCACTTCGCCTTGCGGCACGAGCGAATGCGGCTGCATCACGCGCGAGATGAGTTCGCGCGTCTCGTCGAGATCGGCCGATTCGAAGAGGCGATGCCGTCGCAATGCGCGCAGACGAAACTCGGGGCGTGTCATAGGCGATGTAGGGAATTCATAAAGCTGCCTGATTCGGATAGTTGCGGCGCTTTCCGCCAGAAACGGATAGCACCGCTATTTTGCGCCTTCAAAAATAGCAGCACAGGCCGAGAAAAAACATCCAGAACGACACGGACGGGCGCGCGTCCTTCGACGCCGCGCTGTCCCCACCAGGAGCGATATTCATGGACATGACCGAATCCCCCGTGCGGCTCATGAAGCAGCCGGACTCCGATGCCGTGCGCTTTCCGCACGACGACGGCTCGCGCGTGCCGTACAAGGTCTTCAGTTCGCAGGCAGTCTACGACCGCGAGCAGGAGCGCATCTTTCGCGGGCCGACATGGAACTTCGTCGCACTCGAAGCGGAGATTCCGAACGCGGGCGACTATAAAAGCACGTTCGTTGGCGACACGCCTGTCGTCGTGACGCGTCTCGAAGACGGCGGCCTCGCCGCGTGGGTGAACCGCTGCGCGCATCGCGGCGCGTCCGTGTGCCGCAAGTCGCATGGCAACGCGGCATCGCATACGTGCGTGTATCACCAGTGGAGCTTCGACAACAGCGGCAATCTGCTTGGCGTACCTTTCCGGCGCGGGCAGAAGGGCATGAGCGGCATGCCCGCCGACTTCAATCCGAAAGAGCATAGTCTTCGCAAGCTGCGCGTCGACAGTTACAAGGGCCTTGTTTTTGCGAGTTTCAGCGATGAAGTCGCTCCACTGCCCGAGTATCTCGGCGAGCAGATGCGTCCGTGGATCGACCGCATCTTTCACAAGCCGATCGAGTATCTCGGCTGCACGCGCCAGTATTCGAAGTCCAACTGGAAGCTGTACTTCGAGAACGTGAAGGACCCGTATCACGCGAGCATGCTGCATCTGTTCCATACGACGTTCAATATCTTTCGCGTCGGCATGAAAGCGCGTTCCATTCCCGACGCGACGCATGGCCTGCACAGCATCATCACCGTGACGAAGACGGGCGAAGACACATCGTCGGCGTACAAGCAGCAGAACATCCGTTCGTTCGATGAAGGTTTCGCCCTGGAAGACGATTCCATTCTCGGTCTCGTTTCCGAGTATGAAGAAGATACGACCAACCATATTCAGCCCATCTTTCCGCAACTCGTCATTCAGCAGATTCACAACACGCTCGTCGCGCGTCAGCTCCTGCCGAAAGGCCCGGACAACTTTGAACTGATCTTCCACTTCTTCGGCTATGCCGACGACACGCCCGAGCTGCGCGCGCTGCGCATCAAGCAGGCGAACCTCGTCGGGCCGGCAGGCTATATCTCGATGGAGGACACCGAAGCCACGGAACTCGTGCAACGCGGCACGATCCGCGATGCCGATGCGACCTCGGTGATCGAGATGTCGCGCGGCAATCCGGACCAGCAGGACACGGTCATAACCGAAAGTTTGATCCGCAAGTTCTGGGTCGGTTATCAAAAGCTGATGGGCTATTGAGCGAGGGAAGTCATGGAAGCAATGAAGCTGTGGTTCGAACTGCACATGCTGCAGGACCAGTACATCAACACGCTCGACAACGACAGACTCGAAGCGTGGCCCACGCTCTTCACGGAAGACTGCACGTACGAAATCGTGCCGAAGGAGAACGCGGACAGGGGCCTGCCCATCGGGATCATCCATTGCACGAACCGCAAGATGCTGCGCGACCGCGTGGTGTCGCTGCGTCACGCGAATATCTACGAAGAGCATAGCTACCGGCATATGACGTCGGGCCTCACGGTGACCGGCGAAAAAGACGGCGTGATCGAGACCGAGAGTAACTACGTCGTGATCCAGACGCGCACGAACGGTGAATCGCACGTCTATCAGGCGGGCAAGTACTTCGATCAGGTCGTGCGCACCGACGACGGCCTGCGCTATCGCGGCAAGCGCGTGATCTACGACACGTCGCGCGTGCAGACGCTGCTCGCGACGCCCATTTGAGGAGTAACGCATGGACCAGCTGACGAGTACATGGCAGGAGATCGGCGCGCTCGACGACTTCATAGAAGGCGAGCCCGCCGCTGTAGTGGCAGGGCAGAAGCCCATTGCGGTCTTCCGTCTGGGCGATGAAGTGTTCGCGCTGCACGACCTTTGCACGCATGGCATGGCGCGTCTCTCCGAGGGCTTCGTCGAGGACGGCTGCGTGGAATGTCCGCTGCATCAGGGGCTTTTCGATATCCGCACAGGCGCGCCGCAATGCGCGCCGGTGACCGAAGCGGTGCGAAGCTATCCGATACGCGTCGTCGATGGCAGGGTGGAAATTCATGTCGACTAAGCCCGGCGCAAAGCCGTTCGTCATCGTCGGGGCCGGCCACGCCGCGCGCCGCGCCGCCGAAACGCTGCGCGAGCGCGATGGGAGCGCGCATATCGTGATGATCGGCGACGAAACCGCGCTTCCCTACGACCGCCCCGAACTCTCGAAAGCCGCGCTCATGTCCGATGAAGGCGAGCGCCGCATCTTCATTCGCGATGCCGCATGGTATGACGGCGCGCGCATCGACTTGCGGCTCGGCTTGCGCGTGGAAGCAATCGATCGCGAGGCGAAGACCGTGCGCGTGAGCGATGGAACGCGCATCGAATACGAACGTCTTCTCATCGCGACAGGCTCGCGTGTGCGGCCCTTCAGCGGCCCCGTTGACGATGGCGTGAAGCTGCACTACGTGCGCACAGTCGAGGACGCGCGCGGCCTGCGCGCGGCGCTTGGCAAGCGCAGGCGTGTTGCGGTGCTCGGCGGCGGTTTCATCGGGCTCGAAGTCGCGGCGTCCGCTGCGCGCGCGGGTTGCGAGACGGTATTGATCGAGCCCGCGGAGCGTCTGCTCAAACGATCGATGCCGCAGGAAGTCGCGGACTATATGCATGCGCTGCATCGCTCGCACGGTGTCGAGATGCGTCTCTCCACGATGCCGCTTGGCGTGCGTCACGGAACGGTCGCGACGAGCGGCGGCGATATTCCGGCGGATGTCGTCGTGGTAGGCATCGGCGTCGTGCCGAATGTCGAACTCGCGCGCGACGCGGGGCTTGCGGTGGATAACGGTATCGTCGTCGACGAGCGGTGCAGGACGAGCGATCCGTTCGTCTATGCCGCCGGCGAAGTGACGATGCATTTCAATCCGCTGCTCGGGCGCTCGCTGCGCGTGGAATCGTGGCAGGTCGCGGAGAATCAGCCGGTCGTCGCGGCGACGAACATGCTGGGCGGCGATGCGATCTATGCGGAGACGCCGTGGCTGTGGTCCGATCAATACGATTCGAACGTGCAGACGCTCGGTATCTTCGCGGACTCGGAAGAGAAGGTCGTGCGGGGCTCGCCTCATGAAGGATCGTTTTGCGTGCTTGCGTTGAACCATGCGGGCTTGATCGAAGCGGTCGCGGTAGTGAATGCAGGGCGCGAGATCGGCGTCTGCAAGCGTTTGATCGCGGCGGGCAAGGCATTGGACCCAATGGCGCTTCGCGACACGTCGAAGAGCTTGCGCAGTTTTCTTTGATCGCTGTCGTTGCCTGGAACAAGCCCCCGCTTCGCGCGGGGGTTTTGCTTTGGAACGCTGTATCAGAACTTATGACGTATCCCGAGTTGCACGAACGTCTGCCGGTTCGATGACGAAGCCGTCAGCGCATTGAGCGTGGCGCGCGCGGCGCGTCCCGTCGAATCCGTGCCGCCCGCGAATTCCGTGCTGCTGATGACGTAGACATCGGTGCGCTTCGAGAAGTAATAGTCGAGCGAGAGCGATACGTTGTTGTAACGCGAACTGCCGATGCTTCCGACGCCCGAGCCGCGCGTGTAGCTATACACGAGCTCGCTCAGAAGCGCGGGCGTCCAGTAATACGTGACGTTGACTTCGGCCGTATCGAACTTCGCGGTGCCTGTCAGACGCAACGGATTCGATCCCGAAGACGTATCGCCGAGATTCTTGAACTGCACATTGCTATAGACGAGGCCTACCGTTGCGGGACCGATCGTATAGCGGCCCGCCGCGGCGATCGCCTGATACGTGCGCGCGGATGCATAGCCGCTATAGATCGGGCTTGCCGTCATGTTGTTGAGGCTCGTGCCCGAGACGTTTGTCGGCAGCGCGGTGAAGAACGACTGGTTCGGGTTGCGCACGTTCATGTACGCCGCGCCCGCCGAGAAGTTGCCGTAGTCATAGCCGACGCCCGCGGACCATATCTGATTGCGCGAGAAATCGCCGGCCTGTCCCCCGAAGCCATAGACGCCGCCGAACGTGAAGCCGCCGAGACTCGGGCTCGCGTACTTCACGGAGTTGTTGACGCGCTTGCTGTTATTCAGGTTGTCGAGATCGCCGGGATGCGCGGTCGTGCCGCCGCCGAAGTTCGACGAGTTCATGCGGGTTTCGACGAAGGTCACGAGCGAGTCGTACTGACGTCCCAGCGTGAACGTGCCGTAGACGTTGCTCGAGAGGCCGACATACGCCTGCCGTCCGAAGAGCGCGCCGCCCTGCAGGAATCGGCCGTTTCCGGAGTCGAATCCGTTCTCAAGCTGGAACAGGGCCGAGACACCGCCGCCCAGGTCTTCGATACCTCTGAAGCCCCAGCGCGAGCCCTGCATGATGCCGCTCGATCCGCCGAAAATTCTGCCGCCGCCGCTGTTGCTCTGATAGTTGACGCCATAGTCGATGAGCCCGTAGAGCGTTGCGGACCCGGCATGAGCCAGCCCAATGCCGCAGACAGCGAGAACCGCCGCGCACGATATCGTTTTTGTGTTCATTGGCATAACGAATGATGAGTAGTGGGGTTATCGGCGGCGCGTGCGAAAGAATCGTCGACTCCGTCATACAACAGTACCGGCCCGCGACGATCCTTGTATTCGCAATCTATCAACCTGGGTTTGCAAGAACCGCAAGGGTTGAGCGATGCCGACGCGCGCAAAGAAAAAGCGCGCTGCCCGAGAGGACAGCGCGCTTCACCACAACTCATCGATCGTATCGAGACCTTAGACCGGCTTGCCTTCGCTCGACGCCCAATTGCGCATCAGCGTATTGGAGGGAAGTCTCTCGTCGATCATCTTCTTCGCGGTTTGAATGCCCGCAACAGGAAGCCCGGTCGGATCGAGCACGCCGATCTGCACGAGCACCGATGCCTGATCCCAGTAGATATGCTCGTTATATAGCTTGTCGCCGCGAAAGCACACCACCGCGAGCATCGGCACTTCGAAGTACTTGCCGGTCGGTTCCAGTCCCGGCAGCAGCCAGTCGATCTCGCGGTCATGCGTCGCGCAAACGACGAACTCGTCGACGATGCGATCCGCGCCGATCGTGCGCGAGACGGGAATGAGCCGCGTATCGGCGGGATTCGCATGCACGAAGTGATAACGGTAGAAGCGCTTGAGTTCATCGTGGCCGACGCCGCCTGTCATCGTCGGGACGTGATTGACGTAGGGCTGCGCGACCATCGTGGGCATGACCGCGTCCACGTCGCGCGTGGCGAACTCGTAATAGCAGTGGCGCTCCCACAGCGTGTTCAGATCGTGGATCGGCCCGAGCACGCCGCGCAGCAACGCGACGGTGCGCGAGTAGGCCATCGTCGCGGCGGGCTTGTCGTACTGCGGGCGTTCCGGCGTGGCGAAGGCGTGGTCGCAGTCCGCATACACATGCGATTCAATGCGCGGATTCTTCGCGAATGCTTCGAGAAGGCGCTCGCGCGTTTGCAGCGGACAGAGCGCGTCGTTGCCCGCGAAATGAAAGAGCATCGGGCAGCGGATCGTGGGCACTTCATCGATATAGACATCGAGTCCGACGCCGTAGTAACTCGTCGCGCAATCGAGGTCGAGGCGCGCGGCGGCGAGCATCGCGAGCTTCCCGCCGAGGCAATACCCTATGGCGCCGACCTTGCCCGCCTGCATCGGCAGCGCGCGCAATGCGGCAAGCGTCGAGCCGATGTCCGCGACGGCGAGATCGAGATCCAACTTTTCGTTATAGCCCAATGCTTCTTCGAAGTCGGCTTCGCCATAACCGAGTTCGACGCCCGGCTTCATGCGCCAGAAGAGATCGGGTACGAGCACGACGTAGCCCTCTTCCGCGAAGCGGTCGGCCATCGAACGCATGTATGCGTTGATGCCGAAGATTTCCTGCAGCAGCACGAGGCCCGGACCGGAGCCTTGCGCGGGCGCGGCCTGGTACGCGCGAAAGCGCTGGCCGTCGTGACTGTCTATATCGATGTAAGAACCCAATGTCGTCTCCGTCGAATAAGGCGGCTATCGCAATGAAAGGAGTTGTGCCTGTGTCGCGGCGCGTGCCGTTGCCAAGCCATGCGCGAGCTGCTGCGCCATCGCGCCGATGTAGACCTCGCTCGTGCTGCCGGACAGCGCATCGAGCGCGGCGTCCGCGACATCGGCAGGCGAGAGCTTCGGGCCGTCGAAGTCGCGGCTCATGTCGGTATCGATTGCGCCGGGCAGCGCCGCGAACACGCGTACATGATACGGCGCAAGCTCCGCGCGCAAGGATTCGGTCAGGCGCAAGGCCGCCGCCTTCGATGCACAGAGCGACGCCATTGCGGGCAGTGTCGTGCGCGCAAGGATCGACAGCACATTGATGATCGCGCCTTCACTTGCGATGAGCGCGGGCGCGAATGCGCGCGCCATGCGCAGCGTGCCGAAGTAATTCACTTCCATTTCCGCGCGCGCGGCTGCCATCGAATCGCGCGCAAGAAAGGCCGAATGCAGGTTTGCGCCCGCATTGTTCACGAGCAGCGTCGTGTCGGCGGCGAGCGTGACGGCGCGCGCCACGCTCGCATCGTCGGTGATATCGAGGGCAACGGGCATCACGCGCGCATCGCGGATCACGACATCGCCTGCGCGCGACGCGGCATACACCTTACCCGCGCCGCGTGCGAGAAGGCGCGCGACGAACTGCGCGCCTAATCCGCGATTCGCGCCCGTGACGAAAGCAATGGTCGTGCGATCGATCATGAGCGTCTCCCGTCGATGCAGTCAGGCAAGCGAAAAGTCTGCGGGCAGCGTGACTTCGAGCAGTTCGAGGTCTGCGCTGCAGTTCGCGAACGTATAGGCGAGCTGGCCCGGAATCGCGATGCTGTCGTCCGCTGCGAGATGCCATTGCTCGCCGTTCGCGCGCACATCCATGCTTCCTGCAAGCACGAAGAAGAAGCAGAACTCGGTATCGTGCATGCGCGCGGCCTGCTGTCCGGCGCTTGCGGGCCGCACGACGCGCACGCCCGCAAGCCCCTTCGTCGCGCGGCCGATGCCCGTGTCCGTTACGACGAAGCCGGGCGACTTCCACGGCGCCCATGCCGCATGCTTCGCGACATGACGCACGAAGCTCTGACCGTTGAATTCATGAGCGGGATCGTAGAGCGAGGTCGGCAAGTCCATGTCGTGATCGGCCATCGTGATGTGCTCGGCGGGGCTGCCGAGTTCGATGACCTCCGCGCCCGCCGAACTCTCCAGCACGCGATGACGAATCTCCGGCGGCTGCAGCACGCAGTCGCCTGCTTCGAGCAGGAACGGCTTGCCCTGGCCTTCATACGCGAGCCGCACCCAACCCTTGCGGCAGAAGATGGCTTGAAAGCGGATCTTGTGAAAGTGGACGTAGTCGGGCACCGGGCCGCCATCGAGAATGCGGATATGCGATGCAATGAACGCGCCGCCATGACGCTCGGGCAACAGGTCGCGATAGCGCATGCCCGCGCGGCCGACGCTCCATTGAGCCGCATCGCCGGCGTGCGAAAGCACGAGTTGCTGGCGCGTCTCGGGCAGGCGCATCGGCGGATTCGCATGCACGAGACGCACGACGACGCCGTTGGGCGCAACGATCTCGCGCGTTTCGCCCGGCGTCTGCGAGGGATCGTCGCAAAGTACTTGCAGCGTTTGCAGGCCGTCTTCGACATCGAGCCCAAGCCTGATCTTGAAGAGGCCGCGCGAGAGTATCGCGGTGCGCGGGCCATCGGCGGGAAAGATCGCGTCGAGACGAAAGCCCAGACGCGCGATGAAGAACTGCATCGTCGAGGGAAGGTCGGTGCAGCGCATGGGAACAAGAAAGCCTTGCACGCCGTCGATGGCGGCGTCGGAGCGTTGAGCGAGAACGGATGCGGGAACGGTGGAGTTCATATGGAATCGCCTGAATGAAGAAGGGAAACGGCTGCGCGATGTCTCGCGCAAGCCGGCGGCCCCGTCAGGGCACAGGCGATTCCGATGCGTCGCGGGGCGCGTGAGCGAAGTCTTCGCGGCATCATTGCGGCAGACATTGCGCAAGCCGGTCGAGTCCCGCGCGCGTGGTGCAGACGCCCGGCGAGAAACGCAGCGTGCGGCTTCGCGAATCGACGAAGACGCCGGCGCCCTTCAGTTGCAGGACGATCTTCGCGGCATCGAGATGCGCGGGCACTTCGGCCATGATGCTGCCGCCGCGCTCGTCGTCGTTGCGCGGAGAGAGCAGCCTATAGCCCTTGTCGTCGACCATCGCGATGAGTTCGTGAGCGAGCGCGAGGTTGTGTGCGCGCACGCTGCCCGCAGGCTGCGCGCGCAGCCACGACATGCCCGGTTGCGACGCGACGAACGGCAGAATCGAGGGCGTTCCGGTGTCGAAGCGACGCGCACCGGATGCATAGGAAAACGAATGAATATTCCAGTTGAACGGATCTTCCTGACTGAACCATCCGCGCACGGCGGGGTTTGCGTTGTCATGCAACGACTTCGACGCGATATAGCCGAGGCCCGTACCCGGCGCGCCGCATAGCCACTTCAGCGTCGAGCCGCACACGAAGTCGAAGGGCGTTTCCTTCACGTCGAACGGAAGGATGCCGATGCCCTGCGTCACATCGAGCGCGACGAGACTGCCGCGACGACGCGCCTGTTCGCACATCGCCGCGAGACTCACGCGCTTGGACGTCAGCGACGATACCCATGTGACGAGCGCGAGCGCGACATCGTCGGTCCAGGCTTCGATGAAGTCTTCGTCGCGCACATACGATTCTCCTTCGCGCACGCGCACCGTGCGTAGCGCGAAGCCGCGCCGTTCAGCAAGACCCGAAAGCAGAAAGTGAAGACTCGGAAAGCAGTCGGCGGCGACGAGCACCGTGCGATTCGCGAGCGTCTTGTCGGCGAGGCCGTCGAGGTAACGCGCGAATGCATCGGTGACGTTCTGTGCGGCAAAGACCTCTGCATCGCTCGCGCCGATGAGCGCGGCCCAGTCGCCGAGCAGCTTCGCGCGCGCGCCGAGCGCCGCGTCCCAGCGCGTGTCGTCGGCGGCGCACCAGACATCGGCGAACGAGGCGAGCGCGTCGCGCATCGCGTGACGATGCCCCGGATACACGCCGACCGAGTGGTACATGAGCCAGCCGCTGAAGTCGTCCAAGTCGTTCAAGCCGTTGCGAAGGTCCTGGGTCATGGTCATGGAATCAGATGTATTTGACGAGCTTGAAGTGATAGAGCGCGATGCACGCGAGACTCAGCAACGCGCACGCCATCAGATAGAGTGCAGGCGAAAGCGGGTTGTGCGTCGCGCCGATCATCGCCGTGACGAGCCACGGTGTAAAGCCGCCGAAGGCCATCACGCCGATGTTGTAGCTGAAGCCCAGCCCCGTGCTGCGCAACGATGTGGGAAAGAGCGACGACAGCACGGCGGCAAGCGGCCCGAAGTAGATTGCCTTGAGCGCGCCGGCCAGCACCATGATCGCCATGAGCACGCCGAACGACGGGCTGGACAGCAGCCACGCGAAGCACGGATAGATGGTGACCAGCGTGATGCTGGCGGACAGCACCATCATGCGGCTGCGGCCGTAGCGGTCCGCGAGATGGCCCATGAGAGGCGTGAAGAGCATCAGGATAGTGCCGGTCACGACCGTGGCCGCGAAGCCTGTCGATGCGGGCAGATGCAGTTGCTTGACCGCATACGTCGGCATGTAGAGGATCATCAGATAGCTCGCCGCCGTCGATACCGCCATGATGCCCGCGGCGAGAAAGATGCGGCCCTTGTTGTGCGCGAGAAGATCGCGAACGGGTGCGCTCTTGTGCGCCTGCTGCGACGAAGCGGGCAACGTATCGTCGATATGCTTGCGGATATAGAGACCGACCGGCGCAACGAGAAGACCGAAGATGAACGGCGCGCGCCAGCCCCACGTTTCTATCTGTTCGGGCGAAAGCATCGTGCTTAGAGCCAGTCCCGCGAACGATGCGAGCACCGTGCTCATGCCCTGGCTGGAGAACTGCCAGCTTGCGAGGAACGCCTTGCGCTTGCTCTTCTGCTCGATCATCAATGCGGTGCCGCTGCCGAATTCGCCGCCCGTCGAAAATGCGATCAGGATGCGCGCGGTCATGAGACCGATGGGCGCCGCGAGGCCTATTGCGGCATAGGTCGGAATCAACGCGCAAACGAGCGTGCCGACCGTGGTGAGCGCGAGCGATACGAGCAACGCGGCCTTGCGTCCGCGACGGTCGGCATAACGCCCGAGAACGAGCGCGCCGAGCGGACGGAATACATACGAAAGCCCGAATGTGCCGAAGGTCATCAGAAGCGACACGGTCTCGTCGTGTGCGGGGAAGAAGAGCTTCGAGAGCGTGACCGCGAAGAAGCCATACGCGGCGAAGTCGAACCACTCCAGCGCGTTGCCGATGCTCGTCGCGACGATGAGCCGCCGAAAGGGCTTCGCGCTTTGCGTCTCTATGCGATCCTCGATGACAGTCGAATCCATGAAGTGTCTTCCGTTGAAGTGGTGGAGCTTCGGCAGAGGCTCAGCGCGCGCCGGGAACGTCGGCATCGCCCAGGTCCCAGAAAACGCCGGTCATCAGTTGCAACGCTTCGCGCATGACGGGCGCAAGCACGTGTTCATCGGGTGCGTGCTGACGGCAACCGGGATACGAATGCGGGATCCAGATTGTCGCGAGGCCGAGCGTATCGGCGAAGCATTCGTTTGGAATCGTGCCGCCGAGATTGGGCAAGAGCGTCACTGTCTTGGCGGTCGATGCCTCGATCGAGCGCTCGGTGAACGCGACCCAGGGATCGTTTGGATCGAGGCGCGTGGCCGCGCCCGATGCCTCTATCGTCACTTCGATATCGTGAAAGCCCTCACGCGCGAGATGCTCTTCGATGAGTTTCTTCGCGTGCAGCCAGTCCGTGCCGACGACGAAGCGCAACTGGCACACCGCCTCGGCCGCGCGCGGAATCGCGCTCACGGGGTGCGCGATATTGCCCGCGTTCATCGCGAGCACTTCGAGGGTGTTCCATGCGAAGACGCGCTCGGCGGGCGTGAGTCCGGGTTCGCCCCAGTTCGCGGACAGCGCGGGATCGCCTTCGTCAGCGCCCACTTCGAGTTGCGCGACGCGCTCGCGCACGTGCGGCGGAATCGGCGGCGGCAGAAGGCCGTTGATGCGAATGCGGCCCTTGCCATCGACGAGTGTGGCGAGTGCATTGGCGAGCACCGTAGCCGGGTTCGCCAGCACGCCGCCCCAGTTGCCGGAATGACGCGCGCCCGCCGGGTTCGTTACGCGCAGACGGAAATGCAGCGCGCCGCGCGAGCCGAGAAAGATCGTTGGCGACGACGCGCGCTGGCGCGGGCCGTCGGATGCGATCAGCAAATCAGCGCACAGGCGTTCGCGCAGTGCTTCGCACATGGCGTCGAGTCCCGGCGAGCCGACCTCTTCGCCCATTTCGAAGATGATCTTCGCGTTGAAGCCCAACTCACCGCGCTCGGCGAACACGGCCGCGAGCGCTGCGAGATTGATCGAATGCTGCGCCTTGTTGTCGGCGATACCGCGTCCATACCAGCGCTCGCCTTCGACACTCACTCGCCACGGCGAACGTTCGTTCGTCCAGTTGGATGCGTCGCCGTCGATCACATCGCCGTGTCCATATAGCAGCACCGTAGGACGATCGGGTGACTCCATGCGCTCGCCAACAAGGAAGGGCGGCATGCCGGCCACGGGGTTTTCCACGATTTCGCACACGAAGCCGAGCTTCGCGAGCGAGTTTTCGATTTCCTCGCTTAAATAGCGGCGCAGAAGCGGTGCTGCATCGGCGCGTTGGCTTTCTGTCGCAAGCGCGACGCGGCGGCTCAAGGTGACGAGGAAGTCGCCGCTATCGAAGTGGGTGCGGGCGTGAGCGAGAGCGCTTTGTCGGGACATGTCGTATGGAATGGGGTTCGGGCTTGGAACCAGATTAGCCGCGTCGAAGTATTTTTGTATTCGCAATCAAACAAGGTACATTTGCGCGTAGATCAAACCTTTCGTCATGTGCGTCCGTCATGCGCAAGCTGCTTGAACCGTCGCTCTACTATTTCTCGGTCGTCGCGCAAGCGGGCTCGCTTACGTCCGCAACGGAAAAGCTCGGGCTCACGGTATCCGCGCTGAGCCGGCATATCGCGAAGCTGGAGGGTGATCTCGGCGTGCCGCTATTCGAGCGTCATGCGCGGGGCATGGTGTTGTCGCATGCGGGACGCCTGTTGCTGCGCCATGCACAGCGCACGCTCGCGGATGCGCAATCTGTCTTCGAGGAGATACAGGGGGAAGAGCGCCGGCGATCGCGGAGCATCACCATCGCCTGCACGGAGGGATTTGCGTTCGACTTTTTGCCTGTCTCGCTCGCGGGGTTCTGCCGCGAGCATCCCGACGTGGCGATACAACTCGAAGTGGTGCCCTCGGATCGCGCGAGTCAGATGCTGCTTTCAGGCGAGGCGTCGATGGCGCTTGCGTTCAGCTTCAAGCCCGAGCCGGGCGTCGTCGTGCAATTCACGCAGCGCGCACCGGTGATGGCCCTGATGCATCTCGAGCATCCGCTTGCGGGGCGCTCGACAATCGGGCTCAAGGAACTGACCGCGTATCCGGTCTTGCTGCAGGACAAGGGCACGACGAATCGGCAACTGTTCGATATCGCGTGCAATGTGGAAGGCATCGAGATCGTGCCGATGATGACGAGCCGCTACGTGGCCGCGCTTTATCGCTTCGCGCAGGTCGTGCCGGACGCGATCATGCCGTCGGGTTATGTGTCGGTCGCGAAGCGAATCGGTGCGGATGAACTGACCGCTATCGCCTTCGATAACCCTTTGCTCACGCAGCGGCGGCTTCAGGTGATGACGCTCGCCGGGCGGCAACTCGACCAACTTGCCGAGGATTGCTTGCGGTGGGTCATCGAGGATCTGATTCAGACGTCGGGTTAAAAGCCCCTCCACGGAGGGGCGAGATCAACTCAGCGGTCATCGTCGCGAATGGAAGATGCATGGCGACACAGCGCCCGCACTTCGATGCGCATGAACGGGAACAATGGCAGCTGCGAAAGCACATCGTGCAGGTGCGCGGGACTATCGACGTCGAAGATGCTGACATTCGCATACTGCCCCGCGATGCGCCAGAGATGCCGCCACACGCCATCGCGCTGCAGTCTCTGAGACATCTCTTTCTCTTCGGCCTTCAAAGCCGCCGCGCGCTCCGCGCTCATGTCGTGCGGCAGCTGGACGGTCATTTCGACATGGAACAGCATTCTTGCCTCCAGTAAAGAATCGGCTTCAAGCCGCGGCGCGCAGGCGGTCCACCTCAGTGGCAGGCGCCGCAGTGCTTTCGGCGAGTAACGTGAAGTCGAAATCGATCAGCGCGAAGTTGCCTTCCACGCCATAAGGCTTTCCTTCTGCGCCTTCGGCCTTGCGCATTTCGGGCACGAGCCCATCGCGGGTTGCGAATGCGAAGTCATCCCAGAGATACGGATCGCCATCGATGTTGATTTGAGTCGTGAGCTTTCGATAGCCCGGCGCGGACACGAAGAAATGAATGTGCGCGGGCCGATGACCGTGTCGCCCGAGCAGGTCCAGCAGCGCCTGCGTCTTGCCTTGCGGCGGCACGGAATAGCCAACCGGCACCACGCTGCGAAAGCTGTAGTTGCCTTGCTCATCCGTTCGGATCGAGCGGCGCAGATTGAATGCGGGCTGCGACTTGTCGAAGTACGAGTAGTTGCCGAGATGATTCGCGTGCCACACTTCGACGAGCGCATTCGCAAGCGGCTTGCCCTCGGTGTCCAATACGCGGCCGCGCATCACGAGCGTCTGACCCGGATCGGTGCCGTCGTCGAGACGCGCATGGCCGACCGATTCCGGCGCGCCGGCGACGTACAGCGGCCCTTCGATCGTGCGCGGCGTGCCGCCCTCCAGTCCCGCGCTGGCTTCGGCTTCATCGAGGCGCGCATCGAGAAAGTGCTCGAAACCAAGGCCCGCAGCCAGCAAACCCAGCTCGCCGCTTTGACCCGCCTCGGCGAGATAGTTGAGCGCGGACCAGAACTCACTCGGCGTCACGTCCAGGTCTTCGATGGTGTAAAAGAGATCGCGCACGATCCGGTTCACGACCGTTTTCACGCGCGCATTGCCTTCGCTCGTGGCGCTCTCGTTGAACTTCTGCAGCAGCGCGTCGATTGCTTGCTTGTCCATCGTTGTCTCCGTTCGTAGTCATGTAATAGATGAAAAGTCAGACTGCCACGCTCGCGCCGCGCGTCGTATCGCGACGCAACCTGTCGATGCGTTCCCAGTCGAGTGCAATGCCGAGTCCCTTTCCTTGCGGAAGATGCAGCGCGTAATCCGCATAACGCAACGGCTCGGTGAGAATCTCCTGCGTAAGCAGAAGCGGGCCGAAGAGTTCGGTGCCCCACTTGAGTTCGGCAAAGGTGCTGAAGAGTTGCGCGGATGCCATCGTACCGATTGCGCCTTCGAGCATGGTGCCGCCATAGAGATCGATGTTCGCCGCGAGCGCGATGCCCGCGACCTGCGCCGCGCCCGTCAGCCCGCCCGACTGTGCGACCTTGACGGCGAACACGTCGGCTGCGCGCGCGCTTGCGATAGTGAAGGCATCGGCGGGACCGTGCAGCGCTTCATCGGCCATGATGGGTACGAGCGACAGGCGTGCAAGCCGTTCGAGCCCCGCGCGATTCTTCGCATCGACAGGCTGCTCGATGAGCGCGATCTGCGCCTCGCGAAAGCGTGTGGCGGCGAAGATCGACTCGGTCTCGTTCCATGCCTGATTTACGTCGACGCGCACTTCAGCGCGATCGCCGAGCGCGGTCTTGATAGCGATGACATGCCGGACGTCGTCCGCAACGGCGCGCGAGCCGATCTTCAGCTTGAAGACGCGATGCCTGCGCGCTTCGAGCATCTGCTCGGCTTCGTCGATGTCGCGCGCGGTGTCGCCGCTTGCGAGCGTCCATGCAACTTCCACCTTGTCCGTCACGCGTCCGCCGAAAAGCTCGGACAGCGGCACGCCGATGCGTTGCGCTTGCGCGTCGAAGAGCGCCGTTTCTATCGCGCACTTCGCAAAGCGGTTGCCCTGAAGCGTCGCGCGCAGTCTGGCCATGACCGAACCGGGGCGCGTTGCATCCATGCCGACGATCATCGGCGCAAAATAGGTATCGATGTTGACCTTGATGCTTTCGGGGCTTTCCTCGCCATATGCAAGACCGCCGATGGTCGTGCCTTCGCCGAGCCCTTCGATGCCGTCGCTGCATCGAATGCGGACCAGCACGAGTGTCTGACAATTCATTGTCGCGACCGAAAGGCGATGCGGGCGGATGGTCGGGACATCGACGAGAATCGTCTCCACGGCCTGAATTTTTGCGTGCATGAGCTTTTCTCCTTGAAGCTCATGTTAAGAAGGTCGGGCTCGCGCGTCCAACACCGTTTCGGTCTGGTTTCATACCTTCAGGGTTGGTTTTTTCATTCTTGCGACGATACGCGGTGTATCGTTGCGATGACCGACTTTCAATTCAAAGATCCGAATGGAATTGCGCCAGCTTCGCTATTTCGTCGCCGTTGCCGAGGAAATGAACATCACGCGCGCCGCGAATCGGCTGCATATGACGCAGCCGCCGTTGTCGCGGCAGATTCAGCAAATCGAGGAAAGCGTCGGCTTGCCGCTATTCGAGCGCGGCGTGCGCCCGCTAAGACTGACTGAAGCGGGGCGCATTTTTTATGCGCAGGCCAAGCGCCTCATCGATGGAAGCGAAGAACTCGTGCCGCTCACGCGCAAGCTCGCGCAATTGAAGGAACGCATCGTCATCGGCTTCGTGCCTTCGGCCATTTACGGCGCTTTGCCCGGTGCGATACGCGCCTTTCGCGAGGCGGCGCCGCATATCGAGCTGTCCCTGATAGAGATGTTCACCGTGGAGCAGCTGGGCGCGCTCAAAGGCGGACGGATCGACGTGGGCTTCGGGCGATTGCGTTTCGACGACGTGCAACTCGTGCGCGAAGTGCTCGTCGAGGAAAGAATGGTCGCGGCGCTGCCTGAAACGCATGCGCTCGCTGCATCGGACACGGTCACGCTGGATGCGCTTGCCGATGAAACGTTGATCGTTTATCCGAGCGCGCCGCGGCCGAGTTATGCGGACCAGCAAGTGTCGGCGTTCCGGGATCACGCGCTGGAACCGCGCGCGGTGCATGAAGTGCGCGAGCTGCAAACGGCGTTGGGGCTCGTGGCCGCGCAAGTGGGCGTGACGCTCGTGCCGCAAAGCGTCGAAGGCTTGCGCGCGCGCGGCGTCGTCTATAAGCCGCTGAGGGAAGGGGGTGTCGTATCGCCCATTATCATGAGCCGGCGTCAGCACGATGAAGGCCCGACGACGGCGCTCTTTTGCGAATTGGCGCGCGGCGTCTTCGTGGACGCTTGAGCGTCCGCTAAAGTCTTTTTGCGAAGGGCTGCCCAAAGAAATAACGGGCAGGCGTTCCCTTTCGCCTTGCCCGCCTGCCGCTTACCTCGGGTTCGCTGCAACGAAGCTCTTGAACGCGCTATACGCGGCCTTGACCGTCTTGCCGTCGTTCTTGAGAAGACCGTAATTGCCTTCGCCGCCAGCCGGGTCGTCGTAAAGCTCATACGCCTGAATCGACTGGATGTTGTACTTCGAGGCGATCGACGCGAACTGGGCCATCATCTTGCTGCCGACGAGATACGAGGCGACCTGCGCATCGGTGCCGTACCACGGCCGCACGCCGAACTCGTTGATCCAGATGGGCTTGCCGAACTGCTGCAGCGTCGCGAGGATGTCGTGACAGCCGGTGCCGCCGCAAGCGTGCGTGATGTCGCCCTGGTCCGAGTACCAGTGCCATGCGGTGATGTCCCAGGTCACTTTCGGATAGCCCGACGTGCCGTCCGGTTGCGTGCCGTTCCAGAGCATCTGATCGAAGCCATAGTGCATCCATGCGCCGCCGCCGATGATGATCTTGCCGTTCGTATCCACCGACTTGATGCCGGCAATCATGCCGCGCACGATGCCCCGAGCGATCTTGAACTTGGCGTTGTCGAACTGTTGCGGATAGACGCCGTCCACATTGCCCACCAGCATGCTGCCGTCCAGTTCGTTGCTCACCTCGTAATACGGGTAGTTGTAAGCGGTCGCGGTTTGCTTGCCGAGCGTGTAGCCGGCGTTGTACGCGTCCGTTTCGTTGGTGAAGCTGCTGACGCCGATGAGCAAAACAGGATAAACGGTCACGCCCGATGCAGCCATCGTCTTCGCGATGCCCGCGAGCTTGTTCGCGGATGCGAGGTTGTAGACCTCGTTGCGGTAGATCGTGGCGCCCAGGTCCTTCAACTGTTGCAGTTGCAGCGCGGGCGTCGAGATGTCATACGCGCCGCCTTCGTCATTGTGGCCGTTCGCGCCGTAGAAGATGCTGGAAGGCAGAGTGGCGGCTTTCGCGGCCGCTGCGGTGTCGAGGGCCGAATCGGCGGCGCTGCCACCGCCGCAGGCGGCGAGCAGGACGCTGGCGGCGAGTGCAGCGGAAGCGAGCGCGCCTTTGCGCGCATTAAGGACGGATCGGGTACGGTTGGCCATGATTTTTTTTTGGTTAGTATCGTTAGGAATGCTGATGGATGGACGTGCCTGTATAAGCCGGCGCGTGGCCGGAGCGCCCGGTGAAGGGCGGATCGGCAACGGGCCGTCGGTCCCGCGTATCCCTGCGGGTGGGTGTTAGTTGATCCGGGCAATGCTGCGAACCGTTCGTCACCGCTTGAAGGCGATGCGAACGAGCAAGGCATGTCGGCGGGACGAGAAGACACTGCAAACGTTTGCAGCATCGGGCGGGAAGGAAATATTGCCTTATCGCTTCCTGCCTCGCCGCTTGCTTACTTGTTTATCGACGGGGCAGAAATCGACTTTAGTCTTTTGTCTAAAGAATTTGCCGACGCATTTCGGCGAGAGGTATGAATTACTTGTCGAATGAAAATCGCGCTCTCTACGATGCCGCCGCTTCGCAGACGCCCTTTGGCGTCCAGTCATCGGCGGGCAGGCCGCGCGGCATCGAGGCATCCATCAGGATCAGCACGAGCCAATGGGCTCTTTCGGTGCCGACGCCCGTGAGCAGCATCGGCTCACCCGGCGCAACGATGACCGGCTGGCCGCCCGGCCGCCCCATTTGCTTGCCGTGCGGCGTCTCCAGGCATTGCGCGCCGGAGAGGACGAACCATGCCTCTGTGCCAGGATGACGATGCACCGTCGATTGCATGCCCGGTTTGAAATCGCCTTCCATATACGTCGCCATGAGTTCTTTTGCGGCAGGGCGTTCCAGCGGACCCACATCGGCGACATGTTCGCCTGACGAGGCGCGCCATGTCTTTTCGGCGATGGTGAAGAGCCAGACCTGCCCCAGAATTTCGACGACAGTCCCGTTGCGTTCCCGGGCGGCCTCTGCCGCCGCGCGATTCGCAAAGCGGTCGATGTGCCAGAACACGGCTTCGTCAGGCAGCGGCGCGAGGTGTTGTTCGGCATGAACGAAGCATCCGAATTCGGTCGTTCGTTCGGCGACGGGTATGCATGCACCGCCCGTCTGAGCAAACGACGAAGGCGCGAAGAGATGAAGCAGCAAAGCGCCGGCTAGCGCGGCGCGCTTATGGAAAACGAGCGGGCGAAACGCTGGCATCGTCATGCGCGGCTCCTTTTCTCCAGGCATTGACGTCCAATGTCAGATGTATTGAGACGTCGAGAGGCGAAAGAGTGCTAAGGCATCCTGCATGAATGCGGGCGAGCTTGCAAGCCGCACTGCCTAAGAAGCGCGCTGCGCAATGCTTAACCGATCGAGCGTTTTCTAACGCTCATACGAACCGGTCCGCTGAAAACGGACGCGCATCGACGAAAGGCTTCGCGCCCGTCATCAGATCGGCGATGAGCCGCCCCGTGACGGGCCCGAGCGTCAAGCCATGATGCGCGTGACCGAAGGCGAACCAGAGGTTTTCATGGCGCGGCGCGCGTCCGATCACCGGCATCATGTCCGGCGTGCAAGGGCGGCGTCCGAGCCACGGCTTTTCGTCGATGCGTTCTCCCAGCGGAAAAATCTCGCGCGCGAGCGGCTCGACTGCATCGAGTTGCACCGGCGTCGGCGGTGCGTCGCGTTGGCCCAGTTCGACGCCGGTCGTCAAACGGATACCGCGTGTCATTGGCGCGATGACGTAGCCCGCTTCCGCATCCAGTACCGGCACGTTCAGGCGCGCGCCGTCCCGCGCGGCGTAATGCATGTGGTAGCCGCGCTTGACCTGCAGCGGCAGCGAGTAGCCGAACTTTCGCGCCAGTTCCGCGGACCACGGCCCGAGCGCGATGACCGCGGCTTTGGCCTCGATCACGCCAGCTTCGGTACGGAGCCGCCAGCCGTTTTCGAGCGTGCGTGCATCGCCCATCACGACGCGGCCGCCGAGCGCTTCGAAGCGTCGTGCGTAAGCGGCGACGAGCGCGTTCGGATCGCTGACGGATTCCGCCGACGTATGCCGCACGGCGCCCACGAGCCTGCTGCTCAATGCCGGCTCGTAGGCGTGCAGCGCGGCGGCATCGAGCGCATCGAAGCCCACGTCGTATTCCGTTTGCCAGAGACGCGCTTCTTTCACGGCCGCGTCCATCGCGGCGTGCGTGCGAAAAACCTTCGTCCATCCGCCCGGGCGCAGCAAGCCGTTCGCGCCGCTTTCGTCGATGAGCGCGCGATGCTCCGTCACGCAATGCTCGATCAGCGTCGCATACGAGCGGGCGATCGCCGCGTGACGGTCGGGGCGCGAATGATGCCAGTATCGGTAGAGAAAGGGCAGAAAGCCGGCAAGCGCACGCGCGTGGTATCGGACGTCCAGCGCGCGATTGGTCGCATAGCGCGCGAGCGTGCCGAAGTCGCGCGGAAAGGCGTAGGGATAGACGCCTTCGCGCTGTATCAGGCCGGCATTGCCGAACGATGTCTCGTTGCCGGGCGCCTTGTTATCGACGAGCGCGACGGCCAGCCCGCGCTTTTGCAGATGCAGCGCGACACATACGCCGACGATGCCGCCGCCCAGCACCATCGCATCGAACTTTTGCTCCATGAAACGCTTGCCCTGTAAGCGTTGAGAAGTACGCAAGCATGCCGCCGCTTGCATATTGCGGACAGTGAGGAAAGTGCCAATGGTGCGGGGGTTGTGCAGCTAAGGCGAGTCGGGAACGACGGAGCGGCGCACCGGACGTCGATGCTGTGCATCGCGGTCCGGAACGCCGGCGAGCGGAAGCGCGCGCTAGCTCGATTTCTTCGCCTTGTGATGATGCCTTCTCGGAAGGGTCGAGTGCTTGCCCGCCGGACCGGAAGGCGTGCCTGTCTCGCCGTTTCCGTTCGGCGTTCCGACTCCCACGCCGCCCTGACCGGCGCCATTGCCGCCCGGTACGCCGCCAGCATTGCCTTGCGCGAGTACGACGGTGGAAACGCCTAATGCCAATGCAGACGCAAGAATGCGCTTCACTGCGATGTTCATGGTGATCTCTCCAGGTTGAGCGTTCGCCGCCCGCGGGCGCTGCGGCCGGTGCAGCGGCGGGCCGCAATCCGCGTGCCTTAGGCGCGAACGGGTGAATCAGTCGGGCCGCGTGCGTTGGCAATCCGTCTGAAACCAGATGTCCACCTGACGCTGCGCCGCCTGCAAATCCTCCGGGTAGTACGGGTCGTACCACGGCGACGGGTCGTAGCCGGCTTTCCTCAGTGCGGCCAGTTCGCTCTGATGCTCGCCCATCGTGGGTGGTGCATTCGTGCGCAGCGCGGCGAGATCGCGGCACTCCGTCTGCGTCAGATGCGTTCCATTGTCGGGCGCGCCGGCGGCGACGCATCCCGCGAGGAGAACGGCGCAAGCGCACAGCACCGCTGCCTTCGGCGACGGCTTGTTCATGGTGTATCTCCGTGTCATCGATGATCGCGACGCATGCTCGCGCTGCGCAGCGGCAGTTCTCGACGCGTCAGTCGGGCATGTCGCCCCGATTATCGTCGCGCCGGCGACGGCCGGCGAAGGACGCATGCGCGTGCGATCGCATCGATTGGCGCAAGCACGCGGCAGACCAGCGGCCCAGCTTTACGAGTGAGTTCGTGAGCGTGATCGAAATCAGTAAAGCGATCGGCATGGAAACCGTTGCGGAGAGCGTCACGGTGAAAAGCCTATTACGCCCGCTCTGAAAATTCATGACTTGGCGAATGTTCAAGCGCCTAACTTCTCTAAAAAAAGTCTCTAAAGAATTGAATACGCCGCCTGGCGATTCCTCAGCCGCCTAGCGCGATTTCCGCGTTTTTACGCCCTCCGGCAAGCATTTTCTTTAGCAACGTCGGTTGTTCGCCAAAGGTACAATCGTTCGCTTACTCAGCCAGCGAAGCGCGCGCCTCGATTCCCGATGACATCTCCCAGAATGACCGATTCGCTGCTCCCGTTTCTAAGTGGCGGCGGCGAATGTTCGGCAATAATTGCCACGCGCGACTGGTCCAGAACGCCGCTCGGTCCCATTGCCGAATGGCCGCTCATTCTGAAAAACACGCTGTCGATCATCATGTCGTCGCCGGTTCCCATCGTCACGCTATGGGGCGAAGCAGGCGTCATGCTGTACAACGACGCCTATTCGGGCTTTGCAGCAGGCCGGCATCCGGACTTGCTCGGCTCGAACGTGCGCGAAGGATGGCCCGAAGTGGCCGACTTTAACGACAACGTGATGAACGTCGGTCTGCGCGGCGCAACGCTGCGCTATGAAGATCAGGAACTCACGCTCTATCGCAACGGCGCGCCCGAGCAAGTGTGGATGAATCTCGACTATTCGCCGATCTTCGACGAGTCGGGGCATCCGGTCGCGGTCATGTCCATCGTCGTCGAAACCACGGCGAAGGTGCGCGCCAAGCGCGCCTTGCAGGACGACCGCGAACGCTTGCGGCGCATGTTCGAGCAGGCGCCGGGCTTCATTGCGATGGTCACGGGCGCGCGCCACACGTTCGAGCTGGCGAACCCCGCTTACATGAAGCTCGTCGGCCAGCGCGATCTCATCGGCAGGACGGTGAAAGACGCGTTGCCCGAAGTCGACGGCCAGGGCTTCTTCGAACTGCTCGATGCGGCATACCGGCTCGGCTCCCCGACTGCGCGTCTCGCGGAGCCGGTCACGCTCAACCGGCACCCCGGCTCGATGGCCGAGACACGTTATCTCGACTTCAGCTATCAGCCGGTGCGCGACGCGGCGGGCGACATTCTCGGCGTCTTCGTGCAGGGCAACGACGTGACCGCGCACATCGAAGCGCAGCGCGCCGTGCGCGAAAGCGAGGAGCGGTTTCGCACGCTCGCGCAGGCGCTGCCGTGTCAGGTGTGGTCGGCGGAAGCATCGGGGCGCGTGGACTGGATCAACGAGCGAAGCTATCAATACACCGGCATGCCGGAGGGCAGCCTGCGCGACGAAGGCTGGGCGAAGGTCACGCACCCGGAAGACGGGTCCGATGCGCGGGATCTGTGGAACGAGGCCGTGCGCTTCGAGCACGCGTTCGAACACGAAGCACGTCTGCGCGATGCGAACGGCTCGTACCGCTGGCATCTGTGCCGCGCGCTTCCCGTGCGCAATGCGGAAGGCGGCATCACGCGCTGGATCGGCGTGAACATGGACATTCACGACCAGAAGACGGCGGCCCGCTTTCTTCAAAGCGTCAATCAGGATCTGGAGCAGAAGGTCGCGGAAAGCGCCGCGGATCGCGAACGCATGTGGCGTCTCTCGACGGACCTCATGCTCGTCGCCGATCTGGAAGCGTCGATCGTCTCGGTCAATCCCGCGTGGACGGACCTGCTCGGATGGACGGCGGTCGAGTTGATCGGGCAGTCGTTCATCAATCTCCTGCATCTCGACGACGTCGCGCCGACGCTCGCGGAAATCCAGCGTCTCGCGGACGGCAGCCGCACGCTCAAGTTCATCAACCGCTTCCGGCGACGCGAGGGCGGATATTGCACGCTCTCATGGACGGCGGTGCCGGACAACGACTTCATTCATGCGGTGGGGCGCGACATCAGCGCCGATGTCGCGTCGGCCGAAGCGCTGCGGCAGACGGAACTTGCGTTGCAGCAATCGCAGCGCATGGAAACCATCGGCAAGCTCACGGGCGGCGTCGCGCACGACTTCAACAATCTGCTGCAGGTCATCTCCGGCAATCTGCAATTGCTGTCGAAAGACGTGCAGGGCAACGAGCGCGCCGAACGCCGCCTGCAACAGGCACTGGGCGGCGTTCATCGCGGCAGCCGGCTCGCGAGCCAGTTGCTTGCTTTCGGACGCCGGCAGGCGCTCGAACCGAAAGCGGTGCGTCTCGCGCGGCTCGTCTCCGAAATGGACGACATGCTGCGGCGCAGTCTCGGCGACGCGATCGAACTCGAAACGGTCATCAGCGGCGGGCTATGGAATACGTTCGTCGATCCGGCGCAGCTCGAGAACGCGATCCTCAATCTCGCGATCAATGCGCGCGACGCGATGGACGGAAGCGGCAAGCTGACGATCGAAGTCGGCAACGCCTTTCTCGACGACAGCTACACGAACCTGCATCCCGAAGCGGCGTCGGGGCAATACGTGATGCTCGCGGTGACGGATACCGGAAGCGGCATGACGCCCGAAGTCATGAGCCGCGCCTATGAACCGTTCTTCTCCACGAAGCCGGAAGGCAAGGGTTCGGGGCTGGGCTTGTCGATGGTGTATGGCTTCGTCAAGCAATCCGGCGGACACATCAAGCTCTATAGCGAGCAGGGCCACGGCACGACGGTGAAGCTCTATCTGCCGCGCACGCTCGAATCCGAGGACCAGCGCGTGCACACGGACATCGGCCCGGCCGAAGGTGGAACCGAAGTCGTGCTCGTGGCCGAAGACGACGAGCAAGTGCGCGCGACCGTCATCGAGATGCTCAACGACCTCGGCTATCGCGTGCTGCGCGCAAGCGATGCCATGAGCGCGCTCGCCATCGTCGAAAGCGGCGTGCATATCGACCTGCTTTTCACGGACGTCGTGATGCCCGGTCCCATGAAAAGCACCGAGCTCGCGAGGAAGGCGCGCGAGCGTATTCCAGGCATCGCCGTGCTGTTCACGTCCGGCTACACGGAGAATTCGATCGTGCACGGCGGGCGGCTCGACGCCGGCGTGGAACGGCTGAGCAAGCCGTACTCGCGCGAGGCGCTTGCCCGCAAGATTCGTCGCGTGCTGCTTAACCGGCTTGCCGGCGCCGAATTGACGGACATTCCCATTCAGGCGATGGCGCCCGCATCGGCGAGTGGCGCGCTGCCTTCCGATCCGGCCATCGCGCCGCCGACCGACGAACGCGCGCAGGGCCTGCGCATCGCGTATGTGGAAGACGACGATCTCATTCGCGCGGTGACGGCGGAACTGCTGGAAGCGCTCGGCCATGTCGTGCACGAAGCGACGACGTCGACCGACGCCCTCGCCGTGCTGAACCAACACGATGTCGATGTGCTCTTGACCGACATCGGCTTGCCCGACATGCCCGGCAGCGAACTCGCCGTGCTTGCGCGGCAGCGCAGGCCGGGCTTGCCGGTGATCTTCGCGACCGGTCAGAACGATGCGCCCGCCATCGAGGGCTGCATGCTGCTGCGCAAGCCCTACGACGTGACCTCGCTCGATACGATTCTTCGCCGCGTTTTCGAAGCGACGAGGGAACGGCGCGAGATCAGTGATTGATCTCTTCGAGGCGCAAGCCGTTCGTCTTCGGACCGAACACGCCGATCGACACCGCGACGACCACCATCGTCGCCGTGATGCCGGTGAACACGCCTGTCACGCCGAAGTCGCGAAGCAGGAACGCGATCAGAAAGCCGGACATCATCGCGCCGATGCGGCTCGCCGAATACACGATGCCGTTGGCGCGGCAACGCACCGCCGTCGGAAAGAGTTCGGCCTGATACGCGTGGTAGCACACCGAAATCAATTGCCCCGCGAAGCTGATAAGCACGCCCAGCACGATGAGCGGCACCACCGACTTCATCTGCGCGAAGAGAAGGCCGCACACGATCACCGCGATCGCGCCGCCGACGATCAGGAATTTGCGCTGAATCCTGTCGGCGAAGAACATCGCGATCATCGGTCCGACGGGCAATGCGAACGCGATCACGAATGAATAGAGCAGGCTCTTCGTCACCGTGATGCCCTGGCCGATGAGAAGCGTCGGCACCCAGTTCGCGAAGCCGTAGTAGCCAATGGCCTGACAGAAATTGAAGACGATCAGCAGGACGAGCCGCGAACGGTACGGCGCCTGAAGCAGTTCGCCGAACGAGGCACGCCGATGCGCGGGCTGCCCGATCACCGGCAACGGCGGCGGCAGGCGTCCACCGCACTGACGCTCGACGATGCCTTCGATCTTCTGCACGATCGCGTCGGCCTTCTTCACGTCGCCGTGCATCGCGAGCCAGCGCGGAGACTCGGGAACCGCGCGCCGGATGAACCAGACCACGACCGCGCCGACCGACCCCGCGAGCACGACCACGCGCCAGCCGTCCAGCCCGAACGCCGTGGTCGGCACGAGCCAGTACGAAAGGATCGCGGCAACGGGCGCCGCCGCGAACATCACCATCTGGTTGAACGCCATCGCGCGGCCGCGCATGTGCTGCGGCACGAGTTCCGTGACGTAGCTGTCGATGGTGATGATCTCCACGCCCACGCCGATGCCCGTGATGAAGCGCCACAGGATCACGCCCTCGGGCGTCGTCTGGAAGGCCATGATCGCCGAGCCGACCGAATACCACAGCAGCGAAACGGTGAAAACCGCGCGCCGGCCGTAACGGTCGGGCATCCAGCCGAGGCCGAACGTGCCGGCGAACAGGCCCGCGAATGTCGCGGCGATGAAGCCCGCTATGCCGGTGAAGCCGAAGAAGGCGTGCGTGGTCGTCTGGAGCAGGCCGCTTTTTGCCATGCCCGGCGCGATATAGCCCGTGAAGATGAGATCGTAGATTTCGAAGAAGCCGCCAAGCGAGATCAGGCCGACGAGCACCCACAGATGACGGGCGACGGGCAGGCGATCCATGCGCGCGGAAATCTCGGCGCCGGGCGTAGTGCCGACATGAACATGCGGCGGGGCGAGCGGATGCGAGTCCGCGGTGACGGTGGGTTGCATCGTTGTCTCCTGATGACATCGGCTCGCACGACGGCACGCTTATGTCCGGTGCCTGTCGCGCATTCATGCTTCGGTCCTGCGTCGATCCCTATGCGCTCACGCGGCTCCTGAGGCGCGACAGCACTTCCTGCGTATGCTCGCCGACGCGCGCGAGCGCCTGACGCACGCCGGGGCGGCGTCCGCCCATCGTGATCGGCAAGAGGACGACATCGGTCATGCTGCCGTCTTCGGTCTGCATCGGCGCGAGTCCGCCGCTCGCCTTCAGATGCGGATCGTCGAGCAGTTGCTCCGGGCGCACGATGGGCGCGTAGGGAATGCCGGCCGCTTCGAGCTTCGGCGCGAGCTCGTCGGCGCGATGATCCTTCAGGATTTCGCCGAGCCGTTGCAGCAGTTCCGGCCGCACGGCCACGCGCAGCGCGTTGTTTGCGAACCTCGGTTCCGCCGCGAGATCGGGGCGTTTCAGCACATCGCACAGCGTGATGAACTGCTTGTCGCTCACCGCGCCGATGAAGAGCTGCTCGCCGCCGGCCAGCGTGAAGACGTCGTAGACGCTCCACGCCGACACGCGCGCGGGCATCGGCGGCGGCGCTTCGCGGGTCATCGCGTATTGCTGCATGTGCTGCGCCGAGAGGAACACGCAGTTCTCGAAAAGCGCGCTTTGCACTTCCTGTCCACGGCCGGTCGCGTCGCGCTCGCGCAAGGCCGCAAGCACGCCGATCGCGCCGAACATGCCGCCCATGATGTCGTTCACCGACGTCCCGGCGCGCAGCGGCCGTCCAACGGGCCCCGTCATATACGAAAGCCCGCCCATCATCTGCACGACTTCATCGAGCGCGAGACGCTTTTCATACGGTCCCGGCAGGAAGCCCTTGTGCGACACATAGATGAGGCGCGGATAGCGCTTCGCGAGCGTTTCATAGTCGAGGCCGAGCTTCGTCATCAGGCCGGGGCGGAAGTTTTCGAGCATCACGTCGCAGGTGCCGATCAGTTCGACGGCGGCTTCCCGGCCTTCGGGCGTGTTGATGTCGAGCACGACGCTCTTCTTGTTGCGATTGAACGAGCGGAAAAAGCCGATGCCGAGGCCCGGCAGCTTGCGCGTCTTGTCGCCGCCGGGCGGCTCGATCTTGATGACCTCGGCGCCGAGATCGGCGAGGATCATGCCGCACGTCGGTCCCATGACCATGTGCGTGAACTCGATGACGCGGATGCCGTCGAGCGGAAGTCGGGTGTCGTTGGTCATGGTCATCTCAGGCGTCGAGGGCAGCGGATGCGGTGAAGGTTTTGGGCAGTCCGGCGCGCCACAACGCGCCGTGGAGCGTTTCGCCTTCCAGCCACCGCGCGACCTTCGCGCGCAGTCTCAGCAAGGCAGGAATGTCGATGCCCGTTTCGATGCCCATATCGGCGAGCATGAACGCCAGGTCTTCGCTCGACGCATTGCCGCTCGCGCCGGGCGCATGCGGACAGCCGCCGATGCCCGCGAGCGTGGCGTCGAAGCGCGCGAGCCCAGTGTCGAGCGCGGCATAGACGTTGGCGAGCGCGAGACCGCGCGTGTCGTGAAAGTGGCCGCACGAGAAGCGCTCGCCCGCGATCTTGCGCGCTTTCTCGAAGAGCGCGCGCACGGCGGCGGGACCGGCGTAGCCGACCGTATCGGCGATGCTCACGCGGTCCGCGCCCGCATCGAGGAGCGCCTGCATGTAGCGCAGCACGTCTTCCTGCGCGACGTTGCCCTGAATCGTGCAGCCGAACGCCGTGCCGATGCCGCCTTCGATCAGCGTCTTCGAGCCGGTGGCATCGCGTGCGGCGCGCATGCGGGCGACTTCCGCGACGACTTCCTCCGGTTCCTTGCGCAAGTTCGCGAGGCTATGTTCGCGGCTCGCGGAAAGCGGCACGAGCATCAGGTCGGCTTTCGTTTCGATGGCGCGCTCGGCGCCCTTCGAGTTCGGCACCAGCACGGAGACGAAGAGGCCGGGCAGCGTTTTCGCATGCGCGACGAGTTCGGCGGTATCCGCGAGTTGCGGAAGAAGACGCGCCGGCACGAAGGAGCCGACTTCGATCTCGCGCTGTCCGGCGGCGTAGGCGTCATCGATCCATTCGATCTTGCGTTCGGTAGGAAGAATGCTTCTGATGCTTTGCAGGCCGTCGCGCAAGCCGACTTCGCGGATCACGACATCCGAGGGGAATGAGGGCATGGTGCTGTCTCCGTGTATCGATGCCGGTCTTGCAGTGCGCCGGCGTTTGACATCACATTAGAGATTCCGCAGTATTCGTAAAGCGATGTTTCGGAAGCGCCAACGTTCCGAACGGGAAGGGCACGAAGGGCACGAAGGGCACGAAGAGCACGGAGACGAAAGTGCGGGAACTCGACCTGAAGACGCTGCGGCTATTCGTAGCCGTCTGCGATCAACGCAATATCGCGCGGGCGGCGGAAGACGCGCACATCGAGCCATCGGCGATCAGCAAGCGCATCGCTCAACTGGAAGCCGACCTTGGCGTGCCGATTCTTTCGCGCTCGCGGCGCGGCGTGGAACCCACGCAAGCGGGCCTCGCGCTGCTCGAACACGCGAGGAGCGTGCTCTTCACGATGGATCGCATCGCCCACGACATTTCATCGTTCGGCGTCGGCCTGAAGGGAAGGGTGAGCGTGTGCGCGTCCGCGTCGGCGATTGCGGAGAAACTGCTCGACGATATCGCCGCCTTCATGCGCGAGCCGGCCAACAAGAACATCATGGTCGACATCGAGGAACGCCTCTCGCAGGATCTCGTGCGCCAGTTGCGCGAAGGCGCTGCCGCTGTCGGCGTGTGCTGGGACAACGTCGAACTGCAAGGGCTGGAGCATCGCGCTTACCGCCACGATCGCCTTGCGCTGGCGGTTCATCCCGCCCATCCGCTCGCCGCGCTTTCCACCGTGCAATTCCATCAGACGCTCGACTACGACCATGTCGGCCTGCCACCCGCCACGGCGGTCCAGACCATGCTGCAACGCGCGGCGGCGCAGGCGGGCCGCACCATCGCGTTTCGCGTGATCGTCTCCAGCTTCGATGCCGCGTTCCGCGTCGTGGCGGCGGGCCTCGGAATCAGCGTCGTGCCGGTGGAAGTATCGACGGCGTATAGCCCGCAGCTAGGCGTTCGCATCATTCCACTGACGGACGTGTGGGCGGAGCGGCGTTTTATCGTGTGCTACAAGCGCTTCGACATGCTCCAGCCCGCCGCGCAGCGCATGGTCGAGCATCTGACCGCGCGCGCGAGCGCGGAAAAACCGGCGTAGCGGCTGCGTTCGTCAGCGATTGAGTTCGTCGTGCAGCGCGGCGTATTCCTGCGCGAGCTTGTGACGCGGCTCGAAATAGATCATCGGCTGCGCGCGTTGATGGCTTTCCCGAATCTTCACCGACGAAGACAGATGCGCGTCCAGCACGGGCAGGTCTTCGGCGCGCAGTTCGTCGACGAGTTGCCTCGGCAGACTCGCGCGCGGCTGAAACTGATTGATGATGATGCCTTCGACGTTCAGATCGGGATTGTGGTCGTGGCGGATTTCCTGCACGTTTTCCAGCACGGAATAGAGTGCACGGCGCGAGAAGTCGTCGCAGTCGAACGGCACGAGACAGCGCTCCACCGCAATCAGCGCCGAGCGCGTGAAGAAGTTGAGCGCGGGCGGCGTGTCGATATACACGGCGTCGTAATCCGTGAGGCTCCTGAGCGCGTCGCGCAGCTTGTAGATTTTGTAGCGCGATTCGAGCTTGGCTTGCAGCGTTTCCAGCGACGGATGCGACGGCACGATGTCGAGATTCTCGAACGGCGTCGCGTGAATGAACGAATCGAACGCGGGTTCGCGAAAGCTGTAACTCAGTGCCGATTCGAAGAAGCTCGCGAGATTCGGCTGCGCGTCGGGCGCGCTTGCGCCGAGCAGATACTGGCTCGCGTTGCCTTGCGGATCGAGATCGATGACGAGCGTGCGCAAACCGCGCGATGCGCTGATCGCAGCGAGATTGCAGACGATGGTGGACTTGCCCACGCCACCCTTTTGATTGAAGACGACACGTCGCATCGGCTGGCTTTCCTCGGGAAATGAACGGGCGTTCGAACGAAGTCTGGTGCAACGCCGCACGTCACACTCATGCCGATATTAGCGCATGCGCCTGCATCGAAGCGGGCGGTCGATCAATTGGTGCTTCAGCGGAAGAGCCGGCGGAGTACACTGAATTCGCGGTGTCTTTGCCGCAAAAGGAGGTCGCGATGAGATTCGCCGATATGTTCAGGCGCGCAAGGCGAGGCGTCACGTTCGGTCACGCTGCCGACGCAGAGCCTCACCACGAAGACCACTCGAAGTCCCCACAGAAGCAGGCCAAAAGGCTGTGGGACGCGGTCGGCCGCAGCCGCCATAAAAACGCGAAGTGGCAATAAGGAAGGGCGAGCCGGCGCCGCGTTTTGCGGAATTCGCATGATCCGCATGCGCGACGCCGGCCCTATGCAGCCGATCCAAGCCAATTGAAGCCGATCAAAGCCGATAAACGCGCTCGGCATTGTCATGAAACAGTGCGCGTCGTTCATCGTCCGAGAAACCTTGGGTGATCGTCTTGAACGCGTTGAACACATCGTCATAGCTGCTGAATAGCTTGTCGACCGGAAAGTTGCTCGCGAACATGCACCGCTTCACTCCGAAGGCTTCGATCGCATGCAGCACGAAAGGACGGATGCTGTCGACCGTCCACTTCCAGTCGCCCATGCCGAGGCCCGATATCTTGCAGAACACGTTCGGCGCGCTCGCCAGCAGCGTCATGCTCTTCTTCCATGCGTCGATTTCTTCGGGCGACCGGTCCACCGGCATGCCCGTGTGATTGAGCACGACAGGCGTGTCGGGAAAATCACGCGCAAGCGCGGTCGCTTCTTCCATTTGCGTGTAGTAGAGCTGCAAGTCGAATGACAGACCGTAGCGTTCGAGGAGCGCATAACCGGCACGCCATTGCGCATCGCTCATGAGATGCGGACTGTCGATGAACGTCTTGACCGGGTCGCGGTGGAAGTTCAGGCACTGACGAATGCCGCGCACGTTCGGAAACTCGAGATGTGCCTCGAGAACCTGCTGCACACCCGGCGACGACAGGTCCGCGAAACCGACGATTCCATGCGGATAGCCGTGCTCGTTCGCGACGCCTTGCAGCCAGCGCGTTTCGGCGACGGGATCGTTGTGGTCGTACTCGACCTGGAGATGCACGGTCTTCACGACATTCTGATTCTTGATGTCGGCGAGAAAGTCGTCGATCAGATAGTCCTTGCGAATCGCCGAATAGTCGCCGAACACGCGGTCCAGCATCGGGCCTTGCAGCCACGGATAGTTTCCTGTCTTCAGGTCGTACAGATGGTGATGAGGGTCGATGATGGGAAAGTTGTCCATGATGTCTCCGTTTTCTTTGATTGCCCGGCTCCGGAGCCGCCAGTCATGCACGGCGGCTCGCGACGGCACGACGTTCAATAGCTGCCGGCCGAAGGCGGATAGACGCGCTTCACGGTCTGCTGCGCGTCGGCTTTGTCGATCGTGTCCTTGGTGACCAGCGGCTCCTTCAGCGCGAGTTCCTGCGTCGTCGGCTGATGGTTGAGCGCATTGTGCACCTGCGTCGTCGCATCGATGCCCTGGCCGACCGCTTCCTGCAGGAAGATGCCCTGAATCGCGCCATCGCGAAGCAGACGGATCGTCGTCGGGCTGCCATCGGCGGTGACAATGGCGACCTTGCCCGTCAGTCCGCGCGTCTGCAGCGCCTTGGCCGCGCCCGTTGCCGCTTCGTCATACATGCCGTAGATAGCCTTGACATCGGGATGAGCCGTGAGGATGTCGTTGGCCTGAGAGACCGCTTCGTTCACCGTCAGGCCGTGCGTTTCGAGAACCTGCACGAGATCGCACCCATCGGCGGCGAACGATTCTTTCGCGCCCTTCATGTACTTCTGGGCGTTCTCGCGGTCTTGCGGCAGCGACAGCATCGCGATCTTGTTGCCGCCGCGTTCCTTGGCGAGCTTGCACACGTAGGAGCCTTCGGCCTTGCCCGTCTCGTAGTTGTTCGCCGTCACCGCCGACGTATAGTCTTTCTGTCCCGCGCCGGGGCCGATGCCGGTAAATGCAATCGGCACGCCCTTGTCCTTCAGCAGGCGAAGCACGGGCGGCGTGCTCGTCGAACTGACCGGTCCCATCACCACGGCCGTCACGCCGCGCGTCAGCGCCGTGCGAACGTTGTCCATCTGTTTGGCCGGCGAGTTCTCCGACGTGAATTCGACATAGTTCATGCCGAGTTCTTTCGCTCGCTGTTTGACGCCATACGCCACCCACTGCCAGTAAGAGATGTCGAGCGACGGCGCAATATAGGCGACCGTCTGCTTGTCCTCCGCGAACGCCGGATGAGAAGTCACGGCGGCAAGCGCGAGCGCAGCCGCTGCCGTCCAGTTTGCGACACGCCATTTCGAGGCGCGAGTGGTATCGAAAGCGCAGGTAGTCATCTTTGTCTCCTTTGGATGCTGTTCGACGCGGCTCTAGCGCCGCGCTTTGGTGATGCGGTCGACGAGTACCGCAATGAGAATGACGACACCTGTCACGGTGCCTTGCCAGAAACTGTTCACGCCGATGAGGTTCGCGCCGTTCTGAATGATCGTGATCATCAGGGAGCCGAGGAGTGCGCCGATGGCGGAACCCGTGCCGCCAAAAAGACTCGCGCCACCGATCACGACCGCTGCGATCGCCTGGAGCATGAGGCTCGAACCGGCCGTCGCTTCCGCATTGCTGATGTACGAGATGCTCACGATGCCCGCGAACGACGCGAGCAGCCCCGACAACACGTAGGCGCTCAGGCGCACGCGGTTGACGGGAATGCCGATGACGCGCGCCGACGAACTGCTGCTTCCGATCGCATACAACCAGCGGCCTGCCACCACCTTGCGCAGACAGAACTCGATTGCCACCAGCAACAGCGCGCACCACAGGACGTAGTTGATGACGCCCGGAACCAGCGAGCCGGAGTTGAGGAGCCAGTAGTCCGGGTCGGAAATCGGAAGCGAGTGGCCGTCGGTCACGATGAAGGAAAGGCTGCCCGCAATGGCATAGGTGCTCAACGTCACGACGAACGGCGCAAGCCCGACGAAGGTGACGAGCGCGCCGTTGATCGTGCCGATGACGAGACCGACTGCAAGCCCGGCGAGACTGCTTGCGACCGCGCCGAAGCCATGCGCCATCGCGAGACCCGTGACCATGCCCGTCAACGAAAACACCGAGCCAACGGACAAGTCGATGCCGCCGGTGATGATCACGAGCAGCACGCCGAAGGCCATGATGACGAGCGGCGCGGCCGCCTGTGACACGTTCGCGATGTTCCCCGCCGACAGTGCCGCCGGCACGATCATGCCGACGCCGAGTTCGATGATGACGATCGCGATCGCAATCGCGATCTCGGTCCGGTAGGTGGACAGCAGGCGCCTCACGCTACCGCTCGACTGACTGCTTTCGCCCTCGATCGGGCGGGTGACTGTCTTCATGATCGTCTCCTGTTTGAATGCTGTTGGCGCGGCCTATGCCGTATTCAGGCGGCCATTCCGGTTGCGTTGGCGAGGTTGGTCTCGTCGACTTCGGCGTGGCGCAGCACGCCTGTCGGCCGGCCCGACAGGTCGAAGGCGAGCACGGTGTCGCAAAGCTCGACCAGCTCCACGTATTCGGTCGACCACCAGACGACGGCCGTTCCTTGCGCCGCGAGCTTGCGGATGAGCGCGTAGATTTCGCGCTTCGTGCGAATGTCGACGCCGCGCGTCGGCTCTTCGAGGATGAGCAGCTTGGGCTTGAGCGCGAGCCAGCGCGCGACGAGAATCTTTTGTTGCGTGCCGCCGCTCAGCGTCGATGGCAGATCCCAGAGCGATCCCGCGCGAATCCTGAGTGCGTTGAGCAGGCTTGTGCCGTGTTCCAGTTCTTCACTGCGCGCGACGCTGCGACGCTCGACGATGCGGCGCGCCGCCATGAGGTTGTCGATGATCGGCAGCGTGGCGAGAATGCCCTTGTTCGCGCGGTCGCCGGAGATATAGCCGACGCCCGCGCGCGCCGCCGCCGACGGGCTCGCGTACCGGATCGCCGCGCCGTTGCGCGTGATACTCCACGCGGTGCGCCTCGCGATTCCCGTGAGTGCCTCGATCAGCGCGACAGGGCCGGTCGGCGCTCCGGCGAGGCCGATGATCGAGCCGGGCGCGACTTCGACTTCGATGCCGTCGTGCCGGAGCGTGATCGCTTGCGCACGAACGTGGCTTGCATCGGGCGATCGCTCGCTCTCCGCGCTCGCGTGAATAGCTTCTTCCGCCTCGCTCTCGACGCGCTCATCCGGCACGGCGCTCTGTCCCATGAAGTCGACGATCTGGCGGTCCGTGATATCGCCGAGCCGCACGCGGTCGACGGCTGTCTTGCCGTCGCGGATGATGGTGCACACGTCCGCGATCTGGCGGATTTCACGCATCCGGTGAGACACGAACAGCACGGCGAGCCCGGTATCCGCTATCAGCTTGCGCAGCACCGCGAAGAGACGCGCGGTTTCGGCTGCGGTGAGGTTGGCAGTCGGTTCGTCGAGCAGCAGGAGCTTCGCGCCGGAACCGAGCGAACGGGCGATCTCCACGAGTTGTCGTTCGTGCAGCGTCAGATCGCCCACGAGACGTCCCACCGACTCTCGCGCGAAATGCGGGTCGATGAGCGACAGTGCATCGATCGCCAACGCCTTCGATGCGCGTTCGCTGTAGGTGCGCATCCCGCGATGCAGGCGCGGCATCGCGATGTTTTCCGCGACCGACAGATGCGGCAGTAGCGCGAGTTCCTGATTGACGACCGCGATCATGCCCGAATCGACGGGCGATGCCGACGCAGCGCCCATGTCCTGTCCGTCGAACTGGAGCGTGCCGCTGTCCCGCTCGTGCTGGCCGGAGATGATCTTGATGAACGTGGACTTCCCCGCGCCGTTGCCGCCGAGGAACGCATGCACTTCGCCCGGCGCGATGGAAAGATCGAATCCCTTCAATACGCTCGTCGGGCCGAAGCTCTTGACGATCGAACGTGCATGCAGCAAATACGGCTCTTGAGCCATCGCGATTCTCCATCGATACGAAAGCTCGACGCATGTCACGAGGACCGCGCCGGCGTTTGCGGGCAGCTTGGTTGATACGCGGATTGACGTGCCGTGCTGTGCCGTGTGCAATGCGCGGCGGGCGAGCGGCTAGACGTCGTTAGACGTCGTTAGACGCCGTTGAGCGCCGGGCCGGGCGAATCGGCAAGAGAGGGCTGACAAGGCATTTCGTGTCTCCTGCGCGATGACTGAATCGCGCAATATTTGTATGAGGGCAGGGCGCTTCGTCTTTGAGCGCCTGCATGCAACGGGGTCGGTTATTCGTGCTTTGGTTTTCCCGCCGCGTGGTATCAGAATGGCAGCGGTGACGCTTGCCGATCAATGCAGTTTTCCTCAACTACGCCTGAAAAAAATTGGACGATACGTATTCGCCGCCCGCCCGTCCGCCTCACGACACGACGTTGACCGCGTGACCCGCCACGAAGCGCCCGATGTTGTCCATGAGCTGATCCGCGAGTGACTGCTGTGCCTCGTCCGACGCCCAGGCGACATGCGGCGTCACGATGACATTCGGCCTGCCCGCCACGCGCATCAGCGGGTTATCGGGCGCGGGCGGTTCAGTCGACAGCACGTCGAAGCCCACGCCGCTGATCCAGCCTTCGTCGAGCGCCTCGACGAGCGCGGCTTCGTCCACCAGTCCGCCGCGCGCCGTGTTGATGATGAGCGGCTTGTTCTTCATCGCGCGGAATTCGGCTCTCGACAACATGCCGCGCGTCTGCGGCGTGAGCGGGCTGTGAATCGTGATGACGTCGCTCGTCGCGAGCACCTCGTCCCACGGCGTGTAGAGCGGGCCGAGGCCGTCGCGTCCCTTGTGCGCCGCGAAGAGCGGCTTCATGCCGAACGCTTTCGCGATTTCCGCGACGCGCTGCCCGAGCACGCCTTCGCCGATGATGCCGAGCGTCGCGCCGCCGAGATCGCGGATCGCATGATTGAAGAAACAGAACTGGCCGCTCTTCTGCCATTCGCCGTTGAGCACATCGTCGCGATAGGCGATCACGTTGCGCCGCAGCGCGAGCATCAGCGCGAAGGTATGTTCGGGCACGGTGTTGACCGCATAGCCGCGAATGTTCGAAACGACGACGCCATGCCTCGCGCACGCGGCCTTGTCGATGCAATCGGTGCCCGTCGCCGCCACCGCGATCAGCTTCAGTTGCGGCAATTGCGCGAGCACATCGGCGGTGATCGCCACCTTGTTGGTGATCGCGATACTCGCGCCCTGCAAGCGCGACACCACCTGGTCCGGCGCGGTACGGTCGTACTCGACCAGTTCGTGTTCGAACGCGGGGCGCTTCAGGTTGATCTGCGGCGCGAGCGTTTCGCGATCGAGAAAGACGATCTTCATGTTTGTCCCGTGATGAAGGTTCAGAGATACCGCTTCACTTCGCCGACGACATGCGCGGGCGTGATGCCGAAGTGCTCATAGAGCGTCGGCGCAGGTCCCGATGCGCCGAATCCTTTCATGCCGACGAAGCCGCCGCGATCGCCGAGGTAACGATCCCAGCCGAAGCGCACGGCCGCTTCCACCGCGACGCGAACCGTGTCGACACCGAGCACGCTCGTGCGATACGACGCCTCTTGCTCGTCGAACAGTTCGCAGCAAGGCATCGATACGACAGCGGTCGGAATGCCCGTCGCCTGCAACTCTTCGCGCGCCGCGAGTGCGATCGCGACTTCCGAGCCGGTCGAGATGAGGGTCACGCGCCGCGCGCCGCCTTGCGCTTCCGCGAGCACGTATGCGCCGCGCGCCGAGAGGTTCGTGTCGTCGTGCGTGCGCCGCACGAGCGGCAGTTCCTGGCGCGCAAAGACCATCGTGCTCGGGCCGGTCTTGCGCTCGTAGGCGAGCATCCAGCATTCGGCGGCTTCGACGGCATCGGCGGGACGGAAGACGTGCATGTTCGGCATCGCGCGCAACGACGCGAGAATCTCGACCGGTTGATGCGTCGGTCCGTTCTTGCCGACGCCGATCGAGTCGTGGCTGAAGACGAACTTCACCGGCAGGCCCATCAACGCGGCCATGCGCATGGCGGGGCGCTCGTAGTCGGAGAACGCGAGATAGGTGACGGCAAGCGGAATCACGCCGCCGTGCGCGGCCATGCCGTTGGCCATCGAGCCCATGACGTGCTCGCGCACGCCGCAATGGACGTAGGCCCCGCCGCGATCCTCGGCCGTGAACGCGCGCAAGCTGCGCTTGTGGCTCGTCGGCGCTTCGAGGTCCGCGCAGCCGACCATGCGCTCGGGTATCACGCTCGCCAGCAGATCGTTGATCTCGGCGGAAATCAGGATGCCGCCGGGCACATCTTCGCGGCGGCTCGCTTCGCGCTTGTAGGCTTCGAGCGTCCGGCGCCAGCCTTCGGGCAGTTCGCCCGACTGAATGCGTTCGAACTCCGCGCGCTCGCCGGCAGGCAATGCGGCGACACGTTCACGCCACGCGCGATATTCATGCTCGCTGCGCCGTCCCGCTTCGCGCCATGCGTGAAGCACGTCGTCGGGAATGTCGAACGGCGCGTGCGGCCAGCCGAGTTCATTGCGGGCAGCGTCGGCGTCCTTGTCGAAGAGACGGCCGCTGTGACCGCCGCGCTGGCCCTGCAAGCGTGCAATGCCGCGTGCAATCGTCGTGCGGCACGCGATCATCGAAGGCCGCGGGTCGTGCTTCGCTTCGTCGAGCGCGTTCGACACCGCTTCGAGATCGTGTCCGTCGACTTCGATCACATGCCAGCCCGCGACGCGAAACCGCTCGCTCACATCCTCGCTGATCGAAAGCGACGTGCTGCCGTCATCGGTGATGCGGTTGTCGTCCCAGCACAGGATCAGCTTGCCGAGCTTCAGATGGCCCGCGAGCGAGATCATTTCCTGCCCCACGCCTTCCTGCAGGCAGCCGTCGCCGACGAATGCATACGTGTGGTGATCGACGATGCCGTCACCGAACTTCGCGTTCAGATACGCCTCCGCGACCGCCATGCCGAACGCATTCGCGATGCCTTGTCCGAGCGGGCCGGTCGTCACTTCGATGCCGGATGCCGTGTCGAACTCGGGATGGCCTTCGCAATGCGAGCCCATGTCGCGAAACGTTCTGATCTGGTCGATCCCGAAGTTCGCATAGCCCGCGAGATGCAGCACCGAATAGAGCAGCATCGAGCCGTGGCCGTTCGAGAGCACGAAGCGGTCGCGATCGGGCCATTGCGGATCGGCGGGATTGAACTTCATGTGCCGCGTGAACAAGGCCGTGGCTATTTCGGCCATGCCGAGGGGCACGCCCTGATGACCTTCGCCCGCGCGAACGATCGCGTCGATGGACAGAAAGCGGATGGCGTTCGACAGCCTCTGCGTGTCGATTGAAGACATGACTTCTCCTTGCCGCTCCCGTCGAGGAGCGGCATGAATGAACTGGACAGTGAGAATTAGTGCAGGAAGCCGGTGGAGAACCAGGGCACGGCGGCCACCAGAATCAGGCCGACGATCAGCGCCGCGATATAGCCGAGGATCGGCTTCATGCCTTCGTCGGGATGGATGCGGCTCACCGCGCACGCCGAGTAATAACCGACGCCGAAGGGCGGCGCGAAGAGACCGACGCCCATCGAGAGGATCACGACCATCGCGTAATGCACGTCGTTGATGCCCATTTGCCGCGCGATGGGGAACATCAGCGGCCCGAACAGCACGATGGCCGGGATGCCTTCGAGCACGCTGCCGAGAACGATGAACACGAGGATCGACGCCGCCATGAACATCCACCCGCCGCCGGGGAGCGCGGCCATCGTGCGCGCGAGCTGGCCCGAGAATCCCGATTGCGTGAGCGCCCATGCCATGCTCGTGGCGGCGCCGATGATGAGCAGGATCGCGCCGGAGAGCGCGGCGGTGTCGATGAGCATCGGCTTCAAGCGTGCCCATTCGAAGCGGCGATAGATCAGAAGCCCGGCCAGCACCGCATACGCGATGCCGATCGTCGAGACTTCCGTCGCCGTCGCGACACCTTCGACCACGGCCGCGCGAATCACGAAGGGCAGCGCGAGCGCGGGCAGGGCGATGGCGAACTTGCGCAGAATCTCGCCACGGTTCGCGCGCTTCACGCCGGAAAGATCGTCCACGCGATAGCGCCACCACACGACGGTGCATAGCGTGATGGCGAGCACGATGCCCGGCAGCATGCCGCCCGTGAAGAGCGCGGAGATCGATACGCCCGTGACCGAGCCGAGCGTGATGAGCACGAGGCTCGGCGGGATGGTTTCGGTCTGCGCGCCGGTGGCGGCGAGCAGCGCGACGAGATCGCCCGGTTTCGCGCCGCGCGCCTTCATCTCGGGGAACAGCACGGGGGCGACCGCCGCCATGTCCGCGGCTTTCGAGCCGGAGATGCCGGAGACGAGATACATCGCGCCGACGAGCACATACGACAGGCCGCCGCGCACATGACCGAGCAGGCTCGCGAGAAACGCGATCATCGCGGCTGCCATGCCGGTCATCTCGATCAACTGTCCGAGGAACACGAAGAGCGGCACCGACAGCAGGATCAGGTGCGACATGCCTTCGTCCATGCGCCCGACCACGACGACGAGTGGCGTGCTCGTCGTAAGCGCCAGATAGCCGAAGGTCGCGAGGCCGAACGAGAAGGCGATCGGCACGCCCGACAGCACACACGCCGCAACGAGGCCGACGAAGAAGATGAGCAGGTTGAAGTTGCCGAGGCCTTTGAGGAACGGGCCTGCCGCATAGAACGCACCCGCAACCGCCGCGACGAGCACGAGTGCGCCGATGGTGAGCTTCCAGTCGCCGACCCTGAAGAGGCGCAGGCACGCGACGAGCAGCATCAGGCCCGAACCGATCGGCAACGCCGCCGCGCGCCACGAGTTGGAGATTTCGAGCGCGGGCGTGGTGATGAACGATTCGTCCTGCGCGAAGTCGAGCGCGGGGCCGATCACCAGCGCCATGAATGCGAGCGGCGCGGCGATGGCGACGACATCGAGAAACGCGCGCACGCGCGGCGACGCCATGCCAACGAGCGCCGTCATCCGCATGTGCTCGCCGCGCCGCAATGCGACCACCGCGCCGAGCATCGCGAGCCAGAGGAACAGCATCGACGCGAGTTCGTCGGACCACACGAGCGGATTGTGCAGCAGATATCGGCTCGTCACGCCGGCGAGCAGCACGACGATCTCGGCGATGACCAGCAACGCGGCCGGAATCTCGACGAGATGGCCGAGCCATGTATCGACAAAACCCGCGATTCGCTGGGGCGTCGGATGCGCAGGCAGGGTGGAATGCATGGCTTTCATACCAGTTTTCCGGTGTACTTTTCGAGCGTGCTCCACGCCTGCTCGCCGTACTTGGCCTTCCAGTCGCTATAGAAGCTCGTTTTCTTCAGCGCGCCGCGAAATGCCTCACGGTCCACTTCGACCATGTTGATGCCCTTGCTCTTCAGGTCGTCGCGCAGGCTGCCGTTGAGCTTGGCGATGTCCGCGCGCTGCAGCATGCCGGCGGCTTCGAACTCGCGCGTGACGATGGCGCGCATGTCGGGCGGCAGCGCCTGCCATGCGCGGCGATTGCCGAGAATCCAGTAGGCATCCCACACGTGCGACGTGAGGCTGATCGACTTTTGCACTTCGTAGAGCTTGGCTGTCGCGATGATCGGCAGCGGATTCTCCTGACCCTCGACCACGCCCGTCTGCAACGCGGAATACAGTTCGTTGAAGTTGATCGGCGCGGGGCCGGCATCGAGCGACTTGAAGAGCGACGTGAGCATCGGCGCTTGCGGCACGCGAATCTTGAAGCCCTTGAGGTCCGCAGGCGTCTTCACGACGCGCGTCGACGAACTGATCTGACGGAAGCCGTTGTCCCACGGCTTCGACACGGCGATGATGCCGCTCTTTTCGATCTGCGCCCGGATATAACCGCCGAGATCGCCGTCCATCGCTTTCCACACGGTGCCGTAGTCCGGGAACGCGAAACCCGTATTGACGATGCCCGCTGCGGGCGTCAACGTCGCGAGAATCGACGATGCCTGGTTGAAGAACTCGACGCCGCCGCTGCGCACTTGCGAGAGCAGATCGGTATCGGAGCCGAGCTGATTCGCGGGGAACACCTTGATGTCGAGCTTGCCTCCGGTCGCGGCGCGAATCTTGTCGCACGCCTCTTGCGCCCGGATGTTCACCGGATGCGTGGGGTCCTGCCCGGTCGCTAGCTTGTAGGAGAAGTCGGCGGCAAACGCGTTGCGCGTCGTGAGACTCCAGAGCGGCGCGGCCGCGGCGATGGCGGCGCCCGTCTTCAGGAACGAGCGCCTGTCGATGCCGCCTTGTTTCGTGCGATGTGTCATGGTGTGCTCCTCCAAACCTTTCATGGCGATGGATTTTGTTCTCGAAACGCGCTCTTGAAGGCGCGTCGTGCTTCCTGGTGTTTCTATGCGTCAGTGAATCAGCATGCCTCCGTTCACGTCGATCACCGCGCCGGTGATGTACGAAGAAATCGGCGCGGAGAGGAACAGGAAAGCGCCCGCCACGTCGTCCGGCACGCCGAGACGGTTCAGCGGAATGCCCGCGAGAATCTCGGTGCGCTTGTCGTCGCTGATCTTGCCCGCGTTGATGTCCGTCTGAATGAGGCCGGGCGTCACGCAATTGACGCGGATGCCGTCATTGCCGAGTTCGCGCGCCATCGCTTTGGCGAGACCGAGCACGCCCGCTTTCGCCGCCGAATAGTGCGGGCCGCCGAGAATGCCGCCGCCGCGCTGCGCCGATACCGACGACATGCAGCCGATAGAGCCGCCGCCTTGCCGCTTCATCTGCGGCACCACCGCTTGCGACAGATACAGCACGCCGCGCAGGTTCACGTCGAGAATGCGGTCCCAGCTTTGTGGGTCGATATCGAGCAGCTTGACGGCTTGCGTGATGCCCGCGTTGTTGATGAGCACGTCGATCGCGCCGAAGTCGGCGATCACTTTCTCCACGGCTGCATCGCACGCGGCGCGGTCGGTCACGTTGCACGCATAGCCGCGATGCTCCGGCCCGATGCTGCTCGCGGCTTCCTGTGCGGCGGTTTCGTCGAGATCGAAGATGGCGATCTTCGCGCCGTGCTTCGCGAACATGCGGGCTGTCGCCATGCCGATTCCGCGCGGCGACGCCGCGCCGGAAATCACGGCGACCTTGCCTTCGAGAAGACGCGACTCTGACATGATGGAACTCTCCTGATGATGTGTTGGTGTGTGTGTGATGAAACGAAGGCTTCAGCCGAGCCAGCCTTTGATGGTGTCGCACATCGCTTCGGTGGAAATGCCGTAGCGGTCGTGCAGCGTGGGAAGGGCGCCCGCGTCGAGGAACGCGTCGGGCAGGGCGATCTGGCGGAAGGCGGGCGTGACGCCCGCGCCGAGCAGCGTGCGCGCGACCGCTTCGCCGAGGCCGCCGATCACGGTATGGTTCTCCGCGACGACGACCATGCGGCCCGTGCGGTTCGCTTCGCGCAGGATGGTCGCGGTGTCGAGCGGCTTGATGGTCGGCACATGCAGCACGGCGACGTCGACGTTGTCCGCTTGCAGCGCTTTGGCGGCTTCGAGCGAGCGCATCGTCATGATGCCGCTCGAAATCATCAGCACATCCGCGCCGTCGCGCAGGAGCTTCGCGCGGCCGAGTTCGAACTGGTAGCCATATTCGTCGAGCACGGCGGGCACGTTGCCGCGCAGAAGACGCGCATACACCGGACCTTTGTGCGCGGCGATGGCAGGCACCATCTGCTCGATATCGAGCGCATCGCAAGGATCGATGACGGTCATGTTCGGCATCGCGCGCATCAACGCGAGATCTTCCGCCGCCTGATGACTCGGGCCGTAGCCGGTCGTGAGGCCCGGCAACGCGGCGACGATCTTGACGTCGAGATTGTCCTCGGCGATCGTCTGGTGGATGAAGTCATAGGCGCGGCGTGTGGCGAACACCGCGTAGGTCGTGACGAACGGTTGTGCGCCTTCATGCGCGAGGCCCGCCGCCGCGCCCATCAGCAGTTGCTCGGCCATGCCCATCTGGTAGTAACGCTCGGGGAATTCCTTCGCGAAGATGTGCAGGTCCGTGTACTTGCCGAGATCGGCCGTCATGCCGACGATGTTCGTATTCGTGCGCGCGAGTTCGGCGAGCGCATGGCCGAAGGGCGCGGAACGCGTGACCTGTCCTTCGCCCGCAATCGACGCGATCATCGCCGAGGTCTTCAGGCGCGGCTTCTTTGCGACGGTACTCATGCCTGTCTCCCTGCGTCCAGTGCATCGAGCGCGAGCTTCCATTCGTGCGCATCGACGCGAATGAAATGGTTCTTTTCGCGTTCTTCGAGGAACGGCACGCCGCAGCCCATCTTCGTGTCGCACACGATGATGCGCGGCTTCGCTTCCTTGAAATTGCGCGCGTTATCGACGGCTTCCTTCACGGCGCCGATGTCATTGCCGTCGATACGCTGCACGTACCAGCCGAACGCTTCGAGCTTCGGCACGAGCGGCTCGAACGCCATGATCTGCGAGGACGGGCCATCGGCCTGCTGATTGTTCACGTCGATCATCGCGATGAGGTTGTCGAGCTTCCAGTGCGCCGCCGACATCAGTCCTTCCCAGATCGCGCCTTCGTCGAGTTCGCCATCGGAGAAGAGGGTGTAGACGAAGGACTTCGAGTTCTTGCGCTTGAGCCCGAGGCAGCGGCCCACTGCAATGGTGAGGCCCTGACCCAGCGAACCGCCCGACATCTCCATGCCGGGCGTATAGCTCGCCATGCCTGACATCGGCAAGCGGCTGTCGTCGCTGCCATAGCTTTCGAGTTCATGTTCCGGCAAGACACGCGCCTCGAAGAGCGCCGCATACAGCGCAATCGCGTAGTGGCCGTTGGAGAGAAGAAAGCGGTCGCGGTCCTCCCACTCGGGATCTTCGGGGCGATAGTTCATTGCGCCGAAGTACGCGACAGCCAGTACATCGGCGATGTCGAGCGCCTGGCCGATATAGCCCTGGCCCTGCACTTCGCCCATCAAAAGCGCGTTGCGGCGAATGCGATGAGCGTGCTGCGCGAGTTGCGCGATGCTCTTGTCCACGCTGAGTCTCCTTAATTGAGGTCTGCGCATGCTTCAGGGTTTTCCCTTTCGCGAAGCATTTGGCGATGAATCAAGCGTATTCGCTTGTAGACGTGCGCTCAAACGAATTAAAGTGGCGCAGCGTTGAATTGAATTCAGGTGATCACTGCAATGCACAATCGCGTGACGCTCAAGTCGATACAGGCGTTCGAGGCGGCCGCGCGGCTCGAATCCTTCGCGCTTGCAGCAGAAGAACTGTTCGTGACGCCTTCGGCAATCAGTCATCAGATCAAGCTGCTCGAGGAGCAGTTGAGCGTGCGGCTCTTTCATCGCGTGCATCGCGCGGTGCTGCTCACGGACAGCGGCCGCGCCTATGCGGAGGAGATTGGCGCGGCGTTCGCGCGCATCGAGAAAGCCACGCGCAATATCGGCCGCGTCGCGAAAAGCGACATTCTCACGTTGCATTCGACGCCGAGTTTCGCGACTCAGTGGCTGATGCCGCGTCTTGCGCGCTTCTCGGCGCGGCATCCGGATATCGACTTGCGGCTGAATGCGTCGAACGAACCGGTGGACCTGACGCGCGCAGCGGTCGACATCGACCTGCGTTACGGGGCACGCAGACTGCAGCCGGCGGGCACGCTGGTGCTCGATCTGCCGTCCGAGACGATCGTGCCGCTTTGTTCGCCGAAGCTGATGGAAGGCGCTCATCCGATCCGCACGGTCGCGGACCTGCGGCATCACACGCTGATTCACAGCGAGAACTGCCTCGTCGGATGGCGCGACTGGATGCGCCTTTATCGCAAGACGCCGCTCGATATTTCGCGCGGGCCGCGCTTCGATCGTTCCTTCATGGCGATCAGCGCGGCGGCCGATGGCGTCGGCGTCTGTCTGGAGAGCCTCCTGCTCGTGCAGCGCGAACTGGAAACGGCGAAGCTGGTCGCGCCGTTCGGCTTCGACGGGCTCGCTGTCAACGGCTATACGTTGAACTTGCTGAAGTCATCGGTGGACTCGCCGAAGGTGAAGAGCTTCCAGGACTGGTTGTTCGAAGAGTTGGGCTGAATGCGAACGTTGCATCGATGTCTGGGCGTTGGTTGAAGACGCGGAATTGAAATACAGCCGTTACTTAAATGTCCCCGCTAAGTTCAAATGTCGCGGTGCCAGCTAAATACAAATGTCGCGTTTTGCACCGATGTTTGGCTTACTTTCATTCCGGTTGCGGGGTCGGGGCGGCGCAGCCGCCTCCCGTTCCCGCATGGCTTTTGCGCTGACTTCGAGAATCGCTTCGTTCATGTCGGTGATGCTCAGTGCACGTTGCTTCTTCAGTCCTTCAAGCGCTTTCTTGGCTCGAACCTGTTCACCACGATGCGTGCGTGACGGCGCATCGGAGGCACGACGATCATCGCGTTTGGCCTGCAGGAGTCGCGCAGCTTCGAGTGCATGTGCCAGCCGCTTGTTCTCGACTTCCGCACCCTGATCGATCCGTGCAATGCGGTCATACGTGGCGCAAGCGAGCACTTCGCCATCCGCCTGCACCTCGACCTCACCATCCGGGTACTCGACCACTTCAACCTGCTGGTGAATCAGCCGGCGGTTCGCAGGCGTGTCTTCCAACAAGTACATCACTCGGTCGTATTGCACCGTCAGCGCGTGCGTGACCTTGCGCCAGACGCGGTGCGTCAGGGACTGGCGGAGATCGTCATCGTCACGCAGCGGTCGATGGGCATCGTGATCGCTCTTGGGCGGGCGACCAAAACGGCGATTGAAATCGGCGATGAAGGAGGGCGCATAAGCGTTGGCTGCCTCCCAAGTGCTGATGTCCCGTAGCCGAAGCTCCTTGACCAGCCGGTCCTGTAGCGTCAGGTTGGCGCGTTCCACCCGTCCCTTGGCCTGACTCGTGTTCGCACAAAACGCGTCGATGTTCAGCTCGTACAAGGCCCGGCCGAATTGCGTCACGCCTTTGCCTGCCGTGCTCGAGCGGTTCTTGACGTAGAAGACGCCGGCCTTGTCGCTGTAGAAGGCGATCGGCTTGCCGTGGGTCGTTAGATACTTCGAGAGCGCCTCGAAATAGCTGAAGGTCGACTCGGTCGCGGTGAAATGCAGCGTCATCAGCCGACCCGTCGCATCGTCGATGAACACCAGCAGCGTGCAGGGCGGCGCCCGGTCTTCGAACCACCGATGTTCGCTGCCATCGATCTGGATCAGCTCGCCCAGACACGCCCGGCGATTACGCGGCTGATGAATCCGCGGCGGGCGCTGCTTGCGCGGCACCCAGAGCCCCGCGGCCGTCATCAGCGCGCGAATGGTCTCGACCGCCAGCTTGATACCGTGACACTCGGCTAACTTCTCGGCCGCCAGCGTCGGACCAAAATCCGCGTAACGCTCGCGGATCAGCGCGATCGCGCGCTGCGCCACGCCTTCAGGCAGCCGATGATTCCCCGCGCGCCCGCGCTTGCCCGACACCAGACCGCGCGCACCGTCTGCACAATAGCGCAGCACCAGGCGCTCGATCTGCCGCACACTCAGCCCCAGCCGTTCGGCAGCTTGCCCGGGCTTGAGCCGCCGCTCGGTCACGGCCTGAATCACTCTGAGCCGGTCCAACTCGCGCATCGACATCGTGATGGTCCCAGTGGTGTTCATCGCCAGCGCTCCTGAAACGCTTGTCTGGCAATGAACCTACGTCGAAACACGACATTTCTATCTGGCGGAAATGCGACATTTCTATCTGGGACCTACATTAAAAAATGCGTTAATAAACCTTATGTCAACTCAAGTGCACGTAGATGAAACGGCGACGTCACACCGCCGATTCACGATCGACGAAACCACCAGCCCGCCTTTCACCAACGCCCGACGCTCGACCATGAACCAGCCCGCACGACCACCTACGCATGCCGCCGTTGCAACACGTTCCTGAACGACCATCCATTGAACGTCAGAAACACGAGCAGCGTCGCGCCGAAGATGCATTGCCGGCCCGCCTCGCCGATCTGCAGCGCCGTCAGGAGACTCGTCAGCACGGTCAGCAGCACGGCGGCCATCGCGACCGCGATGTAATCGCCGCGTCCGCCCGCGAGCGACACACCGCCGATCACCGCCACGACGACGCTCGGCAGCACATACGTCGTTCCGAGCCCGAGAAACGCCTGACCGACATAGCCGACCAGCAGCACGCCCGTCAGCGCCGCGATGGTCCCGCTCGCCGTATAAATAGCGACGCGGATCGCGCGCACGCGCGTCCCGGCGATGGCGGCGGCAGTCGGGTTCGCGCCGCTTGCGAGCACGCGCCGTCCCCACGCGGAATGGCCGAGGAAGCGCCAGACGAGCGCGCCCGCGACCAGCCAGATGAGCGCGACGGTCGGCACGCCGGCTATCGTTCGCCCGGCAAGCGCCGCGAGCGCCGGACTCGCCGCCGTAGCGACGTGCATCACCGAGGACCAGACGATCAAGCCGCCATCGACGAGACTCGCCATCGCGAGCGTCATCACGAGCGGCGGAATGCGCAAGAGCGTGATGCCGACGCCGTTCACCGCGCCCACGAGCGCGCCGCTGAACGCCGCGACCGCGAAGGCCGCAGCGAGTCCCGGCGATGCAGGCCCGAGCAGCGCCGCGCCGAGAATACCGCCGAGCGTCGCGGCCGCGCCGACCGAGAGATCCAGCCCCTGTTCCCCGGCGATCATCACGAGCGACTGCGCGATACCGAAAAGCCCCAGAAACGTCGCGATCTTCAACTGATTGGCGATCTGCCCGGGGTTCGCGAAACCGGGCACCGCAAACTGCCCGCCGACCAGCACCGCAATGGCCAGCACCAACAGAAAAACGCGTCGCGAATGCGTCTGCATGCTCATGCCCTCCTCTTCGCGCCGACGAACGTGAAACCGAGCGCAATCACGATCACGGCGCCCTTGAACACTTCCTGATAGTTGCTCGGGATGCCGGCGAAATAGACGACGTTGCCGATCAGCGCGAGCACGAGCGATCCGCAGACCGCGCCGAGCATCGAGCCGCGCCCGCCCGCGAGCGAGATGCCGCCGATCACCACCGCTGCAACGGAGTTGAGCGTGTACGGCAGGCCGAGGCGCGCATCGCCCGAGGCGGTCTGCGCGGACAGGCACACCGCCGCCGCGAACACGAAGAGCCACGCGAGCATGTAGCCGAGCAGCTTGACGAGCCGGACATCGACGCCGACCTTGAACATCGCGTCCGCGTTGCTGCCGGTTGCGATCAGCCGCCGTCCGAAGCGGTGCCGCTGCAGCACCGCCCAGATCGCGATGGCCGCCAGCACCGGCAGCGCCGCGACCGGCAACGCGCCGATGCGCGCCGCGAACCATTCGCCGAGCGCGTCGGGCACCGTTCCGCCGGGCTGCGGCATCAAGAGCAGCGCGCAGCCGAACCAGACCGCGCCCGTCGCGAAAGTCGCGATCAACGCGCTCTGCTTCGCGTAACCGACGAGAAAGCCGTTGCACGCGCCCGCGAGCAGCGCCGCCGCCAACCCCGCGAGGCACGTCGCGCCGGCGCCCCATCCCATGAAGCCGGGAAGCGCCGCGAGCACGCAGTTGACGAGCGAGATGCCCGCGCCCACCGACAGGTCCAGCTCGCCCATGAGCACGATGACCGCCTGCGCCATGCAGATGAGAATCACCGGCGCGGCGTTCTGCATGTTGCTCGCGAGCGAATCGGCGCTCAGGAAATCCGGCTGCAGCCACGCATTGCAGACGATCACCGCGAGCAGCATCGCGAGTGCCGGCAACGCGCTCGCCACCCGCGCCGACGCCGCCTTCAGCCCCGTCCCGATGCGTCTCGCGGGCCACGCTTTGGTACGCCCAAGCCCTTCGCTCAGATGCGCTTTCATGCGGCGCTCCGGCCAAACAGGGCGCTCGTGACGCGCGATTCGTTCATTTCGTCTCCTTCCAGTTCCGCGACGATCCGGCCTTCGTACATGACGACGAGCCGATCGCACACGGCGAGCAGTTCTTCCGTATCCGATGCGTAGACGAGCACCGCCGTCCCTGCGGCGGCGAGCGCGCCGATCGCCTCGTAGATATCCTTGCGCGCGATCACATCGACGCCCTTCGTCGGGTCGCTCAGGAGCAGCACGTCGACCTGACGGTTCAGCCAGCGCCCGATGACGACCTTCTGCTGATTGCCGCCCGACAGGTCGCGCACCGGCTGGCGCACGTCGGACGTCTTGATGCGCAGCCGCGCCACGACATCGTCGACGAAGCGGCGGATCGGCGCGCGGCGCAGCCGCCACGGACTCGCGTCGAAGTTCACGCCGACCTGCGCGAGATTGAATTCGACCGAATGATCGAGCCACAGGCCCTGCCGATGCCGGTCGTTCGGAACGAGGCAGACGCCCGCCGAAATCATCTGGCGCGGCGAGCGCGGCACGAGCGTGGTCGCGCCGGCGCGTGCGTCGAGCGTCACTTCGCCGCCATCCGGCACGCGAAAGCCCGCGAGCGCATCCAGCAGTTCCTCCTGACCGTGGCCCTGCAATCCGGCGATGCCGAGAATCTCCCCGCGTTTCACCTCGAGATCGACGCCGCGCAGCCGCGCGCCCGCGCGCAGTCCGCGCACGCTCATCGCGACGGACTGGCTCTCACGCGCGCGCTGATCCGGCCGCGACGCATCGCGCTCGCCATCGTGGACATGCGCGGCCGCCGCGCCGCCCGCGACGCCGCCCATCAGTTCCAGCACGCGCGGCTCGTCGAGCTGGCCGCGCACCGGCAGCTCGCCGACCACGCGGCCATTGCACAGCACCATCACGCGGTCGCACAGCGACTCAATCTCCGCCATCCGGTGCGAGATGAAGACGACCGCCGTGCCGCGCGCCGTCAGGCCGCGCACGGCGCGCATCAGGCTGTCGACTTCGGCTGCGGCGAGCGCGGCGGTCGGCTCGTCGAGAATCAGGATGCGCGGCTCGAGCGCGAGCGCCCTCGCGATTTCCACGAGTTGCTGATCGGCGGCGGTGAGACTGCCGGCGGGCGCATCCACGTTCCAGCCGGCGCGCAGGCTTTCGAGCAACTGGCGCGCGCGCTCGCGCGTGCGCGGCTGATCCAGAAAACGCGCCGCGCGGCACGGTTCCGCGCCGAGGAACACGTTCTCCCAGACCGGCAGGTCGGGCGCGAGCCCCGGATGCTGATGCGCGATCGCAATGCCCGCCGCGCGCGCCGCCTTGGGCGATCCGGGCGCGAGCGGCACGCCGTCCAGTTCGATGGAACCGCGATCCGGCATCCTGTCGCCCGCGAGGATGCTCGAGAGCGTCGACTTGCCGGAGCCGTTCGCGCCGAGCAGCCCCAGCACTTCGCCGGCGGCGAGCGCGAGGCTCGCGTCGTCGAGCGCCAGCACGCCGCCGTAACGCTTCGTGAGTCCCTTCGCGATGAGCACGGACATGATCGGCCTGACGTTATTGCACGAAGAGCGCGTCGAGTTCGGCTTCGCTGAGCCACTGCCCGAGGAAGTAGCTGTCGGACTTGTCGCTCATCGAAGCGAGCGTCGCGTCGAGCGTATCCGTCGTCACCGTCTTCGTGATCGGGAAGTAGTACGTGTTGTCCGGCAGCGACTTGAGCTTGCGTCCCTGCGCAAGACGCACCGCGATGCCGAGCGCCGTGCGGCTGATGTCGGGCGGATTCACCTGCACGAACACCTTCATCGGGTTGCCGGCGTCGCGCTGCTTCTTCCATTCCGTGAGAAAGCCCTTTTGCGCTTCCCCGGTCATAACGGGCACGCGGCGGTTGGCGTTCTCGAACGCGCGCAGCACGCCGAGCGCCATCGCGTCTTCGGTGAATACGGCGTCGATCTTCGGTTGCGCGGCGATCACCGTCGCCATCACGGACTGCGCCTTGGCTTCGTCCCATTCGCCGTAGCCGGACCACACGACCTTGATGCCGGGATACTTCGCGAACGTATCGAGCGCGGCCTTCTTGCGCGCTTCGGCCGCCGGATGGCCGGGAATGCCGTCGAGCACGACGACGTTGCCCGTGCCGTGCAACTGTTCGGCGATCCATTCTGCGTAGCGCTGGCCCCACTTGTAATGATCGACGGTGACGTTGGTCGCATAGCGGTTCGACACGGCCTGATCGAATGAGACGACCGGAATCTTGTTGCGCTCGGCTTCGGAAATCACGCCGTTGAGCGCGGTCGCGGAATTCGCATCGACCATGATCGCGCCCACTTTCTGGCGAATCATGTTGCGCATGTCCTGAATCTGCTGGCCGGTGTTCGCGCCGGACTGCTGGATCACGAGCTTGTCGGCGAGGCCCTTCGCCTTGTACGTCTCGAACTGCTGGTTCGCGCCGTCGATCATCTGGTTGCGCCATTCGGTGCCGAAATAGCCGTTGGACAGCCCGATTGCCGGCGCGCCGGCGAACGCCGATGCGCACGCGAAGGCTGTCGCCACGGCGGCGAGCAAAGTGCGCGGTTTCATGTCGTCGTCTCCTGATTTGCGTGTGCGTGTGCGTTCGCGCCGGCCGCCGTATCGGGCCGGCGCGAAGCCTTTTTCTGCGCGCGTGTCAGTGCACGGGCGCGGGCGCAGTCTTCTCGACGCCCGCATCGGCGGGCAGCGACGTGCCGATGTGCAGCTCGCCGCGCGGCGGCAGCGAGTCGTGCGTCGTCTTGAAGATTTCGCCGTCTTTCATGACGAGCGTGATCTTCTTCGGGTCCTGCAGGATCGTGAGGTCCGCGAGCGGATTGCCGTCGACGAGAATGATGTCGGCGAGATAGCCCTCGCGAATCTGGCCGAGCTCGTCGCCCATCATCATCAAATCGCCGCCGTAACGGGTCGCCGACATCAGCACTTCCATCGGCGTCATGCCGATGTAATCGACGAAGTACTGGAGATCGCGCGCGTTCGTGCCGTGCGGCATCCACGCGAAGCCGTAGTCGCCGCCCGGCAGGATGCGAATGCCGCGCTTGTGCATCTTGCGCAGCGTTTCGGCGGCGGTTTCGAGCTCTCGCTTGTAGCCCATCTTCGTCGCCATCTCCTCGCTGATGCCCCACTTCTCCGCGTGATACAGCGTGCTGATGAGCCAGCCGATGCCCGGCGCCACAAAATGCTTCTCCTTGTTGGCTTCGAGCATGTCGAGCGCTTCTTCGTCCGCGAAGCTCGCGTGGAAGATCAGCTCCAGCCCGTGCCGCACGCATTGCTTGACCGATTCGCTCGAACGCGCATGCGCCGCCACGCGCTTGCCGGCGCGCTTCGCTTCCGCCGCGAGCATCGCGATTTCTTCCTCCGAGAACGGCGACGATTCCGCCGAGATCCCGGCGATGTACTCGCCCGACAGATTGATCTTCAGATGATCGACGCCGTACTTCACGAACATGCGCGTGGTCGCGCGCATCTCTTCGGGGCCGCTCACGACCGCGCCGAAATTCAGTTCCTTGAACGGCATGTGCGGAAGCGTGTTGTCCGCGAGGCCGCCGAGAATGGTGATTTCCTGACTGCCCGCGAGATAGCGCGGCCCCGGAAATTCGCCTGCATTCACGGCATTGCGCAAGACCACGTCGAGGCGCGGCTTCGCGGCGGCCGCGCCCAATGCCGATGTCCAGCCCATTTCGAGGTAGCGCTTCGCCACGCGCACGCACCAGAGCATGTGCTCCTCAGGCGGCATGAACTGGATCGCGGACAGCGAAGGCTGGTCGTTCCACGAAAAATGCGTGTGCGCCTCGGTCATGCCGGGCATCAGAAACGCGCCGCGCCCGTCGATGCGCTGCGCTTCGGGCGCGCTCAACGGCTCTTCCTCGCGCGCGACACGCACGATGCGCTGGCCGTCCACGAGCACCTGGCCCTTGAACGGCTGCGCGCCGCTGCCATCGAAAACGGATACGTTGGTGAACAAGATCGAACTCATGTCTGTCTCCTCCACGCTGCGGCGCGACGCGCTCCTGCGCCCGCCAGCAGTCGATTGCGTGACCTTCGTTGGCTCTTTCGATGACACGCCGGCCGCGTCGCCGTCTGGGCGGCATTTTGTTGCGTCCGGCTTGCCCGTCCGTTCAATCCTTACTGCGCCGCCTGATAGAAGCTGCGCAGCTCCGCCGTCGATTCGGCGGGCTTCTCGAACGTCGTCCAGTGGCCGCAGCCGTCCAGCACGACGACCTTCGCGCCCGCGATGCGTTCGGCCATCGCGCGGACCGCATCGGGCTTGCCAACGCCGTCCTGGTCGCCGGTGACGAGCAGTGTCGGCACCTGAATGCGCTCGATCTCGGCGGCCTGCGCGCCCGCGAGCGCCTCGCAGCTCTGCGCGTAGCCTTCGGGCGACTGGCGCATCACGCTCTCGCGCACGAGCGCGAGCGTGACGGGCCGCTGCGACTTGGTTTCGTCGCTCGTCGCGCCCTTGACGATCGCGTCGGCGATTTCCTGCAGACCCGGCACGCCCTTGTCCCGCGCGATGCCCGCGCGCTGGCGCATGCCTTCGCGACCCGCATCCGGCGGCGCGACGAGCGGCCCGAAGAGCGCGAGGCTCTTCACGAGGTCCGGATGCTTCACGGCGAGATGCTGCGCGACGATGGTGCCCATCGAGTGCGCCACGATGTCCGCCTGCGTGACCTGAAGCTCGCGCAGCACGGAGGCGATGGTGTCCACATACGCGTCGATCGACAACTTCCCGGCGGACAACGGCGAGCGCGCGCTGCCCGGCAGATCGATGCGGATCACCTTCTTGCCTTCGAACGCCGGCAGCACCGGCGTCCAGTTGTTCGACGACCCGCCGAGGCCGTGAATGCACACGACCGGCGCGCCCTCGCCTTCCGTTTCGATGAATACGCCCTGCACTTGCGTCGTTGCCATGGTCACGCCACCTCGTTTTCTAGAATGCCGATGCCCGGAATCTCCATGCGCACGACGTCGCCGCTTTGCAGGAATTTCGGGGGATTGAAGCCGATGCCGACGCCTGCGGGCGTGCCCGTCGCGATGACGTCGCCCGGCTGAAGCTCCATGCCCGCCGAGAGCGTCTCGATGATCGTCGGGATGTCGAAAATCAGCAGCTTCGAATTCGACTCCTGACGCAGCTCGCCGTTGATCCAGCAGCGCACGTCGATGTTCGACGCGTCGAGTTCGTCGGCGGTGACGAGATACGGACCCATCGGGCAGAAGCCGTCGAGCGACTTGCCGATGAACCACTGGCGATGCAGCTTTTGCAGATCGCGCGCGGTCACGTCGTTGATGATCGTGTAGCCGAATACGTGATCGAGCGCGTCGGCCTTTCGAATGCCGCGCCCCGCCTTGCCGATGACGACGCCGATCTCGACTTCGTAGTCCACCTGTTGCGTTACGTCGGCGTGGCGCGGAATGCGCTCGCCCGTCGCGATGATCGAGGACGCCGGTTTCGTGAACACGACGGGCGCTTCGGGAATGTGCTCGCCGGCCTGCGCGCTCTTGTCGAAGCCGGACTTGCTGAACTCTTCGGCGTGATCGTGATAGTTCTTGCCGACACAGAAGACATTGCGGCGCGGCGTGCCGATCGGCGCGAGGACGGTCGCGGACGCGAGCGGCTTGCCTTCGCCGCGCGGCTTCAGCGATTCACGAAGGTCCGCGAACCGTTGTACCAATTGGACCATGTCGCCGGAAAAGCCGTCGCATAGCTGCGAAACCGGCCAATAGATCCCGGCATCCGTATCGACTAGCGCGACGGTTTCCGCGTCAACTTCCTGCAAGGTTGCTAATTTCATGGTGGGCCTTTAATCTAGGTCTGACGGGTGAATCTGGAGCCACTCTAGGACCAAACAAGAACAAAAAGAACTAGGGTTAACCAACCATCCGTACCAATTGGTACTTATTAAGCTGTGCAGGAAAAGTCATGAGCGATGTCGAGGAAACCAGGCCGACCGTCCGCGCGAAAGGCGCGCGCGAACTCGCAAGCTATCTGGAGGAAGCGATCCGTAGCGGGCGGTTCGGCGAAGGCGTGCGCCTGCCGCCCGAGCGCGAGTTGAGCGAAGAATTCGGCGCGTCGCGCGGCGCGGTGCGGCGCGTGCTCGCGGATTTGAAAGGACGCGGGCTCATACGGCAGACGGTGGGCAGCGGCACGTTCGTGCTGCCGGGCGCGAGCATGCCGGCGCCTGCGCCCGAGCCGAAAAGCGAAGCCGTGCAGACGAGCCCGGCCGAGTTGATGGAAGCGCGGCTTCTCATCGAACCGCTGATGCCGGGGCTGATCGTGCGGTATGCGACGGTCGCGGACTTCACGCACATGAGCGAGTGCATCGCGCGCTCGGAGGCGGCGCAGAGCATCGAGGAATTCGAGCATTGGGATGGCGCGCTGCATCGCGCATTCGCGGTCGCAACGCACAACAGCTTCTTTCTGCGCATTCTGGAGTTGACCAACGAAGTGCGCGAAGAAGGGGAATGGGGACGGCTCAAGCGCAAATCGCTCACGCCGGGCCGACGCAGGCAATACGAAGCGCAGCATCGCGCGATCGTCGAGGCGCTTCGCGACCGTGACGCCGAACTGGCCCGCGACGTATTGACGAACCATCTGCGGCAGATCAGGGATAACCTGTTCGGGAATTGAAAGTCTTAGTCGGATTCGCGGGCGTGGTTCGTCAGCGAAAAACCCGGCGGGTGTGCTTTGCCTTTTCTTGCCACATTGCGTGACGGGAGTGCATCCGCGTTAGCGGCACTCGGTCGCGGCATGTGTACCTCTAACCGACCGCTCGTTCTATCGCCCGCATCGATAGTCGTGCGATGCGCCGACCGAATCGCTCTGATGTCGGCGTTCAGCCAGTTCAGTTCGCTAACCAGCGTGCTATTTCAGTGCGCAAAACCTTCTCTCGCCGCGACTTCTATCGGATGAATAGCGCGCGCGGATTCGTGGCGACTGCCAACGAACCGCGCTTCCCGCTTTGTTCCTCTTAAGCTGCTCGCGTCTCGTCCGCACTAGCCCTTTTTCATTTTTATTGTAGTTGTCCGATGCATTGCGTATCTTCCAACGGACAGGATTCCTAGCGGAACTGAATCGTCGTATGTGATTGCCTACTTTCCTTCAGGGCCATTCGTATGAATCGAGTGCTTATACTGAGTCTCGGGAGGTTGACTGACGATGCAGAGGGCGATTGCTCATTGCCGGTACGAATAAGAACTGAACGAGGCACCGCAATCGCTCATGGCATTCTTTCGACCACGCGGCCCAGATGTTTCGACGTCCCGGACGAAGCGCAGGTAGCAGACGCATCGTCCACGCGCACCGAAGTCTTTCGCTCTTATTGTTCGTGGGTGCTCGTCGACGTAATCACGCGTCAAGGAGCGGTCATCACGCGGCGTCTTCCTTTGATTGGACGGACCACTCAGCATACGATCGATCTCGTGCCCGAGGACATTCCAGACTGGCTGATGTGGGCCGCGGGCGACGTGAATCTGGCCCCGCAAGCCCGCGTTTCTTTTAGCGACACACCCGCCTGCCATGTGATTGGAAGACTGTGGGCGCGCCGGCTTGGGAAATGCCGTCCAGTCGAACTTCCGTTAGAAGGGCTTGAGACGAAGGAGTACGCAACACAATTCGAACTGACGACGAGTGATCCATCGGTCTTGCAACTCGGCGGGCCGGGCATCCCGTCACGTTTCATCTCGCTTCCGCTGGGCCGTGTGAGGATACTGCTGACGGCGAATGCCGCGACAAGGGCGTTCGGTGACGCCCTGAATGTTGCGGTATCGCGATTGCCTGCGGGACCGCGCAACATACTCCTATCCCTTCTTTCACTAGACGAATCGGAACATCTATCCGACGTTGAAGAAGAACTCGGGAAGGGCTTCGATTGGGCAGGTGTTGGCGAGGACGCGCTCAGCGGCTGCGCGCTGGGCTACGCCGCCCTCAGACTCCGGGCGCTCGATCGATTCACGTTGTCCGATGCGAGAAATCTCTTCGACATGGCACGGGGGTCGCCGGATGCTGCGATCGTGTTCGCCAGCCGGGCGATTCTCGAAGATGAGCCGGACTATTCGCAAGTGCTGCGCCTCTTGAATGTGGGAATCCACGCAGGGCTGCCCGTACTTGCGCAGTCGCTTTCGGCTGCAAATTCGGTTCTCAATTGCCTCCGGCGGCGCGCGATACAGATCGATCAAAAATTACTCGCCCACGTGACCGACAAGGCGTGGAGATATAGCGGCGCACTCACGCGTGGAAGCCCTTTCATGTGCTTCTACGGATCGGCGCCCGGTCTTCCGGGCATTCAGCAGTCGGCTAATGGACGAGAGCGAGAAGTCGGCAGCGGCTTCCGAAAGGCAGTAGCCATTGCCCGGTCCGCGTTCAAGCCCGTATCATCCACAACGCTCATCTGTGCCGATCAAGACGTCAGCACATCGCAGTACGTTCATTTCGGGAGTACTTGAAGAACGCTATAACGATGAGTTCGTTTCTTAAGTCAGCGCAATGATGCAGACTGAGTACATTTAATAGAGAACGCTCGTTCTAACGGCCCATAAAGAACTGATGACTGAAACGGTTGCCCACTAGGTACGTAGATGTATACACTAGTTGGCATCGCCAACGTTCTGTCTGAATCACGCTCGCTTGGGCGCAAGCCGCACCGATGGATGGCGCGTTCATGTTTGAATTTTTTCCTGCGGTTCGCAGCGTATGATTCGTGCGTAGACCTGCGAAACCTCTGCCTAAGTTCTCCGAACTTCGTAGACTAATAGCCGGGTAGCCCGAGCACCGCCTTGCGTGCTCATCTATCTTTCCTTCGAATTGCAGAAGGCTTGTCTTTCGTATGTATAAGCAGGGACGCGTGCAGGACCAGATTTCTGGCTTGAGCATCGAGAAACTTGCAATGAGGACTGCGTCGCACGGTCGTATGGTTAGACGTTTGGTTCGCTGAATGTGTGCGATGTGCGGGTAAGCGGCATGCGTGGTGTTCTTTGCGCTCGCGCGCCGGATTGGGTTCGCCCTTGAAATTCGTGTAAGGCATTCACAAGGAAAAGCACTGATGAACACACCAGTACTTGGACTCGATCCTATGCCGGCGCGCTCGAAAGACGACGCGTTCACCGCCAGCGACTTCTGGAAGTTGCTAGTCGATAACGTGTGGGTTGTCGTTGGTTTCATCCTTCTCGCAACGGGCGTAGCCACGCTTTACGCGTTCGTCGCTACTCCGTACTTCTCGGCGGACGCGCTGGTGAAGGTCGACTATCCGAATCCCAATGCGTTAGGCGTGAATGCTCAGTCACAGCAGCAGCCCGTCCCGTCGACATTGCCGACCGATGCGGAAATGCAGATCATCCAAAGCCGCGCAGTCCTTCTGCCGGTCATCAAGAAATACCATCAGGATGTGTCCGTCGAGCCGCGTCAGTTCCCGTTGTTCGGACGTATCAGCGCCCTCTTCGCAACGCCGGGTCAGCCTGTTACGCCGCTTCTTGGCCTCGACTCATTCGCATGGGGTGGTGAAGAGGCGAACATTCAGACGCTGGAGGTTCCCCCTCGACTCGAGAACGCCACACTCATTCTGCGCGTGCTTCCGCGAGGTGCGTATGAGCTTAGCGACGACAACGGCAATCCTATTCTTCATGGCGCGGTCGGCAAGCTCACGAAGTCGGACGGAATATCCATCCTCGTCGACAGTCTCGTCGCGCGGCCCGGGACTGATTTCAAGGTCGTGCGCTTTAGCGAGTATCAGGCGGTCACGCGCTTTCTGAAGCACCTGAAAGTCATGGAGTCGATGAAGGACTCCGGTGTCGTGCAGATCATCTATGAAGACCGGGATCCGAAGATCGCGCAAGAGATCACCAACGCGATCGCGCAGACGTACATCGCGGCTCACGTGGACCAGCATCGCGAAGAAGCGAGCGTGACGCGCGACTTCATTCTCGGCGAACTTCCCCGACTCGAACACGAGTTGCAGCGTGCCGAAAGCGAACTCACGACATACCGCACGTCCGCGAACTCGATGCAGCCGGGCACCGAAGCGTCGTCGTATCTGCAAGGCAGTATCGATATCGAACGGCAGATCGCCACGCTCACGATGCAACGCACTCAGGCGGCAAGCCGCTTCGCGGCGAATACGCCCGAGGTGCGCACCATCGATGCACAGCTCGCCACGCTGAATGCGCAGAAACGAACCTTCGATCAGCGCTTTGGGCGGCTCCCTGCTTCGGAGCGCAAGCTGATGGACCTCACGCGCGATGCGAAGGTCGCCGAAGACATTTATGTCGCCATGCGTGAAAAGGCGAGCGAGCTTGCCGTCACGCGCGCCGGCACGATCGGTAACGTGCATCTGATCGATTCGGCTATCTATCCCACCGAAATGTCGAAGCCGAAGCGCCTGCTCATCATCGCTGGCGGCGCAGCGGGCGGCATCATCATCGGCATTCTGTTCGTGTACTTCCGTGACCAGCTTTCGCGCAGCGTGAGAACGCCGCACTCGATCGAGCGCCGCTTGAGCTTGCCTGTCTTCGGCGCGGTGGCTTTTAGCGCAATGCAGGCGCGCCTGGACCGGCCATCGAAAGTATCGCTTTTGCCCGGCATGAGTCGCCGGCCGTCCCTCACCAACGGATCTGCACGCCGGGTAATAAGCGACGATACCGATGCCGAGTCGCGCGTTGAGGGCAGCCATCCGCTATCGGCTCGCGGCACGCAGGACCTTGCCGTTGAAGCGTTGCGTGCGGTGCATGCGTCGCTCATGCTCGATATCGCTGCTGCACCGAATACCGTGCTTGCAGTCGTAGGAGCCGCGCCGGGCACCGGCAAGACGTTCGTTGCGTCGAACCTTGCCGTGCTGCATGCACAATCGGGCAAGAGCGTGCTGCTCATCGATGGCGACATGAGGCATGGACGCATGGGTGCAATTTTCGGCGAAAACGGCGGAAATGGCTTCTCGGAAGTGCTCGCGAGCAAGGTCCATGTCGATCGCGCCATTCGCGAGTCGGACGTGCCAGGCCTATCGCTGATGACGGCCGGTCGCTATCCGGCCAATCCCTCGAAGTTGCTGTCGACGCCACGTCTGCCCGTGATCCTCGACTATCTGCAAAGCAAGTTCGACCTCGTCATTATTGACACGCCCGCAGTCCTTGCCGTGAGCGACGCGAGTCTCATCGCCGCCAACGCCGGTTCGTCGGTGATTGTGGTGCGCCCGAGCGCGCAAAGCGAGGACGAACTCGAGGAAGCCATCAAGCGGCTGGACCTGACGGGCGCGCGCATCGCGGGCGTGATCTTCAATGCGGTTCCCAAGCGCCGCAGCGAGAGACGCACGTATGCCTATGCGAGCGCGTACATGTCGAATCCGGTGGACGTCGAAGAGGAACACACGCCTCGTTCGAGCTAAGTGCGAAAACGCGGTCGACGCTGGTTCCGCGCGGCAGGCGAACTCTTGCCGCCCGTCCACCGCCAACAGGAATTTCCATGTCCGTCACATGCATCGAACGCGGCGCGCCTTACCGTGCGCGTCGCTTTGTTCCGGCAGTACGCCTGTTATCGACGCTTTGTGCTTCACTCACATTGGTTACCGCTTCTGGCTCGGCTGTCGCTCAGGGTCAATTGACATTGACGACCGCGCCGGGTGCTCTCATCGGCGATTCGGCGGGGAGCAGAAAGATCGATTTCAGGCTCGATTCCTCGAGCGATTCCGCGAACGACCGGGTCGTTGCGACGCTTTACCGATACGACGACAACGCCGAGTTATCCGGAACGCCGCTCGATACTTATCGCGTGTCGCCCGCAAAGAGCAATGGCGGCGCACAGGTATCGGTCAATGTGGTGCTGCCGGGCAAAGGGCTCTACGTGCTCGATACGAAAGTCGTATCCGCTGACGGCGACGACAAGGAATCGCTCAGGGTGAGCATGGCTGCCCTTGCGGACGGAAGCGGCACTTTCAGCGACGCGGGCGTGCAAACTCATTTCGGACACCGAAAAGGCGTGCCGGCGACGGTGCTGTCGCTAGTCAAGCGTGCAGGCTTCTCGTGGATTCGAGACGAAGTCTTCTGGAGCGAGATAGAGAAGACGCCGGGTCAGTTTCAGCTAGCGCGCAATGACAATGAGTATGGCGGCTATATTCGTCAGGCGGCTCGCATGGGTCTCAAGCCGCTCATCGAACTCGACTTCGGAAACGGACGGGCCTATCCCAATCTCTTCAAAGGACCGCAAGGCTTTCCTCAGAACGATGAAGAGCGCCAACTTTTCGTGCGATACACCGAGCAAGTCGTCGGCGCGTATCGCAACTACGTCAAGGCCTGGGAGGTCTGGAACGAACCGGCGTTCGACAAGATTGGTTACGACACTTACATTGCGTTGCTAAAGGCGGTTTACAGCGCGGTCAAAAAGCTGTCTCCAGAATCCACCGTGCTCGCGTGCGGCGGCGGCGGAGCGGGCGGCGGTCCCGGCGGCGACTGCATCGTGCAGATCGTGAAGGCCAATGCGCTGGCGTATCAGGACGGCTTCAGCATTCATCCTTACATGTCGCCATACGATCCCGACCGCGGCTATGCCGCGAAGGGCTCGCCGCTGCCTCGTGTGAACGTAACGACCGTATGGCCGCATCTGCACCGTATGACGCAGTCTCATCCGAGGCCTGGCGTGGGGCCGCTCAAGGTCTTTGTCACGGAGATCGGATGGCCGTCCAGTCCGCAGAACGCGGGTTTGTCGGAACGCAAGCAGGCGGCCGCGGCGGCGCGCACTTTCCTGTTGTCGCGGCGTTTCAATACGATGCAGGCTACGTTCTGGTATGACTTCGTCGACGACGGCGTGAACCCTTCCGACAAGGAAGCCAACTTCGGCCTCGTGCGTCTGGATCTGTCGCCGAAACCTGCTTATGCGGCTGCCGCTACGGTATTCAAGACCATCGGTTCCAGAATGTGGACTCGCTCATTCGTCGACGACGAGACCACCAAGATCTACCAATACGGCGGCGACGACGGCGTGATCGTGGGCTGGAAGAGCGATGACGACGCAGCGCCCGCGCTCACACCTGCATCGATTCCGCCGGGCAGATATACGCAGATCGACTGGCAGGGTTCGACATCGACCGTCGATGTGAAAGAAGGCTTTCAATGGAAGCTCGGCGCACTGCCGAAATATCTCGTCCCGCAAAAACACTGAGGCAAGATGAACGCACAGGCGAAAAAAAGCCCCGGCGTACAGCATGCCGAGGCCCTTTGGTCCAATGTCCGCTTAAACCGGATTGGCCTTGACGAAGTTTTTGAACGTCGTATAGGCGGCCGTCTTCGTGACGCCATCGTTCTTGACAAGTCCGAAGCTGTCGTCGATCACCGCGTACATCATGATGGACTGGAGGTTGTACTTGTCCTTGGCCGCCTTGTACTGGGTCAGCGCCTTCGTGACATACGCGGATTGCTGAGCCGAGGTGTCCTTGGAGCCAGCCCAACCGAATTCGGTCAACCAGATGGGCACGCCGAAGGAATCCTTCAGGCACTGGAGCACGTCGAAGCACTGATTGTTGATCCAGCCGCAAGTGACGTCGCCGGAGCTTTCGTACCAGTGATAGCAGGTGAAATCCCAGCGGACCGTTGCCGCGCCGCCTACGCCGTTCGTCGTGCCATTCGGACTGGTACCGTTCCACAGCATCTGCAAGGCGCGGTGCGCCAGCGGAATGCCGACGCCCACACCGACCTTGATCGTTGGGTCGATGGCGCGAACACCATCGATCATGCCTCGGAGCACGCCCCGGAAGGCCGGCCAAGCCGAGGGATTCCAGTCGGTCGTGAGGCTGCCATTGCCGCCCGAACGCACGTTCACATCCAGCTCGTTACCGCACTCGATGTACTTGACGAGGCCCTTCAGTACCTTCGTGACGCTGGTGGCAAGGTCGTAGCCCAGCGTGTAGGACGCCGACTCGCTCATCGAAACGGTCCAGCCGATCGACGGAGGATTCAGCACGGGCAGGATGGAAACGCCGCTGTTCTTGAACGCGCCGTTCAACGCGCTCGCGAGAATGCCCGCCATGCCTGCGGTACACACGTCGGCGCGGTAGTTCGTCACGCCCAGATCCTTGAGGATCGCGAGTTGCGCGGCCGCCGACATGGTGTTGTAGATGCTGCCGGTGCCCCAGGCCATGTGACCGTTGATGCCGTAGAACAACGATCCGCTGCTGGTGCTGCTGGCAGCAGTCCCGCGCGGATCCGTCGTACCGATGTTCGTCCACGAGCTACCGTTCTTGTACCAGGTGCCCGACGAATTCTTTGCGTAGATCGTGCCGTTGTAATACACAACGAGAATCAATGCTGCGGAAGAGCCGGTCGACACGCTGCTACCGTTCTTTGCCACGTGGCCATTGGCGAGGGTCCAGACAGCGCCCGAGCTGTCGGTAATAGATGCTGCCGGGGGCATGGCCGTCCCGCTCGCAGAAGCGGATTTCGACACACCCGTTGCAACGTTTGCGACGTCGCCCGCCGTGCCACCCGTGTCACCGCCACCGCCGCAAGCCGCCAGCGCAGCACTGCCAGCGCTGGCCGCCAAAAGCGACAAGAAATTTCTACGGGACACACGTGCGGTCGTTACGCGCTCGATGGAAAGTTCGTTCTGCTTGCCGACGTTGGATTTGGTAGACACGGTAAAAAGGTGTGCGTGGAATAAGAGCGACGGAGTATAAATTCCACATTTCCCTCAAGACGTTTCAAAATGTAACATACTATGAAAAAGGTAAATATCCGCTAAATTCATATCGTAAGCAGAATACAAGATCACAACCGCGATTAGAAATGAGACGTTTCTTCGCACTGCACACCGCAGCCGCGCAACAGAGAAATTAGGGACGGCGTAATTGAGTAAGGATCGGCTTCCAACAGAGCGGAAGCCAGGAGAAAGCAGTAAAAAGTTCGTTCGCTCGCGCACGTCGATGCATCGGAAGGGGCATGACCTGGTAGCGGATTTCTTACCGATCTGGACGGATGTGAAGCGCGGATGACGTGGATGTCAGTGCGCTTTTCCAAGTTGGGCACTGCGCAGTGGCTTGCGCTGCGCTGGCTTAAGCGTCACAACGCAGTACTATTTCGGTCACGTACCGAGCGTCGTGAGTGTCCCGCGCGTTTCGTATTCCTCATATTTTTCGAGGACGCGTACTGCAGCGCTCACATCGCTGCATCCCTTCAGTAGATGCGGATGGGCAAAGTGCCCATCCGCGCGCTGTATGACCCCGCCCCTGCTCTGCAAATTTGTGCTTGCGTTGTTGAGGGGAGTCGCCGACGCATCCAGGAAAGGAGGCGTCGCAGGTGCTGACACAGAGGAATTCATGTATCCGAAACTGGTTTCTGTGATCTTCTACATGTTCTTCACCTGCGTGATACTGAATCCGCGCGTCAACGGATTCACAATCTACTTCTATCTGTTCATTCCCTTCTTCGACCCGAAATATCTGCGCTTCCTGTCTGCTACCGCGCGCAGTTGGAGCGGCCCTCTGCTCGTCGCCGTGGCGGTCAGCCTCATTGGTTCGCCAAGTGTCGCAGCGCGAGTCGTATCCATCGCAATCTGCATTGGATACCTGATGTACACGGTTGGCCGCCGCATCTGCTATCTGCACCACTGGATGATGATCAACGTGGCGTTCGCGATCGTGCAATTCGCGGCTTACTACGTCGACAGAGGGCTGGCAGAACAGCTCGGGCCGACAGCCTTGTCGAAGATGATCTGGGGGGAATATGCAACGCGGACGTACTCCAATTTCTATGAACTTTTCTACTTTGCACGCGCCTCCGGATTCTCCAGAGAGGCGGGCTTCTTCTCGTCCTTGCTTGTCGCATCGCTGATCACTCACCTGCTTACTCAGAAGATCAATAAAAAGATCATTGCGATGTATTGCATTGGGCTGTTCCTCTGCTTCTCGAAGTCGTCATTTATTCTTTTCATCTTCCTCGCCCTCTTCCCGCTTCGTAACAGGCTGCGCCCGATCCATCCCCTATTCGTCTTCATCGCTTTCTTCGGCGTAGTGGGCCTGGTCGGTGTCTATTTGGGAAGTCACACGTTCTATGGCTCAACGACTTTCTCGCACCGTCTCGGCGGGTATCCTTTCATGCTCGACGCGAACCTGGAGGACCTGCTGGGTGGCGTCACTTCGGATGATGTTCGCTCGCGCTACATGTACATGCCGAACTTCCGTCTAGTCGAATATGAGATTTCCTCCGGCGTTCCATTCGCCGGACTGCCTGCAACCATCGCGGAGATGGGACTCTTCAGTGCGCTGCTGCTGTTTGGCGTCATCGCATTCACGGCGAGCGACGGGTTCGTCATGCTGCTGCTGCTGTTGATCACATCGACGGTCAGCATCACTACGGTCACCTCGTTCGTGGCGATCGCCTACTTCGTCCTTTACTGGCCGAAATTCGCGGCTTATCGCGCAAAGCGCTCATGGCTCGTGCAAAGCCACTTCACGCTGACGCCTTGCGACGTCCCCGATTCTCGACGGACGAAACGCCTCAGCCTCGCATGCGCGCCCTGGAAGCGCAAAGTGCTCGTGGTGGCAGGTCCGTCGCCGCGCTCGGGAAAGACGTATGTCGCCGTCAATCTGGCCGCCGTTAATGCCGCGGCTGGCAGACGCGTTCTGCTCATCGATGGCGACTTGCACCGCGGCCGAATTGCGCATCTGTTCGGGATCTCTGGCCGTTGCGGACTTGCGCAAGTGCTGGACGGGCGAATCGACGTGGAGCGCGTTATCCGCACGGTCGATACATGTGGCGTCGACGTCATCTGCGCAGGAGGAACGATAGCCAGTCCGACCGATCTGCTTGGAAATGGGCGGCTGACCCGAATGCTGCGGAAAGTGGCATCGAACTATGACCTGATCATCATCGATACACCGGCGATGCGCTCGGTCGACGATGCCTCTCAAGTCGCGCCGCTTGGCGGGTCCACGGTACTGGTGGCAGAACGCGACCTTGGTAGCCAGGATGAACTCGACGAGGCAGTGAAGTGGCTCGACAGGATCGGCGTATCAGTCGCTGGCGTGATATTCGATCCGATCCCGCGACCGCGTCAGCAAGGAACACAAGCCAGCGTTCGCGAATGGAGCGTGGCGTAGGTTCTCGTCTATCGGCTCGGCGCGCGCTGCTCAGCGGACATCGTGGACCGCCCTGCTCGCGAACTCGCGTTCCGAGAGAACGCACTTCGAAGCATGAGGACAAGCTGACTTGGCGCACAGGGATTGCTCTCGCAGTGGACTGCTTGCCACATCACTATCTAAATACCAAGTCAAAGTACGGGGTCAATCGTTCAGGTCACTGACGCTGCGTCGGTCGCCTCGACATACCTTGGAGTGACAAATGGCCTTCGAGCAACCGCCGGTTGATTACACGAAACCATTGCTTTCCATCGTTGTTACCGCGTACAACGTCGATGGCTATATCGAGGAAGCGCTCGAATCCGTGCTCACCCAACCCTATATCGATGCGCTAAGAATCATAGTCGTAGACGACGGCTCTACCGATTCCACGTTCGCCGCTGTACAGGCGATCGTCGAACGTGATGGCGGACGCCACGTCCAGATCATCCGCCAGAGCAATCAAGGCGTTAGCGCAGCGCGGAATGCCGGTATCGATGCGGTCCGAACGCCGTATGTCGGCTTTCTCGATGGCGATGACATCTATCGCGAGAGCTTCGCGCGCGAAGTCGTGCCGCTACTCGCAGACGCTCGCTGGGATATGGTGGAGTACAACGTCGAGATTATCGATGACGACAGCCGCAAGCTCGAAGAGATTGAACTGGTGAGCGCCTCAGAGGGTGGCGAATGTACGTTAGACCCCGACGCACATCTACGCTTCGCCAATCGATTCCATACGTTCGTCTGGGCGCGTGTGTTTCGAATCGATCTCTTTAGGGACAGGCAGTTTCCCGTAGGCCGGCATTACGAAGACATGGCGATCGTGCCCGCGATCCACCTTGCGGCGCAAAACGTCTATCGCGTAGGGAAGTCTCTTTACGGGTACCGTCGCCGCTTTGGCAGCATTACCCAGCGTTCCGCTGTAAGCGATATGGTCGATCTGCGCGACATCGGCCTCGAAGCACTTGCGCGCTGTGACGGTAGTGCATCGGACAAATTCTGGCTAACTGTTTTCGGAAAGATATTCTGGCGCGCTCGTCATGTATGCGCGAGGGTCGACCGCGCATCGTTCAGGCGCGCGTCCGATATCTTGCGAGCAATGGCCGGGGATTATCAGGCTGCGGTGCGCAGTCTCGCTCCGCGCTCAGATCGAGAGGTCGTCGAATTGGAGGCGTTCGACTTCGCCGTTCGAGTCGATCGATCGTTACATCAAGTGAAGGGCGTCGCGAAGATGATCTTAAGGCGCCGGCTCGATCATCACCAGCGCGAACGGCGTGTCGACCACTAGGTCGGCAGGTAAGGAATCTTCAATCTAGGGGACCTATCCTCGGAGTTCTGAGAGAACAATCCGGCTACGCACGCGAAGGATGATGCACGGCGCCCCCGTCGAATTCTTAGCGCCTGTCGCCGTGCAGAAGAGGCTGATTCATCAGACGCCCCCACTCGTAATCCATGCTGTCAGGAGTCATCGGGAAGACGCCTGCCCCCGGCGTGAAAGTCAATTCGCCGAAATAAATCCGCTCGCCGATCGTATACAGATCGACGCGCACGTATTCGAAGTCCCTGGCAAGCGACGTGGCCACCGAAAGCATTCTCTCGAGACTTTCTGGGCGTGGTGCCGGTTGCGGGCTGCGCGCGTAGTGACCGATGTCGACGTCGAGGCGGTTCCAGTTCGCGTCGTACATGTCGCCGCGCGGATGCTCTCCGAAGCGGTCGGAGATCACCGCAATGTACACGGTAGGCTTCGCTCGTCCTCGACCGAAAAAGCAGTGGAGCTTGATATCCGCAGGGATGATTCCACTCGGCTCGACGAGCAACTCCTCGAAGAAAATGCGCGGTTTGATGGTGCGGTAATGGCGTTCGCGCGCAACGCGGTAGAAATCGGTTGCAAGCCAGCGCTGCGCGAGCCGCTGAAGCTCCTCGAACGATGACCTCGACTTGTCGCGGACTACCTCGACGAAACCGCTGCCGTGATTCGCCTTCATCACGAACGCGGAGGGCAAGGCGTCGAACACTTCGCGTGTGAACGTAGGCGGACTTGCGATGAGCGGTATCAGGAACTCCTCACCGATTGTGCGGCGCACGTAGTCGCGCACGGCAATCTTGTCAGTAAGTTCTACAAAACGGGCGTCCGGGTGGAGACAACGCTGCAGAATTTTCTCGTTGAACGTGGTCGGACGCCTCAGATTCGGAAACCTGCCCACCTTCCGCCGGTGCGCGATCAGCAGGTACGCGCTGTCCGGCAGGTAGTCCAATGCCCGCTTAACAAGAGTCTTGCCGATTGCCATCATCACTCTCCAGTGTGATATGCCCTTTCAAAGCAGCTTTTGAACCATGAGCGCAGCATCATAACGAATGCAAGGCCTCCTTTCCAGATCATTACGTAAGTTGAACTGAGTCTTGCACGAGCTTGCTCATCAGTCCAACGCGACATTCAGGCCTTCACCTCTTACGTGCACTGATTCATGGTGGCACGGGCACGAACCACGCACGCGCCAACCAAAAATGCAACCGTGGCAAGTTTGCACTTACGTGCGGCAACGCACAAATGAGCATACGAAACGCGGCTTATATTCTTTCCATCACCCAACGGACACGATCCATCTTGAAAGACGGGTCCGTTTCTCGTGCGATGCTGGACGCGAGCGCAAACGTCAAACAGCTGCGATCGCCGATGAGTGCATCCGCCCTGATTACTCGCGAGACCTGAAGCGGTCAAGCTCTGACTTGCGCTCGGTTATCGCTTTCTTTCTTAGTTGTACATAGCACACGACACATGAGCCGCCAAACTATTTCTCGACGCGCCTTCCTCGGGGGCGCTGCATCGACCCTTTCCTGGGCTGCGTTTCCGTATATGGCCAAGGCCGCGACGGCATCTTCGGTTCGGATCGAGTGGCAGCAGTACAAGCTGACCCCGCAGTATGCGTCGTTCCTCAACGCCGTTCGCTCAATGATGGCGAACACGAATGCTGCCGACCCGAATTCATGGCAGTACTGGACCAATGTCCACGCGAACTACTGCCCGCACCGGACGCCTTATTTTCTCGCGTGGCATCGCGGTTATCTCTACTACCTCGAACAGCAGATGCGGCGCGTCTCGGGTGATCCCTCGCTGACGCTTCCCTACTGGGACTGGTACACGAACCCCCATATTCCGAGCGAGTTCACGGACAAGGCCACCGGCAATCCGCTCTACTGTCCGCGCGTCAATACGAACGTCTACGGCGCACTCGATCTTTCGCCGTTCTCGTCGTCTGTCGTGAATTTCCAGCGGGGAACGGCCAACTCGTTCGAAGAAGCGTTCGAAAATGCGCCGCATAATCCGGTGCACGACATCATCGGGAATTCAATGGCGACCATGCAGTCGCCGCGCGATCCGATCTTCTATCTGCATCACGCGAACGTCGACCGGCTCTGGCATGCCTGGGCGCTTCCGGACGGGCGGACAATGCCCGCGCCGACTTCGTCGTACTGGGCCGGCACCTTTACGTATGCCCCGGGCCTCACCATCAACAAGGAACAGACGTATTCGAACCGTTCGCGGCTCGGTTACGACTATGCGAACACGGCGCGGCCCGTCGCGTTGCCGCCTCAGGCGCAGCGAGGCCGCATCATTCGCGTACAGGCGCAGATCCCGCCGATCAAGACGCGTCCGCCCGTTGCCTCTTTCGCTGCGTCGCCGGCGCGGTCGATTGCAAACGGCCGACGGTCCATTGGCGGCGTAAAGGCCGTCGTGCTGCGAGAGCACTCGGTGAGCGCGCGCGTGGTGGCCGAAGCGAGTTCGGTGAAGCCGCTGCAAGACATGCTCTCCGCGACCGCCGACATCTACGACGCAGCGGCAAGAAACCTGCCGAACGCGGCTTCAAAAGGCAATGGCAAGAGCAGTCAGTACAAGTCCATCAAGATCGTGCTCGACGATATTTCGCTCACGAGCGCGGGCGCGGCGGGCGGTTACTTCTATAACATCTATCTCAACTTGCCGGACGGCGTCGATATCGACGAGGTGCGTGCAAAGCATTTCATCGGTACGCTCGGGCCGTTCGAAGTCGCCGCAGCCGCGCATCACGGGATGATGATGATCGACTTTCCCGCTACGGCCGCGATGCTGAAAACCGGCGCCGGAAACGGGCGCGAATATGCGATTTCGCTAGTTCGCGTGGACGGCGGCGCTGCGCCCAAAGGCGACGTGATGACGGTCGGCGAATTGCGCGTCGAGTTGACCACCGAAGCGCCGTTCATTATTTCGCCGTCAGCGCCGCAAACAGGCGGCGCTTACTGAACGATGAGCCACTCCTGGCCAATGCACGCGGGCTTCGCTCCTCGCGTGCGGCCGGGTTTCATCGTGCGGCGCAATTGCGAAGCGATGCCATGCAATCGAGCGCCCGCCCAGCGGTCTTTGACCTGGGCGGGTGCTTGCATTGATCGAGGCGTCAAGCAAAGGCATAAGAAGGGCATGCCGTCCTGCTGCCTGCTTTCCTTTGAGTCTTCTTAGCTTCATTCGAATTGCCAGTTTATTGCGACAAAGCGAGCCGCTCTTTCCCGCGATAACGTCGCCAGCACCGGACAGTTCAATGCTTCTCTCATGCCGAACATCGCATAGCGTGCGCTAACGGTCTCGTCGTAACGGCTGCGTCGCCGGCCGGCGCGTTCGCGACGTGCCAAGCAGCCATGTTAGCGGCGCTAAAGCCGTCATCAACGCGATTCGCGGCTTCTCGACCAGCTAGCGAGCCTTGAGGCGCAGCGCGGGCTTCTCGACCCAGTGCCATGAAAGATAAGCGAGCGTCGACTTAACGGCTGCGGCAACCGGCAGGCAGTGCCACACGAATCACTTCGCCGAGGTCGCCAAAACGAGCGTTTGCTGCACGTGGGAAAGCGAAGACATACGCGCCGTAGGGAGTCGCCGAAGCGCCCAACACTGCGCACGACAAGCGTCGATGCCGTTCTGAACGCAATGACGAGAAACGGCCAGGCAACCCACGCGGCGAGCAATTGATGACCCGCCAGCGCAAGAGCCGCCGCAGCAATCGAGACGACGACGCCAACGGCGAATCGCCGGTCCATTCAAAGAGTGCGCAAAAGATAGAGGCAAACGCCGGTGCGCAAAATGAGTCCGGATTCGTTGATCTTTTGCGGCTTGTTTGTCTCTACGTGATAGACGCCGAAATGGTAGATGGATGAACCGAGCGCTGCCGCTGCAACCAGCCACCGATAACGCATCAGTCCCACGACTGCCATCGCCAGAAGGATGAGATACCAGTGGACTTCGAGCGGCACGCTCCACAACGAACCGTTGACTGCGCGCGGGAATGGCAATGCTTCGAAAACACCCGGCAGATCAAACGACGACCGCATCGTGAGCCATGAGAAATAGGCGTAGGTTTGCGAAGAATGGAAATACGCGCCTACCGGAAGCGTCGAAACGAGCGGGCCGAGGACGAACTCTCACAGAGGCGCAAGGCGTTGAGCGGAGCGAGGCGCTGAAGCATCACGGTGCGTTCGCGGATGTGGAGGGCCGGATCATCGTACAGCCCTGCGCGTGTGGCGGGCGCGGCGGTGTCCGGGCGCGAATTCTTCGATCAGATGAATAGACGTGCGTTCGCAACGTCGGTCTTACGAAAACGAAAGGCGACGCCTAGAATCAATGGACCGTCTCCCTCACCGCTCGTGCAAGAGGGCATCTCATGCTGCAGCCATTCGCGTCCTCGGAGCCGTTCACGATCGGCGTCGAACTCGAAGTCCAGCTCGTGAACACGCACGATTACAACCTCACGAAAGCGACGACAGAGTTGCTCAACCGAGTGCGCGCCGAGCGCTTCGTGGGCGCGATCAATCCGGAGACGACGGAAGGCATGATCGAGCTGTCGACCGGCGTGTGCACTAGCTTCGATCAGGTGCGAAGGGAGTTGCAGGGACTTCGGGACACGCTTGTCCGCGCGGCGGATTTCCTGAACGTGGGCGTCTGCGGCGGAGGCACCAACTTCTTCCAGAACTGGTACGACCAGCGTTCTGACGGAAGAGAACGATCGGAATATTTGATGGGGCTTTACGGCGCGTTGTATCAGCAGTTCACGATCTTCGGCCAGCACGTGCACGTGGGCTGCCCTGATCCGGACTCGGCGCTCGTGCTGTTGCATTCGCTTTCGCGCTATGTCCCGCACTTCATCGCGCTGGCGGCTTCTTCTCCGTTCGTGCAGGGCAGCGACACGCAGTTTCAGTGCGCCCGACTCAACTCTGTGGCGCCGTTTCCGTTATCCGGGCAAGCGCCGTTCGTCACGCGGTGGGCCGAGTTCGGAGAGTATTTTGAGCGCATGACGCGCACGGGTCTCGTCAAAACCCTGAAGGATTTCTACTGGGACATTCGTCCGAGTCCGGGTTACGGGACGATCGAGGTGCGCGTGATGGATACGCCGCTGCGCGTCGAATGGGCCGCCGCGATCGCCGCCTATATTCAGGCGCTATCGCGGTATTTGCTGATCGAGCGGCCCGCCCGGTTGAGCGAGCGCGACTACGAGGTATATCGAACCAACCGGTTCATGGCCTGTCGCTTCGGGCTGGATGGAGCGTGTGTGAATCCGGAAACGGGGCATCGCGGGCCGGTACGGGACGCGATTCTTGCCACGCTCGACGTCATCGCGTCTCATGCGCGTGCGCTCGGCGCGGAGGAAGGCCTCGATGAGGTCAGGCGCATCGTCACCGACGGTTCGAGCGATGCAACGTGGCTGCGCCGCGTCTACAGCGCGCATCATTCGCTGCACGAAGTCGTGCGGCAGCAGTGCCGGATATGGCGCGGTGCGCACGTCGCGTGACAAGGAGTGTCGTCGATGCGGGAACAAAGCGTAAGCCTGAGCCGACGCGAGCGACGATAACCGCGCTATCGGGTTGAAGCGCCTCGATCAGCGAGCGGGTGATCTGATGCTTAGTGTGCGTCGAATGCGTCGAGAAAGGCGCTGTGAATGAGCGTTTCACGTTGCGTCTCTGTCTGGCACCACCATTGAACCAGTACGCGCTGATAGCGCCGAGTTCCTGTCTACAGCGGCACCAGTGACGGCGATGGCTCGAGCCGAACAACGTGTCTGGGATATGCGAACGGCGCCAGCAATCCCACACTCACGCGATGGGACATCAATGGGCAGGCGTATGGCGAAAAGCATTGCGAGCCCGAAGCAATCCGTCATAGGCTGCCGCCCGAACTGATAACTCGCCCCTCCGCGACCCGGGCTTGAATCGCGCAATCCTGATAGAAGTAGTCTTTCACCGCTTCGTGGACGAACACGCGAACGCCCCCGTTCGTTAGCCCAACAAAATTCCAGAAGCAATAAGGGTTCTGGCTGCTTGCGCGGCCCTTTTTAGCGTCCAACACTTCACGAATCAATCCAGCTCGCCAGATAAGCGTCCGATATACCGGACCGCTTCAGCCCTTCGAAGGAAGTGGTCGCGAACGCAAAGCCATGCTGAAAGCGGTTTCCCAATGCAACCCCGAACAGGATCCGAACATGAAGCTCGCCACGAAGGGCGCCAAGGCCACCTTGCTGTTTGCCGCAACCGCCGTGAGTGGACTGCTCGCGCTCTCCGCCTGCACGAAAGTGGCGACGCCCGAGCAAAATCCAGCGGCAGCGGCGCCTGCATCGACACTTCAGGCCGTGCTTCAGCGCGGCACGCTGCGCGTCGGCGACTGCCTCACGTTCGCGCCGTTCGGCTTCTACGACAAGGACGGAAATCCGGACGGCTACGACGTCGACCTCGCCAAGGAACTCGCCAAGCAAATGAACGTGAAGCTCGAAGTGGTGAACACGACGAGCGCGAACCGCATCCCGAACCTGCAAACCGCCAAGGTCGATGTCGTGTTCTGCAACTTCACGCGCAACCTCGAACGCGCGAAAGTCGTCGAATTCACGGCTCCGTACGTGGTCGCCAGCGAAGCGATGCTCGTGAAGAAGAGCAGCGGCATTCAGTCGGCGAAGGACATGAGCGGGCGCACGATCGCCACGGTGAAAGGCTCGACCAATGGCGACGAAGTCCGCTCGATGGGCATCCCCATCAAGATTCAGGAATATGACAGCTCGCAGGCGGCCATTCTCGCCGTCAAGCAGGGCCAGGCCGATGCCATGATCGAAGACAACAACTTCCTTGCCTATCAGGCGAAGCTCGATCCGGAACTGGCCGTGACGAACGAAGCGCTCGTGCCGCTCGAGTACAACGCGTTCGGCGTGAAAGCGGGCGATCAAGCGTGGCTCAACTATCTGAATCTTTTCCTGTTCAACATCAATGCATCGAAGCTGAACGCGCAGTTGTACAAGAAGTGGTTCGGCGCCGATCCGAGATACCCGCTCAACCCGCAGTTCTGAAGCGGAGGCGCAGATGAGCTATCAATGGCTGACTCTATGGGGCTACGTCCCCGAGTTTCTGAAGGCCGGCTGGCTGACCTTGCAGATCACGCTGCTGTCGTTCGTGCTGGCGCTCGCGCTCGGCCTGATCGCGGCGCTTGCCAGCATGTCGCCGTCGGCCATCGTACGGTTCATCGCGCGCGCTTACGTCGAAGCCATCCGCAATACGCCTGTGCTCCTGCAGATTTTCATCGTGTTCTTCGGCTTGCCGTCGATGGGCATTGCGCTCGATGCCTATTGGGCCGGTGTCATCGCGCTGGGCGTGAACGTGGGCGCGTATCTGTCGGAAGTGTTTCGCGCGGGCATGCAATCAGTGCCGCGCGGACAGATCGAAGCAGCGGGCATTCTCGGGCTGCAACGCGGGCAGATTTTCAAAGAGATCGTGTTGCCCCAAGCGGCGCGTGCGGTGTATCCGGCCATCGTCAATTATCTGATTCAGTTGTTGCTCGGCACCTCGCTGTTGTCTGCAATTGCGTTGCCCGAACTTACCGGCACCGCGACCGTCATTAATTCCCGCACGCTCTTGTATGTCCAGACGTTCGCGGTCGTGCTCGTGGCGTATCTGGTGCTGAGCAACGTCCTCTCGTGGATTGCCAGCCAGCTCGGCGCACGCATGTTTCATCCGCCGCTGATCGTGAGGCCGGGTGCGCGCCGGGGCGGATTCACGCTGCGTCGGGCGAACCGTGCATGAGGGATTAAATCATGTCACTCGAACTGCTGAAAACCAGTCTGTCGATTTTGCTGCAAGGTCTCGTGACGACGCTGCTGTTGTCTGTCGCGGCAATCGTCGGCAGCACACTCATCGGCCTCTTCGCCGCCGTGTTGCGGTCGTTCGGGCCGTGGGGCACGGACCGCATCGCCAAGCTCTATACGGAGCTGTTTCGCGGCACGCCCGTACTCATCACGCTGATGTTTATTTATTTTGGCGTGTCGTACTTCGGCTATGCGATCGATGTCTTTGCAGCGGGCGTAATCGGCCTGAGCGTTTATCAGGGCGCGTATATCGCGGAAGTATTTCGCTCGGGCATCGAATCAGTGCCGAAGGGTCAGTGGGAGGTCTCGCAGATTCTCGGTCTATCGCGCACGCAGGCCTTCGTCTCCGTCGTGTTGCCGCAGACGGGACGCATCGTGTTGCCGCCGCTCGTCGGACAGTATCTGTCGCTCATCAAGGATACGTCGATCGTCAGCATGATCGGCATGTCCGAGCTGATGCACGGCGGCCAGGCGATCGTGGATCGCATTGGCGAGCCGGTGCAGATCTACGGACTCGTCGCGCTAATTTATTTCGTCGTGTGCTTCCCGCTTTCGCAATGGGTGCGCCACCATGACCGCCGGAGACTCACATGAGCGAACGCATTCCAAACGACCCCGTCATTTCGCTGTCCGGCGTGAGCAAGGCATTCGGCGCGACGCGCGTGCTCAACGAGATCACTCTCGATGTGCGCCCGGGTGAAGTGCTCGTGCTGATCGGTGCATCGGGTTCGGGCAAGAGCACAGTGCTGCGCATCATGGCCGGGCTTGAGACGACGGATTCCGGTGAGGTGTGGGTGAACAAAGTGCCGTTGCACGACCCGAAACGCGCTCGCGAAATTCGCGGCCACGTCGGCATGGTGTTTCAGCAGTTCAACCTGTTCCCTCATAAGACCGCGCTCGGCAATGTCACCCTCGCGCTCATCAAGGCGCGCGGCATGTCGGCCGCCGATGCCCGCAAGCGCGCAATGGAAACGCTCGACCGCGTGGGTCTCGCGGACCGCGCATCGCATTATCCGAGCCAGTTGTCGGGCGGACAGCAACAACGCGTCGCCATTGCGCGAGCGCTCGCGGTCGAGCCCGGGATCATGTTCTTCGATGAAGCCACGTCCGCGCTCGATCCCGAACTCGTCGGCGAAGTGACGGAAGTGATGCGCGGCCTGGCGCGCGACGGCATGACGATGGTCGTCGTCACGCATGAAATGGGCTTTGCGCGCAAGACGGCGGACCGCGTCGTGTTCATGGACAAGGGCGTGATTGCAGAGCACGGCGATCCGGAGCAGATCTTCGTCAACCCGTCGAATGAGCGCACGCGGCAGTTTCTCAGCCGTGTGCTCGACCATTGAAGGGTGAGCAAATGGCAGTGACGGAATCGTCGCGCGCGCGGGGCGTTGACCGTGTCATCGATATCTTCAGGAAGCTCCATCACGCGCAGCGGCCCATGACGATGCGCGAGCTGATCGAAGCGACCGGCGCGCCGCGTTCGAGCATCTACGAACTCGTCGCCATTCTTGCCGAAGTGGGCTGGCTCGAAACATCGGTGGATGGCAGCGTGTTCTTCGGACGCGAGATGCATTATTACGGCTCGGATTACGCGACGCACAACGATCTTATTAGCCGCGCGCATCAGTCGATTCTCGCGCTCGTGCGCAAGTACGACGAGACCACGCAGCTGTGCATGCTCGAAGGGAACAAGTACACGGTGGTGTTATCGGAGAACAGTGCGCGGCCGTTCAACATCAGTTCCGATATCGGCGTGCGCGTGCCGATTCCGTGGACCGCGACAGGACGCCTGCTGCTCGGCCACATGAACGCCGACGCGATCCGCACACTCATTCCCGCGGATGATTTCGTGCTCGACAACGGCGTGCGTATCGATTTCGATGAATTCATGCGCGACGTGCAGACCGCGAAAGAGCTTGGCTTTTGCTGCACGGAAGGCTTGTCCAACGCGTTCCGGCTCTGCATGGCCGCGCCCGTTCGCGACCGCGCGGGTGTGCCGATCGCCGCGCTGTGCTTCATGACGGGCCGCGATACGGACCCCGAACGCCGTCAGTCGATGCTCGACGATCTGCTTTATTCGGCGCAGGCGCTTTCGCATCGCTGATATGGACACATGGCGCAAGCGCATCGATGAACTGGAAAGGGACAACGCCGCGCTCAAGGAAGCGAACGATATTCTCGTTCCAGCTATGGCTAACCGCAGCCGACTAACGAATGCGCGTGTCTAGCGATGAACTCGGGCAGTCGATGGAAGCAGAGATGCTGTCGATCCTGACCGCGGACCAGCGCCGGCAGTTGAACAGTATTATTGACAAGCTGGCCGAGGAGTTTTGCAGATCGGCCAAGGGATAGAACTGAGATAGAGCGCTTCGAGCTCGGGCAAAGGACTGTGCTATTCAGGCCGATCTGCATGACACATGGCGACGGAAGTCGGGCGACGAGAGATTCTTGCGACTCGCGAATGCGCGCTACTCGTCGAGCGGCAAGAGCGCCAGCAGCAGGCGCCGCAACTCGCGGCCTTCGGCTAGTGTCAGCTTCGCGGTCAGGGTACGCTCGACTTGTTCGACACGCGGCAGCAACGTGGACAACGTCTTCTTGCCCGCCGGCGTCAGGAACAGCACGTAGCTGCGCTTGTCGACGGGATCGTCGGATCGTTCGATCAATTCATTCCGAACCATGCGTGCGACGAGATCAGCGATGGTCGAGCGGTCCACGTCGAGTTCGGCGCCGAGCTGGCGCTGATTGACACCCGGTGTCCTCTGCAAGATCTCGAGCGCCGCGTATTGGACGCTCGTGATTTCGGTGGACACCTCCCGCTGCCATACAGCCAAATGCCGCTGTTGCGCGCGGCGAACCAGACTGCCGGTGAATCTGGAAGGCGCGTCGGGGTGATTGAGTTTGGGCGGCATTGTTCAGCGGCTCTGCGAAATGGAATTCGTCCGAAAGATGGGCCGCAGGAACGCATTGAGTTCGTCAAAAGCGTCGAGCGGAAGCACATGCGCGACGTATTGATCCGGACGAACGACGACGAGCGCACCCCGTTCGCGGTCGATACCGCGCTCATCGAAGATATCAGCCGATGCGTCGCTCGTGAATGCCTTCTCATAGTCAATGAGCCCATATCGACCCTTGCGCGGCAACAACGACGCATGCAGATCCTGCAGCCGCACTTCGCGATGCGGCTTTTGCAGCACGGCGCGCAGATCGAAGACGCTGTCCGCATCGGCACCGTCCGGCGTGCCGAGGCGCACGATCGATTCATGCGACATGGTGAGATGATCGCAAAGCGCATCGAGCGCTTTTCCGCTCACGTCCGAGAAAGCGTATAGACGCCAGCGGCCATCGGCGCGCGCCGCGTGACCGAGGTGCATCTGCTTTGCATCGGCGATGCGAACGACGGGCGACGAATGAAAGCGCGTGCCGATCGTGAAGCCGCTCGCGAGCGATTGATGCGTCGGTTCGCCGGTCAGTGCTCCCGGACGATAGCGCGTGGCCACGCCCGCCGTGTACCGGCCCGCGCGTACGAAATACGCCTGAAGTTCGGCCGGATCCACACCGCCGGCCTCAGGACGAGCGGGGTCTTTCGGCGGAGCGGCCATCATCGCGGACCATTCTTTGTCGAACTCGATCAGTTCCTGCGCGACAGGCTGCCGTTCATCCGAATACGTGCGCAGCAGGCTCGCGTCGCTGCGTCCCTGAAGGACTGCTCCGAGCTTCCAGCCGAGATTGAAGCCGTCCTGCATCGAGACGTTCATGCCCTGTCCCGCCTTCGCGCTGTGCGTATGACACGCGTCTCCCGCGATGAACACGCGGGGCTCGCGCGAGCTGCCGTCGGCCGCGACTGCATCGTCGAAACGCCCGGTCAGGCGTTGACCCACTTCATAGACCGAGAACCACGCGACTTCTTTGACGTCCAGCGAGTACGGATGGAGGATGCCTTGCGCAGTCTGGACGATGCGCTCGACGGTGGTCTGCTTGATGGTGTCGCGATTCTCCGCCGTGACTTCGCCTAGATCGACGTAAAAGCGCACGAGATAGCCGCCTTCGCGCGGAATGATGAGCAGGTTGCCCTTGCTCGCCGACTGGATCGCGGCCTTCAGGCGGATGTCCGGGAAATCGGTCACGGCAAGTGCATCCATCACGCCCCACGCGTGATTGGCGGCGTCGCCATTCAGCGTCTGCCCGATTGCCGTACGCACGCGGCTTCGGGCGCCGTCGCAGCCCACTACATAACGCGCACGCACGGTGATCTCTTCGCCAAGCCGCGCCGCATCCGTTCGACGCAATGTCACGCGCACCGGATAATCGCCGATGTCCTCGCGCGTCATAGCGACGAATTCGAGGTCATAGTCCGGTTCGAGCCGATGCGAGGATCGGCGCATCAGATCGAGCAGGTACTCTTGCACGCGCGCCTGATTCACGATGACGTGCGGAAATTCCGACAGACCTGATTCGGTATCCTGAACACGTCCGGTACGCCGGATCGCGCCACGGTCATCGGCGTCCGGTCTCCAAAAGACAGTTTCATTGACCCAGTACGCTTCGCGCAGCATGCGCTCGGCGAGTCCAAACGCATTGAACATCTCGACCGTGCGGCAGGCGACGCCATCTGCCTGTCCCATCAGCAACGGCCCCGACCGACGTTCGACGATGCACGTCGTAACCGACGGGAACTGCGACAACTGAGCCGCGAGCACGAGCCCCGCAGGACCGCTGCCGACGATGAGCACATCGACCGCATCGGGCATGTCGAGCCGGGGTGCGCCTTCGGCGGCCGGTTCGATCATCGGGTCGTCCGTGCGAAAACCGTTGAGATGAAATTGCATGGTGTCGTCTCCTGTTTAGCCCCAACTGTGTTGCCAACGAATATACTCCGTACACCAACTATTTCCAACAACTTATACACATCGCTAATGTTTACCCTGATATCGAGATGCGTTCGCTTCAGTGGCAGGCCACGCGTATGAACTCGGGCACGGGAACAACTTTCACGCGCCCGTCGGCATCCTCGACGATTAGCGCGCGTGTCGCCCGGTCTTTGCATATCAGCGTTTCGCCGCGCATGATGCGATGGCTCCGGATGAAGACCTTGCCGCGCCATCTGATCGATCTGCTGGAAGTAAAGCGAAATCTGCCGCAGATTCCAAGGCTGAAAGGAGCCTTAAAAGCGCGTACTCTCGGCGCGGCCGGGACTACTTTGCCGCATCGTACGTTTCTTCCGCTCCGGAGTCTGTTTAATCAGTCCGCGCTGATCGTTGGGCAGATCGCCCGATCAGGTCCACGCGCGGTGAGCGCCAGTGCTGGCGTCGAGCGAAACTACGGCATCGACCGGCCCAATTACTGACTTTCGCGGCACCACTGCCTTCAAGCGAGAACCAGGTTCCGCACGCACGCGATACGCGCAAACTCACTTCGACTAACCGCTCGATAGTCATATTCTTGGTCAACGACACTTTTACGCTTGCACCGATTGATGTGATACACGGGATAGCTTCTCTTGCACGTCGAGAATGGGAGCGCTCATGCCGGCGAGACCAGGATAAAGACGAACTCAGCTCCGTCATATGCGCTACAGGGCTTGTATGTGCTGCCCTCAGTACAAGTGCGCGCCTCATTCCATCAAAGCCGAGTCGGCCATTCCCATCTTTGCCGCGAGTTCTGGTGGGGATCACAGCCGACGATCTTCCGTCGCAGGGTCGCTTAGAATTATCTTTTCCGCACTCCCCGAGGCCAATCATGCGCTCATGGCGGCTCGATCGTCCCAACCTCTCCGGCCATCTGGATCTGTCACGGGCGACGAGCCTGGTATCGGCCGTGGGATCGAACGATGCGAATGCGTTCGCTGCGGAAGTCCTGAAACTCCTGGGAGACGCCGCAGGCATATCTCAGTGCACTGTCTTTGCTTACGAGTTCAACAATCGTCCTCGGACGGTTTCGGTTGCAGACCACCGTGGCGGTCGATATCTGAGCAACGTCGCAGATACCTATGCCAAGACTTTTTATGCATTGGACGGAAATCAGACGATTATCTCGTCTGCCCGTCCCCAAAAGCTCGACTCGGCCGTGCTGCTTCATCAGCAGGCCGTCGAAGACATCTTGCACGAAGGGTATCGAGCGGCTTGCTATCACCAGCCGGATGTTTCGGGCCGACTCTCCGTTTTGCTACAGCCCTCGCACGATATCTGGCTCTCCGTCAATCTCTATCGCGACCGCAGGCGCGGCCATTTCCACGCGAACGAGATTGCGCTGATCGAGGCGTTCGCGCCGCTCATCGCCCAGACCAGCAAGCATCATTACGCGCTGTCCGGCCAGATTCAGTCCGGCATTCCGCAATTGATGTTGGCGCGTATTCGAGGAAGCTGCCCCGAGTTGTCGAAGCGCGAACTCGATGTCCTATGCGGCGTTCTGGAGGGCCGTACCGCGAAAGACATCGGCGAACTCATGGGCGTCAAAGCATCTAGCGTCGTGACCTATCAAAAGCGGGCCTTTCGCCGCCTGGGTATTTCGAGTCAACGTCAGTTGTTTGCCTTGTGTCTGGCTACCAGCCGAGAATGATCACGCGCGGCGTCATCGCTCTGACCGTGCCGGTCTTCTGCTTGCCTGACACCAAGGGTTTTTCCTAACCCATCTTTACCCGTCGAGAGTACCCATTTTGGGGACAGCGCGCACGGGCGAATCTCCATACTCCACTCATCGCCATGCCTCGCCGTCCTGACGAGCCTGACGCGATTGCATTGAGTGCTGTGGCGCTCGACATAGAGCTGAGTCTGGAGGCGACCTGTATGAAAACGACGCCATTGGCTGGCCGCGATCCGCTTCCCGGCGTTCCGGCAGACGGTGCAGGATCTGGCGATTCGCTGCGAGAGAGGCATGTGATCGCCAAGGTCTCCCGGCACCTTCTTTGGTTTCTCTTCGTCCTCTTCTTTTTCTCGTTTCTGGACCGGATAAACATCGGTTTTGCCGCCCTTACCATGATGAGGGATCTCGGCCTCTCCGGTGTACAGTTCGGTCTGGCGACCACGCTGTTTTATATCGCCTACATCGCGTTCGGCATCCCCAGCAATATTGTCCTGGCGCGCATCGGCGCGCGGAAATGGATTGGGACCATCATGATCGCCTGGGGTCTGGCCTCTACCGCGACGATGTTCGCATCGAGTCCAGGAACGCTTTACCTGTTGCGAATCCTCGTCGGCCTGACCGAGGCGGGATTTCTGCCAGGCATCCTGCTTTACATGACGTACTGGTTTCCGAACGCATATCGCGCGAGGGCCAACGCTTTGTTCATGATCGCGATGCCCGTCACGGCCGCGGTCGGCTCCGCACTCTCGGGATACATTCTGGCGCTGGATGGAACCCTTGGCCTCAAAGGATGGCAGTGGCTTTTTTGTCTCGAAGGTCTGCCTTCGGCGATCTTGGGTTTGATCGTATTCGGCTATCTGCGCGATGTCCCCGAGAAGGCGAACTGGCTCACCGCCGATGAGAAGCGCACGCTTTCGAAGACCCTCGCGGCCGATCACAACGCCGACGCCGTGCAGCATGCGCCCGCCATCGAAGAAAGAAGCCTTCTCAGCGAGCTCCTCTCGCCTACGGTCCTCAAATTTGCCCTCGCTTATTTCTGTCTGGTCAATACGCTTGCAATGATCGCCGTCTGGACGCCGCTTATCGTCAAAAGCTTCACCGCTGACGCGAGCAACCGGACCATCGGGCTGCTGGCCGCGATCCCCCAAATCTGCACGATCGTTGCAATGATCTGGTGGGGAAGACGCTCCGATCGCAAACAGGAGCGCAAATGGCACCTGATGTTGCCGATGCTGCTCTCCGCTGCGGGCTGGGTTTGCACCGCCAATTTCATCAACCCGGTGATTCAGATGTCGGGCATCTGCCTGGCGTCGGCGGGATCGTACACCGCCATGTCGATCTTCTGGACCACTCCTGATCACGCATTGAGCTTCCGGGCTCGTGCCGTCGGTATCGCAGTGATCAACGCGACCGGCAACATCGGCTCGGCGCTGAACCCGCTGGTCGTGGGATGGCTCAAGGATCTCACGCGTAGCTTCTCGGCCGGATTGCTCTATGCAGCGGCATTGCTCGTAATCGGCGCCCTCGTGGTGGCAGTGCTGCCCGTTCAGGCCAGGCGCTCCCGCGACGCGGATTTATCTGGCAACGCACGGTAGTGCCGATTGCGGGCCTGGGTGAAAACTCCGATGGCGTGATGGCAGCATCGAGGCGCAGCTCATGCAAACCCCTGCCCACCGCTTACAGGATTCGTTAAGGAGCGAACGATGGAATTCAAAGCTTATCCTTTCACTGCAAAGAAATACGCTGGCCAGGTGCCCAGTCTTGACAACGGCATCGAGACAAAGCGGCATGCAGTGACGATCGTCGGCGGCGGCCCTGTCGGACTCGCCGTGGCACTTGGCCTCGCCAATCACGGCGTTCCCTCCGTATTGATCGAAGCCGATGATTCCGTGTGCCATGGTAGCCGGGCCATCTGCATCTCGCGTCGCAGCCTGGAAATCATTGAGCGTCTCGGTGCAGTCGACGACTTTCTGAAGACCGGACTGCCGTGGGCCGGTGGGCGAAGCTTTTATCGCGACACCGAAGTCCTGCACTTCGAAATGCCGCAGGACGACAACCAGAAGCTGCCTCCGATGGTGAACCTCGCGCAATATCACATCGAACAGTTTCTCCTCGACGCCGCACAACGTAAGTCCGATCTGATCGACATCCGCTGGCAGACCAAGGTCACTGCGATCGAATCGCGCGTCGATGGCGCCACGCTTCGCCTTACTACGTCCGAAGGCGACTATTCGCTCTGCACGGACTGGGTTGTCGCCTGCGATGGCGGGCGCAGCACGATCCGTGAGGCATTGGGCCTGCAACTCAAAGGAACGAGCTACGAGGGTCGCTACGTCATCGTGGATATCGAGCTCGAAAGCGAGCGGCCGACCGAGCGTCTTGCCTATTTCGATCCATCGTCGAACCCGGGCTCGACTGTGCTGGTCCACAAGCAGCCTGACAATGTCTGGCGAATCGATTACCAACTGCGTGACGGCGAAGACGCCGAACAGGCAGTCAAGCCCGAAAACGTCATGCCACGGGTGCAAAGCCTGCTGGACATGATGGGCGAACGTGGCGCCTGGGCGCCCATCTGGATCACGATCTACAAGGCGAACGCCTTGACGCTGGAAAGCTATCGTCACGATCGCGTGCTGTTTGGCGGCGACGCCGCCCATCTTGTGCCCATTTTCGGCGTGCGCGGCGCGAACTCAGGAATCGACGACGCAGACAACCTCGCGTGGAAACTGGCGTTCGTCGTCCGTGGCCTTGCATCCGAAGGATTGCTCGACAGCTATTCAGACGAGCGCGTCTTTGCCGCCCACGAAAACCTTAGCTACGGTACCAAGAGCACCGAATTCATGGCGCCGCCGTCATTCGCTTTCGAGTTGATGCGCAAGGCCGTATTAAGCCTGGCGATCAAGCATGAACGCGTGCGCTCTCTGATTAACCCGCGGCAGACTTCGGCCATCAGTTATACGGAGTCGCCGCTCAACACGCCGGACGCACAGTCGGGCGCGTTTGAGGCGGGCCCTGCGCCGGGAAACGTGCTGCCCGAATGCCCGTTGACCATCGTCGAGGACGGCAGCGCGAAAGAGGCTCATCTGACGGACTTGATCACTCCCAGTTTTACCGCTCTGCACTTCAGTGAAGACGGACGCGTACCGGTGGGGTTCGCCGAACTCGAAGCAACGCTTCAAGCCAAAAACCTGCCTTTCAAGCTGATCTCCGTGACGTCGCACCTTCACCCCCAGACGAGAAACAATCATAACTGGGACCATACAGGTCGGCTTTTCGCCATGTACGACGCGAGGCCCGGCACCGTATATCTGGTTCGTCCGGACGGCCATGTACTGGGACGCTGGCATATGGCAACGGCTGAAGACGTTGCAGCCGCCGTCCACCACGCCCTTAAAATGTGATCACGAGACCGGTAAAGGAGAACACCATGACCGCCAGCGACCTCGACATCGTATACACCCGCCTGTGCAAGACCATGACTCAACTGGGTCAGCCGAACACTTCGCTTTTCCTCGCACGGTTCGCCATGCTCGCGATCGACAAGATCGACGACCCGGCCGTCGTATTGAATTTAATCGACGACGCAAGCGAAGGAATGACTGAATCAGCGCCGCAGTAGGGTTTCACAAACTCACCTCTTTATGCTTCTTAAGGCTTTCCATATGGTTCACGAGGCGCCCGAAAATGACGCTCAACTATCGAACGGCTTCGCCAATGAGTTCGCCACGGAGCGCTGCAAGGCGCCCTCCCTGTGAGGCGTAACTCCCCGCAACGCGTGTCGTATGGCTTATACGGGAAACGAATCTGAAGAACGGCGTTCACGGCGCCGCGTCATATCGATCGGCGTTCGTGATTCACATGATTAGTACATCGAACATATTCGCCTTATGTTATCGCCGTCGATGGCCAGCTTATGACGTCCGGGAACGAAACCCCAATGTCCCCGGTCACGCGACTAATCAGTCCCGGATAAGCCAGATGGTTGAGCACTTAATTTTCCCGCCGCCCTGGCCGGCAGGGTAGATAAGTGTTGATTCTTCAAGCCACGTCTAATCGGCTTGCTCGAGCCAGCGCTGCGCGAGAAAGCGCTGCTCTAGCGCAATAGCCACCTCTTCAGCGAATCCAATCCCGACGAATCCTCCGGTGGCGATAGTGTCGCCCGCGCGAATGAGGCGCACGGCGTCTTGCGCGAGCCCAGCCACGTCCTCATCGTGCATGGAAGCGGCGACGGCTCGCACCATCGCAATGGCCATAAGAATGCGTCGCGGCGATCCGATCCGTGGCGCTGTCGCGTGCGAGTTGCTAGCAGTTCGCCGCGTGCCGTCGGTATTTCACGGCTTTGCGGCGTCGAGCGCACGCCGGGCGAAAGAGGGCGGAAAGAAGCAGACAGTTTGAGGCTGCTAAAATCCATGAACCATTTCCAAGGGTAAGCCGTTATGGGTTTTGAACAGCTCGCGCAACTGAAAGAGCAACTGTCGAAGCAATCGACGCGCGAACAGGCGAAAAAGCCGGCGCGCCCTCCGCGCCCTGCCACTGGCGCACAGAAGCAACCGGTCGATCCGGTCGTGCACGCCATCGGAAGGCTTCAGCAGCGCTTTCCGCTAGCATTCTCGAAGAATCCAGCGCCTAAGCTTCCGTTGAAAGTCGGTGTCATCGACGACTTGCTTGCAAAGGCATCCGACATCGGCTTGACCGAAACCGAAATTCGTGACGCCATCAAGGTGTGGTGTCGTGGCGCTCGCTACTGGAGTTGTCTGGTCGAGGGCGCTGCCCGCGTCGACCTCGACGGCAATCCGACAGGAAACGTATCAGCGGCTGACGCCGGACGTGCGCGACGTCTAAAAGCAAAGGGCTCGGCTCGTGCATCGACGTCGTCGAAGCCTACGGTGCTAAAAGGCCAGACGAAACCGCCGAGCGCGGCGGGACAGTGATAGAAGACGACCGCGTAGCCTGAGCTTGAAACTTTGCAAGCGTTCTAAAGTCGCCGTGACCGCGCGCCGTTGCTTTCCAATGTCGGACCACCCGGATGCCTGGAATGCCCCAAGCGTGCCGCCTCTACCACCAGAAGGTACGGAGCGTGCTAGGGCGTTATCAACCCATCTATGGAGCGACCGGAAGATGACTTTGAAGAACGTTGCGCTTGCGCTATGCCTTGCATCATTCGCGATGACCGGAAATGCAAACGCCGCAGGATGCCTTAAAGGCGCCGCCGTCGGTGGCGTGGGAGGACACTTCGTCGGCAAAGGTCACGCGGTTCTCGGCGCCGCTGGCGGATGCCTCGTCGGTCGCCACATGGCAAACAAGAAGGCGAAGGACGAGGCGGCTCGGCAGCAAAACCAACAGGCCCAAAATCAGCAGTCGCCGCAAGACTCAGTAGCCAGGTAGCGAACACTTGGCGGGGATGGCTCGACGCCGGTCCAGATACCCCGGCTCGCGCTCCAGTTCGTCCGGCAACGCCTACTGCTCGCCGCTTATCAGGAAACTCTGCGCGAGCTGCTTCCACAAATGGTCCGCCGCCGGTGAAAGCCGTCTGCCGACTCGCGTCATCATCTGACTCGCGAAGCCCGCCGCGATCGGATGATCGATCGGCACCGCGACGAGCTCGCCGAGATCGATGCCGCGCCGCGCCGTGATCGACGACATGAACGCGACGCCCAGCCCTGCCGCCGCCAGGGTCTGCGCCGTGTTGAACAGATCGACGCGATACGCCGGCATCACGTTGAGCCGAACGTCGTCGAAGAGCGATTGCACGAACTGCTGCACGCCGAACGATTCGGTCATGAAGATGAGCCGCTCGTGCGCAAGCGCGGCGGCCGGCACCGTCGACATCGACGCTAGGCGATGCGTCGGCGCGACCACCGCGCACAGCGGCCGCTCGGCGAAGCGATGGATGCGCATTGCCGGATCGTCGGCGGAGCGCGCGCACAGGCCGATATCGACGACGTCGTCGCGCACGAGCGAAAGCACCACAGGCGTCGGACCCGAGCGGATTTCGACGAGGATGTCGGGATACGTCATCGAAAAGCGCTGCAACGCCCGCGCAATCAGATTGCCGATGAATCCCTCGCCGACGCCCAGCGCCACGCGCCCGCGCCGCAAGTGCCGGTATTCCTCCAGCCGCGCGGCCAGGTCGCGGGCGCGGCGCTGCCCGTCGCGATAGTGCTCGATCAGCACCTGGCCGATCTCCGTCACGACCACCTGCCGGCCGCGCCGCTCGATCAGCGAAAAGCGCAGCCGCCGCTCCAGCGCCGCGACCTGCCGGCTGATCACCGACGCGTTGACGCCGAGCGTCTCCGCCGCCATCCGCACGCCGCCCGCTGCCGCGATTTCGGCGAGATAGCGCAGCGACCGCTCGCCGATGTCGTCCATCAGATCGTTCATGTCCGCAAAACCATCGTTGACTTCAAAGCAACATTTTGAACGCGTCTCGGTCATGGGTCGAGTTTTTCGTCGGTGCAATACTCGCGTCGACCATCACACAGGTTCGCACCACAGGAGGAGCCCAACATGAGCGAAAGCCGCTATTGCGAAGTCGCCGATCTGGCCGACGTCAAACCGCAGCTCGACGAAATGCGTCATCACATCCATCAGCATCCGGAGCTGTCCTACGAGGAAGCGGCGACATCGAGCTTCGTCGCGGAGAAGCTGCACGCGTGGGGCTATGAAGTGACGCGCAATGTCGGCGGGCATGGCGTCGTCGCGTCGCTGAAAGCCGGCACGAGCGCGCGGACAGTGGGCGTGCGCGCCGACATGGACGCGCTGCCGATCCACGAGCAGACCGGTCTCGCCTATGCGAGCGTCCACGACGGCAAGATGCACGCGTGCGGCCACGACGGGCATACGACGGTGCTGCTCGGCGCGGCGCAACATCTCGCGAAGACGCGCAATTTCGATGGCACGGTGCATCTGATTTTCCAGCCGGCGGAAGAAGCCGGCGCGGACAGCGGCGCGGAACGCATGATCGCGGACGGCCTTTTCGAGCGCTTTCCCTGCGATGCGATCTTCGGCCTGCACAATCATCCGGGCGTGGCGACGGGCACGTTCGGTTTCCGCGCCGGCCCGCTCATGGCCGCGTGCGATACGGTCAAGTTGCGCATCGTCGGCCGTGGCGGGCATGCGGCGCGTCCGCATCTCGCTGTCGATCCGGTGATGGTCGGCAGCAGCATCGTGATGGGCTTGCAGTCGATCGTGGCGCGCAACATCGATCCGAACGAGGCGGCGGTCGTGACGGTCGGCTCGTTCCGCTCGGGACAGGCGGCGAACGTCATCCCGGAAGACGCTGTGCTGGAAATGAGCGTGCGCTCGTTCTCCGCGACGGTGCGCGAGACGCTCGAGAAGCGCATTCGCGCGCTGATCGCGTCGCAGGCCGAGGCGTATGGCGCGACTGTCGAGATCGACTTCATTCGCGGTTATCCGGTGCTCGTCAACAGCGCCGCGGAAACGGAATTCGCGCGTCAGGTCGCCGAGGAACTGGTCGGCGCGGAGCACGTGATTTCGCCGTTTCCGCCGATCGCGGGCAGCGAGGACTTCGCGTACTACCTGCAGAAGGTGCCGGGCTGCTTCGTGCGTCTCGGCAACGGCGAAGGCCGCCCGATGCTGCACAACAGCCGCTACGACTTCAACGACGACAACCTGGCGATCGGCGCGGCGTTCTGGACGCGCCTCGTCGAACGCTTCCTCAGCAAGGACCGCGCATGAACGCAACGACGCAATCGCTTCCCCGCGCGGGCGTTACCGACGCGCCGCTGATGTCGCCCGCGCAGCAGCGCAAGATCGTGCTGGCGGCGGTCATCGGCAATCTGCTCGAATTCTTCGATTTCACCGTCTACAGCTATTTCGCACTTACCATCGGCAAGCAGTTTTTTCCGTCGAACGATTCGATCACGTCGTCGCTGCTGGCGTTCGCCGTGTTCGCCGTGGGCTTCGTGATGCGCCCGCTCGGGGGCATCGTGCTCGGCCGATACGCGGATCGCGCCGGCCGCAAGCCCGCGCTCACGCTCACCATTCTGCTGATGGCACTCGGCTCGGCTGCGATCGGCCTCGCGCCGACTTATGCGCAGATCGGGCTGGCGGCGCCGGTGCTGATCGTCGTCGCCCGTCTGGTGCAGGGCTTCGCGCAGGGCGGCGAATTCGGCGCGGCGACCGCGACGCTGCTGGAGATGGGCGGCAGGCGCTGCTCGGCTCGGGCCTCGCGGCGAGCCTCGGCTTTCTGCTTTCCGACGACACGATGCATAGCTGGGGCTGGCGCATTCCGTTCCTGATGGGCACGCTGATCGCGCCGGTCGGCATCTATCTGCGCCGCCACATTCGGGAAGATGCGCGCGCCGCGAAAGCGGTTGCGCGCCGCGACGATCCAAAGCGCGGCCTCTACGTGCGCAACTGGTTCCTCACGATCTTCTCGATCATGGGGATGTCGGTCTCGACCTACGTGATGATGTATTACATGCCGACCTACTGCATCCAGTATCTCGGCCTGCCGCCGAAAATGTCGATGCTCGCGGGCGTCGCGTCCAGCGTGATCTCGCTCGTGATGTGCCCGATCTACGGGGCGTGGTCGGATCGCATGGCGCGGCGCAAGCCACTCACGGTGATCGGCCGGATCGCGCTGATCGTGCTGCTGTATCCGGCGTTCTGGGTGATGACGCATTTTCCGTCGCTACCGGTCGTGCTGGCCGCGCTCATCGTGCTGATGCTCTGCTACACGATGGGCTCCGCGCCCGCCTACGCGCTCATGCCGGAGAACTTTCCGAAGCATCTGCGCGCCGGTTATATGTCGAGCGCGTATGCGATCGCGGTATCGGCATTCGGCGGAACGGCGCAGCTCGTTGCCGGCTCGCTCATCCGCTGGACGGGCAACAAAATGGCGCCGGCGTGGTACATGATCGGCTGCGTGCTCATTTCGTTGATCGCCGTTTCGATGTTCCGGGAAACGGGCGGGCAGACGCTGGATTGAGTTCAGTGCGGGCGCGGGGGAAGGCGCGGGTTTCTTTCGATTGCCCGCCCCACCCGCCAGGCTTCGGCGCGCTCGCACTGCTCCGCCTTTCGTCGCCGCTGCCGAAGTGCGCAGCGTGCATGGGGCCGCGCAAAGACGTTTGCGCTCGGCAAGCGGCTCGATGAACGACCGTGGCTCGGCCGTCGCCCCTGCACGCCGGACATGTGCTGGTCATCGGACCCGCGAACCGGCACGAGGATCCGTGGTTCCCCTTTGGACACGCGCATGACGGGCTGACGCTCGGCCCTGTCAGCGGGCGTTTGCTCGCCGAGATGATGACCGGCGCCAAACCGGTCGCGGACCCCCATCCGATCCGCGCCGAACGATCCGGTCGCTAGCGAAAGCCGTGGGTGCCCGGTAGATGTCGGCACATGCCCATCGCCGATAGCGTCATCGCAAACGGTCGGCAGCCATGCGCACCGCGATGTCGAACGCTTTCTGCGTCGCGCCGACGTCCGCCCTGCCCTGGCCGTGGATATCGAACGCTGTGCCATGCGCGGGTGTCGCGATCGGCACCGGCAGCCCGCCATGCACCGTCACGCCGCGCCAGAAGCCCATCAGCTTCATCGCGATCTGGCCTTGGTCGTGGTACATCGTAACGACGCCGTCGAATGCTTTCTGATCGCGTGCGCGCACGAAGATGGTATCGGCGGGAAACGGCCCTTGCGCGTCGAAACCGAGCGAACGTGCCCGCTGCACCGCTGGCGCGATCACGTCGATCTCCTCTCGCCCGAACGCGCCGTTGTCGCCGTTATGCGGATTGAAGCCGCATACCGCGATGCGCGGCGCGGCGAGCCCCGCGCGCTTGAGTCCATCGTGTATGAGCCGAACCGCGCCGACGATGCGCTCGGGCGTCAGCCGCGCGCTCACGTCCTTCAACGCCATGTGCGACGTCACGCGCGACGTCCACAGTTCATCGAGCACGTTGAACTCGCAGAACGCGCCGGCGTAGTCGAGTTGACGCGCGAACCATTCCATCTCGTCGCCGGTTTCCATGCCCGCGAGATGCAGCGAGGTCTTGTTGACGGGCGCGAAGAGCATCGCCTGCGTGCGGTTCGCTTGCGTCAACGCAAGTGCTTTCCTGAACGCTTCGAGGCTGTAACGTCCGCCGCGTTCCGTCGAAACCCCGCGTTCATACGGCGCGTCGTCGGGCAGACGGAAGTCGATGAGCGAAGGTATATCGGTATCGCGCGCGGCGTCGGCCTCATCGCGAACGAGCGTGTGGTCGAAGCGCTGCTGCGCGATCTCCATGCCGCGGTCGAGTTCGCGTTTGTCGCCGATGATCAAAAGATCGGCGCGCGCGCGGTTCTCGGGGCGCGCAACGAGGCGCGCGATCAGTTCCGGACCGATGCCGGCCGGATCGCCGAGCAGCACTGCAATGCGTGGTTTCATGGTTGTTCGTCTCCTCGTTCGTGTGACTATGCGTCCCGCGCGAGCGCGGCCCAGACCTCATTCGATGATGTCGAAGTCACCGAGATGCTTGTCGGATAGCGTGATGCCGAGACCCGGCGTCTCGTCCGACAACTGCAGATACCCGTTCTGCGGTTGCGGTTCGCCATCGAAGATGTAGTAGAACAGTTCGTTGCCCACTTCGACGTCGTGCACCGGAAAGAATTCGGACATGGGGCTCGCGGTGCTCGCCATCGTCAAATGATAGTTGTGCATCTGACCTGCATGCGGAATGACCGGCACGGACCACGCCTCGGCCATCGCGTTGATCTTGCGCGCGGCCGTGATGCCGCCCACGCGATTCGTGTCGTACTGGATCACATCGACGGCGCGGCGCTCCAGCAAGTCCTTGAAGCCGTAGCTCGTGAACTCGTGCTCCCCGCCGGAGATCGGCACGATGTTCATCTTCTTCAGTTCCTGATAGCCCTCGATATCGTCGCCGATGACCGGTTCTTCCAGCCAGCGCGGATTGAATTCAGCGAGGCGCGGCAGCATGCGGCGCGCATAGTCGAGCGTCCAGCCCATATAGCATTCGACCATCAGGTCCACTTCATCCCCGACGAGTTCGCGCAACAGTCGCACTTGCTCGACGTTCTTCGCCATGCCCTTCGGACCGTCCTTCGGGCCGTAGCCGAAGCGCATCTTCATCGCGGTGAAGCCTTGTTCGAGATAGCCTTGCGCCTCGGCGAGAAACGCATCGCGATCGTCGTTGTTATAGAGCTTCGACGCATAGCACCAGATCTTTTCTTTCGTGCGGCCGCCGAGCAGCTTGAACACGGGCTTCTTCACGGCCTTGCCCATGATGTCCCACAGCGCGATGTCCACGGCGGAAATCGCCGCCATGCCGATACCCTTGCGGCCCCATGCGAGCGTGCGGCGATACATCTTCTGCCAGATGTATTCGACATCGAACGGGTCCTCGCCGATGGCGATGGGCGCGAGATATTCATCGACGATCTGCTTGGCGACGCGCGGTGCAAGCGCGCAATTGCCGATGCCCACTGTGCCGTCGTCGCACTCGATCTCCACGACGAGCCAGCCATGAAAGCGGAACGAACCCATCGCATCGCCGCGTTCGTGAAGGATGTCCACCGCGTTCGTGCAGAAGTGCGCCTGCGGCGGCACGACCTTGCCTTTCCATTCGAATACGCGTGCGCGAACGTGCTTGATCTTCATCTTCGTTGTCTCCTTGAGTTGCCGATATAAGCGCGGCTTGGCCGATATGCGAGGCCCTAGTGTGCGAAACTGCGCGATAACTGACTATTGAATTATTTGCATCGGCCTATTGCCTGCGGTTATTCCTCGCCATCCTCCAAGGTTCTCATCAATATGATCGCGCCAGCGAGCACCATCAGAAAGCGACTGCGTTTGCGTCACCTCCAGTTGATGACGGCGCTCTCGCGAACGGAGTCGCTGCGCAGCGCAGCCGACGAACTCGCGATGACCCAGCCTGCCGCCACCAAGGCGTTGAAGGAACTCGAGGACACCATTGGCGTGGCCCTTTTCGTGCGGCATGCACGCGGCATGGAACCGACCATCTACGGCGAAGCGGTGATGCGCTATGCCCGCGTCGTGTTCGAAGATCTCGACGAACTGCGCGAGGAACTGGCGGCGATCGAAGCGGGGAATGTCGGAAAGGTGCGCATCGGCGCGGTCATGGCGCCCGCGCCCGACCTGCTCACGCGCGTCATCGTGCAATTGAAGGAAGCGCATCCGCGCTTGCAAATCGGCGTGCAGATCGATACGAGCGACGTTCTCGTCCATGCGTTGCAGCAGGATCAACTGGATATCGTCGTGGGACGCATACCGTATGGCTTCTCGTCGGAAGATCTGAGCTTCGAGACCTTGGCGGAAGAAGCGCTGTCGATCGTCGCGCGGCCGGATCATCCGGCGGTGAACGCCGCGAGCCGGCCGAAGCTCGCCGACCTTGCGCGGTATCCGTGGATCGTGCAGCCGCGCCCGAGCCCGATGCGCGAGATCATCGATCAGACCTTCCGCGAATCGCGCGTTGCGCCGCCTTCGAGCACGGTCGAGACGTCCTCGATTTTGACGACGCTTTCACTCCTGCGCGATTCGAACATGCTCGCCGTATTACCGAGTTCGGTCGCGCATTACTACGCGACGCTCGATACCATCGCGCTGTTGCCGACGCCTTTGCGCGGCCGGCTCGCGCCCTACGGCCTCATACTGCGCAAGAGCCGGCGGATCAGTCCGGCGACGCAATTGGTCATCGAGGCGATCCGCGCGGCGTGACGCTCAGTGATGTTCGGCGAGCGCGAGGGTGTTGCCCACTTCTTCGCCGTCCACGTGCGTCTCGTCCAGCGTGATATCCGGCCGCATGAAGAACGTCATCACGATGCCCACCGCGAGCAGGCAAAGCGAGCCGATGAACGGCAGCGTCCAGTTCCCCGTTCGATCGACGACGAAGCCGAAGACGATCGGCGAGAAGATGCCCGCGATCGCCGATCCCGCATTCACGAGACCGCTCGCGATGCCGACGTGCTTCGGCGTGATGTCCATGGGCACGGCCCAGATCGGACCGATCGTCATTTCGAGGAAGAAGAACGAGAGGCTCATCGATGCCGCCATCACCGGCAACGACTTCACGAACATGACCGGCGCAAGAAACAGGAGCGCGCCGAGGAACGCGATGACGATCATGTTGCGCCGCGCGGCCACGACGTTGCCTGTGCGCTTCAGGATGCGATCCGACACGACGCCGCCGACCGTATTGCCCACGACGCCCGACAGAAATACGCCTGCGGAAAACAGCGCGGAGCTTTTCAGGTCGAGGCCGCGTCCGTGCATGAAGAAGCTCGGCAGCCACGTGAAGAAGAGCCAGCCGGTCCAGCCATAGCAAAAATAGACGATCATCGTCGGCCCGATGCGGCGAATGAGACGGCCCCACGGCGTCGGCTCGCGCGTCTTCTCCACGGCAACCTTGTGCGGCGGCGGAAGCTGCGCTTCTTCGTCAGCCGTCATGTGCCGATGCTTGCGCGGATCGTCCTTGAAGTACCACGCATACACGACGACCCACACAGCAGTGAGCGCACCGACCAGTAGAAACGACGCGCGCCACGACGCGAAAGCGATCAATAGCGCGATCAACGGCGGCGTAAGCGCATTGCCCAGCCGCGAAAACGAGTGCGTGAGCCCTTGCACGAAGCCGCGCTGGCTCGCGGGATACCAGTTGACGAGCGCACGCGCTTGTGCGGGCAACGCGGCACCTTCGCCGACGCCCAGCAGCATGCGCGCGCAAAAGAGGGACACGACGCCGCCGGCGAGACCGGTCGCCACCGTCGCGACGATCCAGATCGACGCACAGAGGACGAGGGTGCGTTTTGCGCCGAAGCGGTCGCTGACCCATCCGCCGATCACCTGGCAGATCGCGTACGTGTAGGCGAATGCGCCGAACACGAGGCCGACGTGAGTGTTGGACAGATGCAGGTCGTCGCGAATCACGCCCGCGGCGGCGGACAGGTTCACGCGATCGAGATACATGATGAAGGACATCGCGCACATGAGCGCGAGAACGGAACGGGTGACGCGGGGACGATGCAGCATCGCTTGTGTCTCCTCCGGAGCTTGTTGCGCTGTTGCGCTTTTTTTCGGGGGTGAGCGCGCCACGTCTATGGCGCACTTCACGCACGAAGTCTGGAGAAGTCAGCGATAGCCGTCTATTGAATTTAGCTCATGGGGCGATTCGCTGTGGTTATGTCGCGCTGATCGCCGTGAGGCGTCGCGGATCAGGTCCGCAGCGTAGCCATAGCAGCCGCCCGCATTGTGCGCAGCCTGTAGCGCTCGCGCATTGGGGGAACCGGCCAGTGACAGATTGCCGATGACGGCAACGGGGCGAGCCCGGGCTATTGCGTCGGCGCGTCAGGTGCATCGCGCTTTGTACCGACCCAGCCGTCTCGTCCCCGGTTCCTGATAGCTCACCCATGCTGTCGCCCGGAACGACAGAACCGTATCGGCAGCATGCGGCGTTGCACTGTCCGTTTCGGCATGTGCCGAGCGTCAGCGCACGAGGCAAGGCCGCTTGTTGTCGAACTTCCAGTTCGGGATGAGATATTGCATCGCGATGCCGTCGTCGCGGGCGCCGAGGCCGTGCTCCTGATAGAGCGCGTGCGCCTTCTCGATTTCGTCCATGTCCAGCTCGACGCCGAGGCCCGGCACTTCCGGCACCTTCACCTTGCCGCCGGCGATCTGCAGCGGATCGCGCGTCAGGCGCTGGCCGTCCTGCCAGATCCAGTGCGTGTCGATCGCGGTGATCTTGCCCGGCGCGGCGGCGGCGACATGCGTGAACATCGCGAGCGACACGTCGAAGTGATTGTTCGAATGCGAGCCCCAGGTGAGGCCCCAGTCGTTGCACATTTGCGCGACGCGCACGGAGCCTTGCATCGTCCAGAAATGCGGGTCGGCGAGCGGAATATCGACCGATTGCAACTGGATCGCGTGGCCCATCTGACGCCAGTCGGTTGCGATCATGTTGGTGGCCGTGGGCAGGCCCGTCGCGCGGCGGAATTCGGCCATCACCTCGCGGCCGGAATAGCCGTTCTCCGCGCCGCACGGATCTTCCGCGTAGGCGAGCACGTCGTGCTTGTCGCGGCAGAGCCGGATGGCTTCCGCGAGCGACCACGCGCCGTTCGGATCGAGCGTCACGCGCGCGTCCGGGAAACGCTCCGCGAGCGCCGTGACCGCTTCGATCTCGGCATCGCCCGCCAGCACGCCGCCCTTCAGCTTGAAGTCGTTGAAGCCGTAGCGCGCTTGCGCGGCTTCCGCCAGGCGCACGACTGCCTCGGGCGACAGCGCGACTTCGGTGCGCACGCGCTCCCAGTCGTCCTTGCCGTTTTCGCCCGACGCGTAGGGCAAATCGGTCTTGTTGCGATCGCCGACGTAGAAGAGGTATCCCAGCATTTCCACTTCGTCGCGCTGCTGCCCTTCGCCCAGGAGCGCGGCAACCGGCACGCCGAGATGCTGCCCGAGCAGATCGAGCAGCGCAGCTTCGAGCGCGGTCACGGCATGGATCGTCGTGCGCAGGTCGAAAGTCTGCAGGCCGCGACCGCCTGCATCGCGATCGGCGAACTCGGTGCGCACGCGATTGAGCACCGCCTGCATGTTGCCGATGGATTGCCCCACGACCAGCGCGCGGGCATCGTCGATCGTCTTGCGGATCTTTTCGCCGCCCGGCACTTCGCCGACGCCCGTGTTGCCCGCGCTGTCTTTCAGGATGACGATGTTGCGCGTGAAGAACGGCGCGTGAGCACCCGAGAGATTCATCAGCATGCTGTCGCGCCCCGCAACGGGAATCACGCGTAATTCGGTAACGGTGGGCGTCGCGTTGACGCGAGTCGAAGTCATGGACATGAGCGAAATACCATCGGTTGATTTGACAATGCGCGCGTCGCGAATCAGACGGCGCCTTCTGCTTCCACGTACAAGGCGTACAACGAATGGGAACTGGCCATGTACAGCCGGTTGTTCTTCGGTCCGCCGAAGGTCAGGTTCGGGCAGCGTTCGGGCAAATGGATGAAGCCGATCGGCTTGCCTTTGGCGTTGAACACCTTCACGCCGTCGAGGTCCGCGGAATTCACGCCGGCCCGTCCGTCCGAGCCCCAGCCGCACCAGAAGTTGCCGTCCTTGTCGATCTTGAAGCCATCGAGCGCGCCCGCGCCGTTGGCATCGAAGACCTTCGTCTTGTTGCCGAGCGTCACGCCGTCCGGGCCGACGTCGTAACTCCACATGATGCGGCTCGGCGTCGCGCGGCTCTCGATCACGTAGAGTTTCGATTCGTCGGGCGAGAAAGCGAGCCCGTTCGGTCCGGCGAGATCCGTGATGATCGCCTGCAAGCGACCATCCGGCGAAATGCGATAGACCGCTTGCGGCAGCTCGGACGTCGCCTTGTCGCCTTCCCAGTTTCCCCCGATTCCGAACGGCGGATCCGTGAACCAGAGCGAACCGTCCGACTTGCACACGATGTCGTTCGGCGAATTCAGGCGCTTGCCCTGGTAGCTGTCCGCGAGAACCGTGATCTTGCCGTTGTGCTCGGTGCGGGTCACGCGTCGCGTCAGGTGTTCGCAGGTGACGAGCCGTCCTTGCAGGTCGCGCGTATTGCCGTTCGATTGATTCGACGGCTCTCGAAAAACGCCCCAAGCACCGGTGACTTCGTCGTAACGCATCATGCGGTTGTTCGGAATGTCACTGACCACCAGGTAACGCGCCGCCGGAAAGTACACCGGACCTTCCGCCCAGCGCATGCCGGAACCGAGCTGTTCGACGGAACTGCTGTAGAGACGGTATTTGGCGAAACCCGGATCGAGGATTTCGACCGATACGTCGGGATAACGCGTCGACGGCTTGAACTCCACCATGTTCGCACTGCGCGAGCCGCCCAGCGTCTGCGCGCCCGCCAGACCGGCCGCGGTCGCGAGTCCGCCTGCTGCCGCCGCCTTGATGAAGCCGCGCCGTTTCTGCAATCCGTCGAGTGTGCTCAAAGCCATCTCCGTGTCGTTGTGAATCGATTCCTGCCTGCGGTGCGGCGACCGTTCATTCGGCCAGCTGAAAGCGCTCGATCTTCCCGACGACGAACAGGTAGCAGACGATCGCGATCACCGCATTCGCGCTCACGAAGACGAGCGCCGCCGCGAACGAGCCGGTTCCCTGAACGAGATAGCCGATGACGATGGGCGTCGTGATGCCCGCCGTGTTGCCGAAGGTGTTGAAGAGCGCCGCGCACAGGCCGCTTGCCTGCTTCGGCGCGGTGTCGGAGACGACGGCCCAGCCGAGCGCGCCGATGCCCTTGCCGAAAAACGCCGCCGCCATGATGCCGATGATGAGCCACTGGTTATCGACGTAATTGCACGCGATCATGCACGTCGAGAGCAGCAAGCCGACGACGATCGGCACCTTGCGCGCGGTGCTCGTCGAGAAGCCGCGCTTCATCAGGCGGTCCGACACCACGCCGCCGAGCACGCCGCCGAGAAAGCCCGCGATGGCCGGAATCGAAGCAACGAAGCCCGCCTTCAGGATCGACATGTGCCGTTCCTGCACGAGATAAATGGGGAACCACGTCAGGAAGAAATAGGTGAGCGTCGTGATGCAGTACTGGGCGATGAACACGCCGAGCATCATGCGGCTTTTGAGCAATTGCGCGAGTGCGTGGCGACCGTGCGTGCGTGGATTAGCCGTGTGCGTTTGCGCGGCACGGCGTTCTTGCGCGAGTTGCCGGTCTTCGAGATCGACCATCGCTCCGTTATCGGCGATGTAGCGGACCTCCGCTTCGTTCGCGAGCGGATGCTGGCGCGGCGCATAGATGGTCCTCAACCACAGCCCGGCGATCAGCAACCCGAGCGCGCCCATCGCGTAAAAGACATACGGCCAGCCATATGTGTGCGTGATCCAGCCCATGATCGGCGAGAACAGGACCGTCGCGAAGTACTGGGCCGAATTGAAGATCGCGGATGCGGTGCCGCGCTCCGCAGTCGGGAACCAGGTGGCGGTCAGACGCGCGTTGCCGGGAAATGCGGGCGCCTCGGCTGCGCCGACGAGAAAGCGCATCAGAAAGAGCGTCGCGAACGCCACGCCGACGGGCAACGCCGCCACGAATCCCTGGACTGCGGTGAGCAACGACCAGAAGAAGATGCTGAATGCGTAGACGCGCTTCGATCCGAAGCGATCGAGCAGCCAGCCGCTGGGAAGCTGAGCGATGACATACGCCCACGCGAAAGACGAAAAGATATACCCCATCTCGACCGGTGAGATATGCAACGCCTTCTGGATGGCCGAGCCGGTAATCGATATGGTCGCGCGGTCCGCGTAATTGAGCGTCGTGACGACGAACAACATGAGCACGATCAGGAACCGCGCTTTGCTGCGCCCGGCGTAGCTGCCTGCGGCACCGGAGTCCGTCGCCCTGTCTTCGATCTCCTCTCGGGCGATTGCAGGAGCTGCCCGTTGCGCTCGTCGGTCCATCATCGTCTCCGGAAGGTTGTGTGATGTCTCACTGGCTATTAGGATATGTTAGCGCCAACATCGAGGAAATGCGGGTTTTCCCCGTCGTCATCCGATCAGACGTCGTACCTCTTGCGTTTAGATTCGGCGGTGTCGTCAGCGTCTATACAATCACCGTAATCACGGAGTTGCTATGGAAGACAGCGTCACAGCGGCCGCCGGCCAGATACCTCGAACGAATGACAGCGTGACGTTGGAAGACGTCGCCCGTCTGGCGGGCGTGACGGCAATGACGGTGTCGCGCACCCTCAAACGCCCGGAACTCGTGCGCGAAGAGACGCGGCAGCGCGTCATGGACGCCGTACGCGCCACCGGCTACGTGCCGAACTTGCTTGCCGGGGCCTTGGCAACGAGCCGGAGTCATTTGATTGCCCTTCTGCTGCCGACAATTGCAACCTCGATCTTCACGGACATGGTGCAGACCATGATGTCGACGCTTGCCGCAGCGGGCTATCAGACCTTGCTCGGGCTGACCGACTACCTGCCGGAGCGCGAAGAGCAGCTTGTCGAAACACTGCTCGGACGGCGGCCAGACGCGATCGTCCTGACCGGCACCGACCATTCGCCGCGCACCCGCGAGCGACTGCGCAGAACCAGGGTGCCGATCGTCGAGATATGGGATCTCACTGATGATCCGATCGACATGCTGATCGGCTTTTCGCACGAAGCGGTCGGCATTGCCGTCGCGCGTCATCTTCTGCTGAAGGACTTTCGGCGGTTCGCGATTCTGTCGGCCGATGATCCCAGAGGCTTGCGGCGGAGCGCGAGCATCATCGACGAACTGAAGCGCCACGGCGTCGGCGACGTCCCGATGGTGGTGCTGCCCGCCCCCGCCACCCTGCAAACCGGACGCGAAGGGTTCGTGCGCCTGCTCGAGAACGCCTTACCCGAAGTCATCGTGTGCAGCACGGATACGCTCGCACAGGGAATCCTCGCCGAGGCTGCAAAGCGTGGCATCGCGATTCCCCGCGATGTAGCCGTCATGGGTTTCGGCGATCTCAGCACGGCGGCTCACGTCCACCCCTCGCTGTCGACCGTGCGAATCGACGGTGCTTCGATTGGCAGGCTTGCCGCGCAAGCGCTTGTGGCGAGGCTGGACGCGAAAGCGGCGCCCTTGCCTGCGCTGAGAGTCGATACGGGCTTCAGGATAGTCGACCGCGAGAGCGCTTGATCGACGTTCAGACCGCAGTTCAGCGAGGCCAGCGAACCGGAGGTTCTCGTAACGACTCGCTCGCCCGGCTCCTTGCGCCGGTGAGCAAAGCAATGGTGCCCCGATGCTCGAGTCCGGAAAAATGGGCACCGTTGCGAATACGGGTGACTTTCACGGACGTTCCCTGTACATGTTCCACTCGTTGCGGAACCGAAAGATCTGCCCGCTGTGCGGCGAATCGATCGAGCTAGGCGCCACTATAGAAACGCAGAACGGGCGTGTTTATGAGCCATTTAACCTTCGGCTAAGCCCGTTTCAATGTCACCGGTACGCGAATCCCGGCGTTCCCAAAAGGATCTGACCGATGAGCGTTGCTCCGGCATTGATTCGCCAGCGATTCGCGGTAACGCGCCGATAGCGAGAGACAGTCAGCGCTTGAAATAGCTCTGCGCAAGCTCGACCCAGTAACGTACCCCGACCGGCAAGATATCGTCGTTGAAATCGTATGTTGGCTGATGCAAACTGGTCGAGGTGCCGCCAGGCTTCGCGTTGCCGATGAGCACGTATGCGCCCGGCCGCTCTTCGAGCATGAAGCCGAAGTCCTCCGACGTCATGTTCGGCGGCACGTTGGCGTGAACCCGCTCGTCGCCGAACGTTTCGCGCATCACCGTCTCGCAAAGTGCGGTTTCTGCCGGCGTGTTGACAGTCGCCGGATAGTACTGAAAGTACTCCACCTGGACGCGCGCGCCGTAAGCCGCGGCGAGGCCCTCGCACATTGTCCGGATGTCGCGTTGCAACTGCTGCTGCAATGCCGACGACAGCGTGCGGATCGTGCCACGCAGTTCGGCCGATTCGGGAATCACATTGTCCGTATCGCCGGCATGCACCATGCATACCGAGATCACGCCGGGATCCACCGGATCTTTATGGCGCGCGGCAATGGTCTGGCATTGAAGGACGATCGAACATGCAAGCGGGATCGGATCGAGTCCGAGCTGGGGCTGCGCCGCATGCGCGCCTCGGCCCGTCACGACGATCCGGAAGCGCGAGCCCGACGCCATGATCGGCCCAGTGCGCAGCCCGAATTCGCCTGCGGGAAGCCCCGGCCAATTGTGCATGCCGAACACCGCCTCGGTCGGGAAACGCTCGAACAATCCGTCGTCGATCATCTTGCGCGCTCCCGCGCCGCCTTCCTCGCCAGGTTGAAACACGAAATGCACCGAGCCTGGCAGTGTCGGCAACGCCTTGAGTATCTCGGCGGCACCGAGCAGCATCACCGTATGCCCGTCGTGGCCGCAGGCGTGCATCACACCGGCCCTGCATGACGCATGCGCAAACGAGTTCGCTTCGTGAATCGGAAGCGCGTCCAGGTCCGCCCGCAGGACGATGCCCCGTGACGGGTCCGATCCGGGCAGGCTCGCAACCACGCCGGTCCCTCCAAGTCCGCGTACAGGTGCATAGCCGAGCGATTCCAGTTCGCGTGCGACCACATCGGCCGTACGCGTTTCCTCGAACCGCAACTCGGGGTTGGCATGTAGATCACGCCGCAGCCCGGTCCATTGCTCGCGTTGCGCATGATAGAAAGGAAGCGAGGTATCAAGTTCGGCAGCGGTATTCATTTTTTCGATCCTGCGAACAGCCTGTGGTGAGTCGATATCGGTATGGCGCCCGCCCTCGATGAGCCGAGCACGTATCGCTACGCGTAATAACCGAGGATGGATTTGACCTCCAGATACTCCTCCATCCCCTCTACGCCGTACTCGCGTCCGTTGCCGGATTGTTTGTAGCCGCCGAAAGGCGCCTGCGGGTCCCAGGCCGGGTAATTCAGATGCACCTGGCCCGATCGAATCCGCGCGGCTACGGCACGCGCCCTATCGAGGTCTCTGCCTTGTACGTGCGCGCCCAGTCCGTACACGGTGTCATTGGCTATCTCAACGGCCTCGTCGACATCGCGGTAAGGAAGAATTGCCAACACGGGTCCGAAAATCTCCTCACGCGCAATCGTCATATCGGAATGCACGTCCGAGAATACAGTCGGCCGCGTGAACCAGCCTCGACTATCCTCGACCGGCCTACCGGGACCACCGACGAGCAACTTGGCGCGTTCGTCGACGCCAGCCTCGATCATTGTCTGCACTCGTTCGAACTGCACGCCGTTCGCAAGCGGCCCGTGCGTCGTCGCTTCATCGAAAGGGTCGCCGACCACCATCGCATCGACTACCGCGACCGCAAGCGTTTCGACGTCCGGAAGAAGGTCACGCGGCACGATCATTCGCGTCGGCGCGCTGCACGATTGACCCATGTTGCGGAACGCGGCACTCACTCCCAACGTCACTGCTCGCGACAAGTCCGCGTCCGGCAACAGGATGTTGGGCGATTTTCCGCCAAGTTCCTGGGCGACGCGCTTGACAGTCGGCGCGGCCGCCTGCGCGACCAGAATTCCCGCACGCGTGGACCCCGTAATGGACACCATGTCCACCTGCGGATGCGCGGCCATCCGCTCGCCAACTTCCGGGCCAGTGCCGTTGACGAGATTGAATACGCCCGCGGGCAGCCCTGCCTCTTCGATCACTTCGGCGAACAGCAGCGCGCTCAAAGGCGACAACTCGCTTGGCTTCAAAACGATGGTGCATCCTGCTGCGAGCGCAGGGCCCACTTTCGCCGTGATCTGGTAGATGGGCCAGTTCCACGGGGTGATTAGCGCACAGACTCCGATGGGTTCGCGAACGATCGCCGTCGAGCCGCGCCGAACGCGGAAGGGATAATCCGCCAGATTATCGCGGGCGACGCGCAGATGCTCTGCCGCAAGAGGCACATGCGAACCGCGCGCATAGGAGATCGGCGCGCCCATTTCGGTCGTCAAGGACTGCGCGAACATCTCGGCGCGCTCCAGCATCAGTGTGTGGATCCGGTCCAGATAGTGCGCCCGCTGTTGCGGCGTCGTGATGGACCAATGCGCGAAAGCTCCGCGCGCCGCTTGCACAGCACGCTCGACGTCGTTTGCATCGCCGAGCGGCAACTCCGCGAGCGTCTCGCCGGTGGACGGGCAAATCAGTGGCACGCTCGTCGTGCCGTGGGGATCGGTCCATGCGCCGTCAACGAAAATCTGCCTGAGATGTCCGGAGTGAGAAAGATGCTCGAGCGGAGTTGTCATTGCGTTGCGTCCTTATACCGATACCAGGCGCCGACAATCGGCAGGAACCATGGTTTGCCGAAGTGGCCGGGAATTGCCGGCCAACTAAGGTCTTTCCACGGGTTGAGGTCTCCGCGGCCGTCCATGATGTCCGCCATGCGCGTACCCATCAAGGTCGACATCTGCGTGCCGTGGCCGCTGTATCCCATCGAGTAATAAACGCCGTCACGCTCTCCTGCGCGGGGCAGACGATTCTTCGTCATGTCGACCATGCCTCCCCAACAGTAGTCGATTCGCGTATTGGCGAGTTCCGGAAAGACGCTAGTGAGTTGCTGTTGCAAGATCTTGCCGCTTTGCTCGTCGGCACGCGGAGTCGATACCGCAAACTGAGCCCGTCCACCAAAGAGCAAGCGATCATCCGGCGTCGTGCGGAAGAAGTTGACGAAGTTCTTCGTGTCCGTTGCCATTCGTCTTCGCGGCAGTAACCGATCGAGCAAATCGACGGGCAATTTCTCAGTGACGATCAGGAAAGCGCCGACCGGCACGATGCGACGGCGGACCCATCCAAACGGCCCGACCTGCGTCACACCGCTCGCAAGAAGCACCTGCTTCGCACGAATCTCGCCACGCGGCGTCCTGATTCGATAGCCCCCACGCGGCTGGCGTCTGAGTTCTAAAACGGGATTGTGTTCGAGAATATGGGCGCCGCGCGCTTCCGCCGCCCGCGCCAAACCGCGCACGTAACGGCCGACGTGCATGCCGGCGCTTTTACCGAATATCAGGCCGCCGTGATACCGGTCGGAACCGATCTCGTCGCGCAATTGCGCACGCGTGAGAAGCCGTGTATCGGGATCGACGTTCGAGGCCAGTAGCGCGTGACTGCGCGCGAGCTTGTCGAAATGTGCGGGCTTGGCCGCGAGCTTCAGCTTACCGCTCCGTGCGAAATCACAGTCGATCGACTCCTCGCGCACCAGCCGCTCAACGGTGTCGACGCCCGCATCGAAGGCACGGTAAATCTCGTTCGCGCGCTCGACGCCGATCAGACTCGCCATTGTTCCGTAATCCTGTGCGAATCCGTTGTTGCACATACCGCCGTTGCGACCCGATGCGGCCTGTCCTACCGTCCCGGCCTCGCAGACAACGACACTCGCTCCCCTCTTCGCAAGTTCGAGTGCTGCCGTCGTACCCGTGATGCCACCGCCGACCACCACCACGTCGCATGAATCCAACGGCAGTCCGGTCGAGCGGCTAACGAAGGGCTCCGAGGTATCCAGCCAGTAAGATGTCAATTGCATCGGGACTTCCTTTTCCCTAATGGGCGATGCCACTGCGATTTCCCGTAGCAAGCACGCGCTCTACAGACCGACTACGCTAGCCAGACCGCTAATATCGCGAATCTCGGTATTCTCATAGAACGGATTGGCCGGCTCATGTCCCCGATTCACGAAGACCTTGTTCTTGACGCCCATATCGTGTGCGGACATGAGGTCGTATCGGAACGACGATGAGACATGCAAAATATCATCCGGTCCGCAGCCGAGCGTGTCGAACATGTATTCGAACGCTCGCAGGCGTGGCTTGTACGCACCCGCTTGCTCTGCAGTCAGTACGGCGTGAAACGGCGCTCCGAGCTTCGCAACGTTATGCTGAATCTGCGCGTTCATGGAATTGGTCAGGATGACCAGTGGAATCTCCTTTGCTACCTTTGCAAGGCCGCCCGGCACATCAGGATGCGGAGCCCACGTCGGAATGCTCTCGTAGATCGCCAGCGCGTCTTCCGCACGGAATGGCAGCTTGAATACCTTGGTGGCGCGCTCGAGCGCATTATGGACAACCTGTGCGAAAGGCTTCCAGTCTCCCATTGCTTCGTCTAGCCGATACGCAGCGAAAAGCTGGCAGAACCGTGTCATTTGCTCAGTCGTCAGCATGGAGCTATACAAGGCGCGCGCCGCTTCGTTCATCTCGAAGTGAATGAGTGTGCCGTGGCAGTCGAACGTGATGTATTTCGGGCGAATTGAATTCATACGAAATCCTCGTGTCAATGGCAGCATCCAGGCGGGATGCAGCGAATGCGGTTGTTCGAGCAAGACAAGCCAAGCCGCCACGTGCCATCGCTCTCAGAAGTCGGCCACCTTTCCCCAAACGGATTGCTCGAAGCGCCCATGCGTATACGGCAGTGGATCGACAATCGGCGTCGCGCCTGTAACGAGATCTGCCGCGAGATGACCGACGCCAGGGCCGATGCCGAAGCCATGACCGCTCAACCCCGCCGCCATCAAAAAGCCAGGAAGCTTCGCGGATTCGCCGATCACGGGCACGCCGTCGGGCGTCATGTCGATATAACCCGCCCAGGAGCCGGCCGACTGGGCGGTCGCGATCGCCGGGCATAGCGCGGCTGCCCGCCGACGGGTTTCCGCTATCGTTTGTTCGTCTGGAGTCGGGTCGAGCACCCGCATGCGTTCCATCGGAGTGGGCTGGTCCAGCGCCCAACGTGCCATGCTTTCATGGCCTGAGCGCATCCCCTCCAAGGTTCCAAGGCTCAGGCTGCGCCAACGGCTCGAAAACATAGGTAGAAAGTCGCGGGCGAACCGCGCCTTTTGCCAGGTAGGATCGAACCGTCCGAGTCCGCTGATTGCGAGTGTGTAGAGATTTTCGCCGCGGCGCGTGATCGTGACGTCCTTCGTATGCAGGGCGTCGGGCAAGGTCCCGCTAGGAAGAGAGACCGCTGCGACAGATGCACGGATTGTCGCCTGCGGGAAGCGAATCCCGAGTTGCCGACAGAATGTCGATGCCCAGGCGCCACCCGACAGAACTGCAACCGGCGTGCGGATAGTGCCTCGCTCCGTCACCACGCCGCTTACTCGGCCGCCCATTGTTTCGATGCCGCGTGCCGCGCAGTTCTGGTGGACGGTGCCGCCCAGCTTGCGAACCGCGCGTGCGACGGCGGTGGCGGCAAGGCCGGGATCAGCGGTACCGTCCGTAGGAGCGAAAACGCCGCCCTTCCACTGCCGCCCGGTCGCCCCGCCGCGCTTCTTGGCTTCACTGCTACCGAATACTTCGGTCTTCACGCCAGCAGTACGGGCAAAGTCGCACCAGCGTGCCCAACGAGCGATCTCGGCTTCATCGTTGCTGAAGTACAGTAGCCCGCTGCGCCTGAATCCGGTGGTCTCTCCCGATTCCGCCTCGAACTGCTCCCACAGTCGAAGACTTTCTGTTGCGATTGGCAACTCACGCGCGTCGCGATTTTGCTGGCGCACCCAGCCCCAATTGCGGCTCGACTGCTCACATCCGACAAGTCCTTTCTCGACAACGGCGACCTTCACCCCACGCTTCGCCAGGAACCAAGCCGTAAACGTTCCGACAATGCCTGCACCAATGACAACCACATCGGCGCTGGCAGGCAACGGGTCGGTGCCGAGTAGGCTGGTCAACGGTACACGCATGAACGATGAACTCCCGAGAAGCAAGAAGGTGAAACCGACATGCAGATTATTGGACAGGGGCCGCCAGCGTTGTTGAATGGTCAATTAAGGCGGCATTAAGATGAGCTTAACGCTGACCGACCCGAAGTGCACGATGACAGCCGCGAGACCCTCGAATACCGAGCGACTCAAAATGGTCCGCGAGTGAGACATCTGTAAGCGCGTTCGTAAAAGCCCAGAAGTGAACAAGGCAATCGTTCACTCACCACCGATCTCGACAGCTTCCGGCCGCCCACAGTCTTGAGAAGCACCAGACCCTCAGTACTCGGAGAGACGTGGCCTGCACGTCGCCTAGCGACCGCCCTTGCTTCGACGCCGATTGTTTGAGAAATGCCGGCACTCGATCAGAACATGGCCTGGCTGATCAGGCCGTACCATCTCAGGTCGGGATCGGGAGAATCACGATGCGTGTTGGCCGAAGCGTTGCGCACCATCTTGACGGTCGAGTCCACGCAAGGCAGCCCCTGCGCGTTGAGCCAGTCGTCGAGGCTCGAGCCATCGGGCACATCGACACGGATATATTCGTTCTCGCGACCCTCGAGCCAGAATCCGATCAAAGCCTTGGCGTAGATATCGTCCACCGATTCCGACGCGATGACCGGGCCGACCACGTAACCACGACCGAAGCGACGGAACACGGAGAAGCCCATGATGGCGCCGTCACGTTCGAGCACAACGGCGTGTGCTACCCGAAACAGTTCTCGAAGCATGCCTTCACGCTCGAGACCCGTAGCACGCGTCGCCATGGCATTCAGCCGGTCAAAGTCTTCCGTTTGCGCTTCGCGCAATTCAAGGCCAACAGGCAGCTTGACGGCGATAGTCGTCGTCACTCGTCCCTGGTGCTGGTTGAGCATCCCGCAGACGTCGAAGCCGAGCGTCTCGTACAGAGGCTGGCCGGCCGGCGTCGCGTGTAGAAACGTGACGCGCGAACCGAGTTCCTCGAGCATCATCTGCATGAGCTTGCGGCCAATTCCGCGCCCTTGATACGCGTCCGACACAATCACGAGGCCCAGCGACGCTCGCTCCGGTCCGTGCTTCCAGCAGATCGCCGTTCCGATGACGCTGCCATTCAATTCCGCTACGAATCCGGTGCCCGTGATCAGCGCGAGTTCCCAGTCCTCCGGACGGTGCGGCCATGAAACCGCAAGCGACATTTCGTGCGCGGTCGCAATGTCTGCCGAGGTCATCGGCCTATAGACTGCCTTGGAAACGCCGAAATCGGTATGTGCTTTCGAGTCCATGGTCCTACCTTTTCCTTGTGTTGTCGCATGCACCGCGAGGCGGCCCGGAGTGCGGACCTCGAAGGCGGTGTCGCGTGTATTCATTATCTTTCGAACAAAATAAACGACAATTAACGCTAGACTAATTGTTCGTTAAATCGAATTTAACGAGTGAGTCGTCGTTTGCCCGCATCATCGACGTGCCTCGTCTGAGACCGCGTAACGGCAACCTTGTCTGGATCGCAATACGATAAGGGCCAGGAATTCTGGCGTGTTTAATAACGACTGAACATGTGCTTAAGGGCCCTTTAATGATCGAACTCGAGGACATGCGGTTGTTTCGCGCGCTGGGCGGGTCGCGCTCGCTCGCCGCCGCAGCACGCGTGCTGAACCTGACGCCTCCAGCCGTCTCGGTTCGTCTGCAGCGACTGGAAGAGCGACTCGGGCTGCAACTTGCCGTTCGTGAAGCGCGTGGCGTGACACTTACCGACGAGGGCGTGAAGCTCCTGCAAGAATCGATCGAGATACTCGAGAGGATCGAATCAATTGCGACTCGAGTCGCGGAGCAGTCAGGCAGCGTAAGCGGCCACTTGCGTATCGTCGCGCCGTTCGGCTTTGGCCGGGCACACATAGCGCCCTTGGTTCGAGAACTGCATCTCCAGCATCCGAACCTTGGGGTGTCGCTCGTTCTGGCCGAGAGCCCTCTCTCAGCCGCGTCGGGCGCTGACGTCGTGTTGTCGATCGGTACAGCCAAATCGTCGTCCTGGGTCGGCCATTTCCTGGCGCCAAACGAGCGCTTTCTATGCGCAAGCCCTGAATTCGCGCGACGGATGGACCGACTCGATCATCCGACCGATCTTCAGCGCTACGAGTGCCTGACGCTGCGCGAGAACGACGAAGATGTCACCCGCCTACGGTTCATGCCGGACGGAAAAGCCCGCAGACCCGGCGTCAAAGGCATCACTGTGAGGCTGTCCGGGTCGCTATCCTCGAACGACGGCACCGTTATAAGCGACTGGGCCGCGGACGGCTTGGGCATCATCGAGCGTTCTGAGTGGAGCGCCGCGGGACTCATTGCGGCAGGCAAGCTGGTGCGGCTTCTCCCCGAGTGGCGACTGGAGCCCGCGCCGATCATGGCGCTCTTGCCATCCCGGCATGCCATCACGAACCGTCAACGAATCTTCCTTGAAGCTGCGAAGCGCGCATTCGATCCGGCACCGTGGAGGCACCCGCAGAGATTCAGTCCCGTTTAACTGTCCGTTTATCTTCCGTTAAACACGGGCACAGGTTCGACTTCTATAGTGCGGGTTCAATCCGGGCTGCGTTGCGTTCGACACTCGACGATTCGCGCCGGTAACTTAGTGAGGGGTCCCGCTTTGAACCTGCAGTCGTTGAACACACCGGCCGCTCTGATCGACGTCGCGCGCATGAACCGCAACATCACGCGAATGCAAGAACGCCTCAATGCGCTTGGCGTTGCGTTCCGGCCGCACGTGAAGACCAGTAAGTGCAAGCCCGTCGTGCAAGCGCAGATCGCCGCGGGAGCACGCGGCATTACCGTCTCGACCCTGAAGGAGGCAGAGCAGTTCTTTGCCGCGGGCGTGCGCGACATCGTCTACGCGGTTGGTATCGCACCGGGCAAGTTGTCGCAGGCGCTCGCTCTTCGACGCGCTGGATGCGATCTGAAGCTCCTTGCCGACAGCCTCGCGGGCGTCGAAGAAATCGTTGCCTTCGGACGCGCGCATGGCGAGGCCTTCGAAATCTGGATCGAGATCGATGTCGACGGTCACCGCTCCGGTATTGCTCCGGAAGACCCCGCTTTGCTACCGGTCGCCAGGGCTCTGGTCGACGGCGGTATGCGACTCGGCGGCGTCATTGCGCACGCGGGGTCCAGCTACGAATACGACACACCGGACGCACTGATGCGCATCGCCGAACAGGAGCGTGCGGGCACTGTTCGCGCCGCGGAACGTCTGCGTGCCGCGGGCATCGCCTGTGACGTCGTGAGCATCGGGTCCACGCCCACCGCTCTTGCTGCGGAACACCTCGAAGGTGTCACGGAGGTTCGCGCAGGCGTCTACGTTTTCTTCGACCTGGTGATGCATAACGTCGGTGTGAACGCGACGAACGAGATCGCTTTGAGCGTCCTTACTACCGTTATCGGCCATCAACCGGATAAAGGATGGGCGATCGTCGATGCCGGCTGGATGGCAATGAGCCGGGATCGGGGCACACAACGGCAAAAACGCGACTTCGGTTATGGGCTCGTTTGTGCAGAGGACGGCAACGAACTCGGTGACTACCGGATGGTCACCGCAAATCAGGAACACGGCGTGATTGCGCGCGACGATTCGCCGGACGCGGACATCGCGAAGAAATTTCCCATCGGCACGAGGCTGCGCATCCTTCCCAATCATGCGTGTGCAACCGGCGCGCAATATCCCGAGTATGTGGCACTCGGCCCCGACGGGGAAATCTCGACTTGGCCTCGCTTTTCGGGTTGGTGAACGGCGTCTTGCCGGAAGGCAGTGCGGTGTCCATTCCATCCAGCAAGCGGGCGCGTCATCTGAAACGCACTAACCTGCCTGCGCGCAAGACCACTGCATCTCGACAATCTGTCGTCCATCCGACTCATGCTGTCTTAACGTGCCTAATGAGTGGAAGCCGTTCTTGCTATAGAACGCGGTCTGCGGCCCGACATGGCACCAGAGTCGAATAGCTGCCGAAGGGTCATCGTTCGCCCAATTCACGACGCGCTGAACCAGAAGCGAGCCATATCCTTTGCGTCTCGAAGGCGGTGCGATCCAAAGCCCGCCGACGCGGTACTCGTGCTCGCCTTTCCTGGTGCCGAAGACCGTGCCGATGATGGTGCCATCCACCTCGAGCATAAAAAAACGAGAACCATCAGGGGTCGCGAGCCGCTCGGCGAATGCGCTCCAATACGAATCGTCGTAGGCTCGCGCCTCGGTTTCCGTTTCCCAGAATGAAGCCGGGTCGCTTCTGAGTGCTTGCAGGCGCAGATCTCTAAGCAGTCGCCATTCATCTGCTCGCAGTCGCCTGATAGCAACGGTCGGTATGTTCATTCAGGGCCTCTGCTTTCTGACTTGCCTTCTAGAGCGCAAGGCAAAGCCTGTATGCGTCGTATATGGCCGTGTGGATGTCGCGCGACGCGCTCGCGTCGCCGATGCGGTATAGCCGGAATCGCCCTTCTTCCGCGGGCGTCGCGGGTTGCGGCTTACCCGTTGCGAACGCTTCGAGATCGGTATAGCCGTCGTTGGCCGAATACATGCGCGCCGCTTCGTAAAGATCGTCCACCGCGAGCATGCCGCGCTCGACGACTACATGATCCGCTTCCACTTCGACGAGATCATCCGTCAGAAGATGACGGAACACGGCGCGGCGCTTGCCGTTCGCGAGCGCGTTCACTTCGATCAGTTCGATGTTCGTCCGCACGGGCACGTCCCAGCGCGCGATGTTGCGCATCCAGACCTGATCGTCGCCGCGTCCGCCGGTTTCCTGCGCGGGCGTGCTGTCGATGAGCGCAAGCGATACGTCGAGGCCCGCATCCACATAACGTTCCGCGCACAGATAGGCGTTGTGGCGGCCGGTGCCGTCGTAGACGATCGCGCTGCCTTGGCGCGGCGGCGTTTCCGTGAGCGCATCGAACACGGTCTTGCAGTACCGCGCGCCCGGCAGCGCATCGAGATCCGGCAAGCCGCCCGTCGCGATGATGACGACGTCCGCGCCATGATCGAGCACGTCGCTCACTTCGGCGTAGTGGTTGTAACGCACATCGACATTCAGCCGTTCGAGCGCGGACACGCGCCAATCGACGATGCCGATGAGATCGCGCCGCCAGCTTCCGGTCGCCGCGAGCAGCATCTGCCCGCCCGCCGTCGAGTTCGCCTCGAGCACGGTGACGTCATGGCCGCGCGTCGCGCAAACGCGTGCCGCTTCGAGGCCCGCCGGTCCCGCGCCGACGATCAGCACGCGCTTCTTCTGCGCGGCTTCCGGTATGTCGTGCGTGAGGTACGTTTCGCGCGATGTCGCCGGGTTATGGATGCACGTCGCGCGGAAATTGCGGCAGAACGATGCGCCGACGCACGGCCGCGCCTCGTCTTCCTTGCCCGCTTCGACGAGCTTCACGAGATGCGGCTCGGCGATATGCGCGCGCGTCATGCCGACCATGTCGAGCAGGCCTTCGCGGATTGCGTAACGCGCGGTGGCGAGATCGGCGATCTTCGCCGCATGAAACACGGGCAGATCGACCGCGCGCTTGAATGCAGCGGCTTTCGGCAGCCACGGCGCGGACGGCATGAACATGGCGGGCATCGAATTGACCGCAAGCGCCATCTTCGTGTCCATGCGGCCGAACGTGACATTGAAGAAATCGAAGAGGCCGGTGTCCTGCAGAATGCGCGACATCGCCAGGCCTTCCTCGAAGCTGCATCCATCTTCGAGCGAGAAGCGAAAGCCCACGATGAACTCGTCGCCGGCCTGCTTGCGTATCTCTTCGTGAATCTCGATCGCGAAGCGCACGCGATTGGCCGTCGAGCCGCCGTATTTGTCGGTGCGCAGGTTCACGGTCGGGTCCATGAACTGACCGATGAGATGCCCGCCCGCATGCGTTTCGATGCCGTCGAGTCCACCATCACGGCAACGCTTCGCCGCAAGGCCGAAATCGCGGATCACGCGCTCGATGTCGGCATCGTGGATAGCCTGTGGAATCGCCCGATGCAATGTTTCGCGCACGGCAGACGGCGCGATCATCGGCAGCCACGGCTCCGTATAGGCATCGCCGCGCCGCCCGAGGTGCGTGATCTGGCACATCAGCGCCGCGCCGTGCGCGTGAATACGGTCGGAAAAACGGCGCAGATGCGGCACGACCGCATCCGTCGATACGTTGATTTGCTGGAACGTGTTGGGACTGTCGAGGCTGACGTTCGACGAGCCGCCGAACATCGTCAGCGCGATCCCCCCTTTCGCCTTCTCCTCGTGATACCGCTGATACACCTCTTGCGGGAATTCATCGCGCGTCAGGCGGCTTGCGTGGCTCGTGCTCATCACGCGGTTCCTGAGCACGAGGTGCTTGAGGGTGAACGGCCGAAGCAATGGATCCGACGAAGCAGTGGTCATGGCCGGAGAATGAAGTGGACGTCGGGTTCAAGGTAACGAGGCCAATTCCCGCCGTCAAATTACAAATCGATGCATCCCCCATAACATGGGGTCGTATGCGTCTTCCACTTTCCTCGCTACGGGCGCTGCTCGCATTCGAAACGTCGGCGCGGATGTTGAGCTTCACGAAAGCGGCAGGCGAGCTGAACGTGGCGCGGGCGAACTGGTCAAGCCCTTCGATCTCCCGCCGGAGCGCAAGCAGAACACGCGCTTGCTGCGCGCCTTCGAGGACTGGCTGATCGACCAAGCCGAGCGACGCGAAACGCCTGACCGCGGCTCGCGAGGGTCGAAGAGCAAGGCGAGTCCGATATTCGACAACCATCGCGCCGGACAACATCGGACGCGAGCTTAAAGACCTAATAAATGATGTTCGGCGCGAGTGCCTGCCCGTTCAGGAATCGGCTATGCGACAAATGCTCCAACTCCTGCGTCATGCGCCCGGTCGCGATCAGTCCGGCAAGCATCCGTCCTGCTCCGAGCGCACTGCTGAAGCCGTGTCCGCTGAATCCGGTGCACAAGTAGAGCCCAGGCTGTCCGCTGCATTCGGATACGACGGGAATGCCATCCGGCGTGTTGTCGATCGCACCGCCCCACGCGAGATCGACGGCGGAGGGGTCGAACTGCGGAAAGATCTTGCCCGCGGCATCGTAAGCCGAGTGGACAAGCGAAATGTCCGGCTCGGGATCGAGGATGCGCGTGCGTTCGAACGGCGAGCGGCCCAGATGCAAGTAGCCGAACTCGTCCCAGAGCTGGCGGAAGAACTCTGCGCCGAACTTGACCTTGATGCTCGCCCGGCGGCTCGCATAGAGTCCCTTGAAGCGGTTCGCGTAGCGCAGGCTGTTCGGCACGACATGGACAGTGCCGCGCCCGCTCTTCGCGAGCGTGTAGCCGCCGTCCGCCCGTTCGCGCAATGAAAACTCAGGCGCTTTGAGCGGCCCTTCGAAGGAGAGCCGGATGTCGCCCTTCGACTTCGATGCTGACGAATGCACGTTCAACACCGGCAGCACCACTTTCTGCTTGAGACAGAAGAGCGACGACCACGCTCCGGCCGCGATGACGACCGCATCGGCGCGTACCCGTCCACGTTCGGTCTCGATCCCCGCCAGCCGCCCTGCTTCGATGTACAGATCGTTGACCGCGCAGCGCTGAAGAATCGTCACGCCTTGCGCGCGCGCATGACGAGCGAGCAGCGGAATGGCGCAGGCGGGATCGGCGTAGCCGTCGTGGAACGTGCGCACGCCACCGATCCACGGCGCGCCGTGGCCCGAATAGAGCGCGTTCGCCTGTTCTCGCGAAAGCATTTGCGCCGCGACGCCCGAACGCCTCGCGAAGGCAAACCAGTCCTGCCAGCCCGCAAGCTCCTCCTCGCTGCGCGTGACGAAGGTGATGCCGGTCTCGCGGAATCCCACATCGGCGCCGATCTCGGAGGACAACTCCGACCAGCGCTGCACGCTCAGCTTCGCCATGCCGAGTTCGCGCAGATCGCGGCCCAGCGTGCGGCACCAGCCCCAGTTTCTGCTGCTTTGTTCGGCGGCAATGCGTCCCTTCTCGAACACGGCGACACGCTTGCCCAGCCGATTGAGTTCATACGCCGTCGCGACGCCAGCGGCGCCGCCGCCGATCACCGCGACATCCACATGCGTGGGCAAGGTCGCATCGGTCTCGATGTGCAGCAGTGGATGTCTCACGTTCGCGTCGTTCCAGAGAGGAGCCAGGTGAGCCGGAGTGTAAGAAGCGATCCCCGCGTTGACAAATGCGAAGGTATTGGGAGGGCATGCTTTCCTGATATGGACCCGCGATACATCGCGCAAGCCTCGACCAAACGGCGGGCCGTCCATCGCGTCCGCATATCAAAAACGGATGGGGGGTCAAAAATGGCGAATTTGAACATGCGGCGCATCCGTTCCTAGAATGGTCCGTCAGGCGGGCATGTCCGCGTTTCGATGAACGTGAACGCCGCATCCGCTCTTGCCACGCCGATCACTCCAACACCAGGGGACACCGATGAAAACTAGCCGAAGAGATTTCCTCTCGATATGCGCCGCGGCGGGCATGGCGAGCGGCCTGTCCACTTACGCGATGGCCGACGAAGCGCCCAGGCGCGGCGGCAACGTCCGCATGGCGGTTCAGAACGGCTCGGTATCCGACACGCTCGACCCGGCCAAAGGCGCGCATTCGGGCGACTGGACCAAGCAGTTCTGCGTCTTCAACGCGCTGATGGAGTTCAACGATTCGCTGACGCCTTCGCTCGCGCTCGCCGACAAGCTCGAAAGCGCCGATGGCCTCACATGGCGCATCGCGATCAGGAAAGGCGTGCATTTCCACGACGGCGCCGAACTCACGGCTGATGACGTCGTCTACTCGCTCGCACGGCACAAGGACCCGGCGACGACGTCGAAAGCCTTCGCGATTGCAAGCGGCTTCAAAGAAATCAAGGCCGTCGGCAAGTACGAAGCGACGCTCGTCATCGACAAGCCGAACTTCGATCTTCCGTCGGTGCTCGGCAGCAGCTACTTCCTGATCGTGCGTAACGGCGCGAAGGACTTCTCGAAGCCCGTCGGTACCGGTCCGTTCGTCATCGACACGTTCACGCCTGGAGCCAAGTTCGCGGCGAAGCGAAACCCGAACTACTGGAAGCCCGGCCTGCCCTACCTCGACACGGTGGAGATCATCGGCGTGCCGGACAACGCCGCGCGCGTGAATGCGGTGCTCGCGGGCGACGTCGATATCTGCTCGCTGGTCGATCATCGTTATGCCGCGCAGGTGAAGGGCAATCAGAACGTGCAGCTCGTGCTCAACAAGCTCGGCATCTACACGGACCTGATCTTGCGGCAGGACAGCCCGATTGCCGGCAACGCCGATTTCGTGTCGGCGGTGCGCTATCTGCAGGATCGCAAGCGCATGGTCGACGACGTCATGCAGACCTACGGCGTCGTCGCGAACGATCATCCCGTGGCGCCGTGGGACCCTTACTATCTCGAAGGGCTGCCGCAACGCTCCTTCGATATCGACAAGGCGAAGTTCCATCTCAAGAAGAGCGGCCTCGCGGGTCAGTCGATCGAGATCTTTTGTCAGCCGGGCATTGCGTCGTCGGTGGAAGGCGCGCAGTTCATGCAGAGTTTCGGCGCGCAGGCGGGCTTCAACTTCGTCGTCAAGCAGGTTCCTACCGACGGCTACTGGTCGAACTACTGGACCAAGCGCCCTATCACGTATGGCTCGATATCGAACCGTCCGAACGTGGGCATGATCTTCGAGCTGTTCTATACCTCGAAGTCGCCGACGAACGAGGCGCGCTGGAAAGACCCGAAGCTCGATCAGTTGCTGGACGCCGCGCGCGCGGAAGGCGACTTCAAAAAGCGCAAGGCCATTTACGGCGACATGCAGACGCTCGTGCATGACAACGCGGGCACGGTCATTCCCGTGTTCGACGTGATCCTCGACGGTGTGTCGAAGAAGGTGCGCGGCTACAAGTCGAATCCGTCGGGCATGAACATGGGATACCGGTTCGCCGAGGCGGTGTGGCGGACTTGAATCCAGGCGATCCATCGGTGCGGCCCAACCCACGCTCCAAACGTGGGTTTTCGCCGTCGAACATCGCGCGGACCGGCGAAAGAAGCAAGGCGGCCTGCCAATCGCGACGCAACGAATCGCCGGCAAGCGTTGCATCGTATCGTCAAGCCTTCATGCGCAGCGCCGTCTCCTCCAGCCAGTCGACGCGCATTTCCGGCACCGATCCGATCAGCTTCTCCGTATAGGGATGACGCGGCTGGCTCAGCAACGCATCGCGGTCGCATGCATCGACCTTTTGGCCCTTGAAGAGCACGGCGATATCGTCGCAAGTCGTGCGCACCGTCGACAGGTCGTGGCTGATGAACAGGTACGACATGTCCAGCTCGCGGCGCAGTTCGACGAGCAGATCGAGAATGGCCGCGCCCACCACGGTATCGAGCGCGGACGTGACCTCGTCGCAGATGATCAATTCGGGTTCGGCCGCGAGCGCGCGCGCCAAATTGATGCGCTGCTTTTGCCCGCCCGACAATTCGCCCGGACGGCGCCTCGCGACGGACGCCGGCAGCTTCACGAGATCGAGCAGACGTGCGACGCGCGCCGGAATCTCGCTCGACGCGCATCGGTCGAACAGCTTCAGCGGCCGCGCGAGAATCGCGCCCACGTCCTGCGACGGATTCAGCACCTTGTCCGCGTTCTGGAACACCAACTGGATGCGCCGGTAAAGATCGCGGTCGCGATCGGCATGCAGGCCCGCGAGCGGCTTGCCCATGAAGCGGATGCTGCCCTTCGCGGGCGCGAGCAATCCGGCGATCACGTGGGCCAGCGTCGACTTGCCCGATCCCGATTCGCCGATCACGCCGAGCGTCGTACCGCGCCGCAGGATCAGATTCACGCCGTCGAGCACGCGCACTGCCGGCATGCCCGCACGATCGCGTTCGCCGTAACCCGCGGTGAGATTGTCGATCTCGAGCAGGGCAGGCCGCGTGCAGGCGTGCTCGGCGTCGCGTTGCGTGAGGCGCGGCACGGGCGCGGCAGCCGCGATCAGGCTCTGCGTATAGGGATGCGACGGCGCGCCGATGATCTGTCCGAGCGCGCCCTCCTCCTGAACCGTTCCATGACGCAAGACGAGCACGCGATCGGCAATCTGCGCGACGACCGCTAGATCGTGCGACACGTAGACCGCGCTGATCTGGAACTGCGCGATCGCCCGCTTGAACGCACGCAGCACTTCGATTTGCGTCGTCACGTCGAGGGCCGTGGTCGGTTCGTCGAACACGACGACTTCGGGATCGGACATCAATGCCATCGCCGCCATCAGACGCTGCAACTGGCCGCCCGACACCTGATGCGGATAACGCTCGCCGATGCTCTCCGGCGACGGCAGCGCGAGCGCGCGAAACAGCGCGACGGCCTTGGCGCGCGCCGCCTTGCGGCTCATGATCCGGCGCACGCACACGCCTTCGATCACCTGATCGAGGATGCGCAGCGCCGGATTGAACGACGCCGACGCGCTCTGCGCGACATAGGCGACGCGTCTTCCGCGCAAGCCGCGCAGTTCCGACGGCGACGCGGCGAGGACATCGGTGCCGCCGACCTCGACGCGTCCGCCGGCGATGCGGCAACCGCGCCGCGCGTAGCCGAGCAACGAGAGCGCGATGGTCGTCTTGCCCGAGCCGGATTCGCCGATCAGCGCAAGCACTTCGCCTCGCGCGATCGAAAAGCTCACGTTCTCGACGATGGGCGTTTCCTTGCCGCCGTCGCCCTGCGCGACGATACGCAGGTCCGACACGTTCACGAGAGTGCGGCTCATGTTTCACCCCTTCGCATGCGTATGCCCGCGCGCGGCGAGACTGTCGATCAGCAGATTCACGCCGATGGTCAGCGTCGCGATGGCGAGCGCGGGCATGATGACCGCCGCCGCGCCCGAGGACAAGCCCGACAGGTTCTCGCGCACGAGCGAACCCCAGTCCGCATACGGCGGCTGCACGCCGAGGCCGAGAAAACTGAGGCCGCTCAGCATCAGCACGTTATAGACGAAGCGCAGGCCGAAATCGGCCATCATCGGATGGATCATGTTCGGCAATATCTCGCGGCAGGCGATATGCAACGTGCTTTCGCCGTTCAGACGCGCGACGGTGACGTATTCCATCGCGTTCAGTCCGACGGCCTGCGAATGCGCGATGCGAAACGCGCCGGGCATGTAGATGACGCCCGCCATCAGCACGAGCACGTTCAGGTCCGAGCCGAAGATCGCAATCACCAGCAGCGCGAGAATCTTGCTCGGCGTGACGAGCAGCGCATCCACGATGCGGCAGACGATTTCGTCGAACCAGCCGCCGATGACAGTCGACACGAGCGCGAGGAACGTGCCGCTCACGCTCGCAATCAGCGTGGCCGCGAGCGCGAGGCCGATCGAATAGCGTGCGCCGAAGAGAATGCGGCTCAACAGATCGCGACCGAGAAAATCCGTGCCGAGCGGATACGCGAGACTGCTCGACGCGAAGACCTTGCCGCCGCTCATGTCCATCATGCCGTAAGGCGCGATCAGCGACCCGAACATCGCGACGAAGACCCAGACGATCGACACGCATAGCCCGATGCGCCCGAGCACCGGCAGCGAGACGAAGAAGCGCCCCACTGCGCGCGGCGAAGAGAGGACGTGTTTCATGGTCAGCGCAGCCTGGGATTGAAGACGATCGTCACGACATCGGCGACGAGAAGAAGAAGCAGATAGCAGGTGCTGAAGAAGAGCACGCAAAACTGCACGATGGGCAGATCGCGATTGCTCACGGCGTCGACGAGCGTGCTCGCGAGGCCCGGATACGAGAAGATCGCCTCGACGATGATGACGCCGCCCAGCAAATACGAAAGACTGAGCGCCATTGCGTTGACGATCGGCCCCACCGCGTTGGGCAGCGCATGACGCAGCACCGTGCGCGCCGGATGCAGGCCTTTGAGCACGGTCATTTCGGCGTAAGGCGCGTCGAGCTGGTTAATCAGCGCCGCGCGCGTCATGCGCGCCATCTGCGCGACGACGACGCAGCACAGCACGAGCACCGGCAGGCTATACGACTTGAGGAACGCGCCGAAGCTCGACGTGTCCGCATTCACCGATACCGCCGACACCCAGTGCAGCTTCACCGCGAAGAGCAGCACGGCGAGCGTGGCGAGCAGGAACTCCGGCACCGCGACGACCGACATCGTCAGCACGCCGATCACGCGATCGAGCAGCGAGCCGCGCGCCATCGCCGCGACGATGCCGAGCACGAGCGCGATCGGCACCGATGCCGCCGTCGCCGCGCCCGCGAGCATCATCGTGTTGGGAATGCGCGTCATCACGATGCTCCTGACCGGCACGTTCGCGGCATACGAGAGGCCGAAGTTGCCGCTCAGCAGGCCGCCGAGCCATGTGAAGAAGCGCAGCACGAGCGGTTCGTCGAGGCCCAACTGCTTGCGCAGCATCGCGACGGTTTCGGGCGTCGCGTATTGCCCGAGCGCCATTTGCGCCGCATCGCCCGGCAGCAGGCTCGCCATGAAAAACACGAGCGCCGATACGAGCAAGAGCGTCAGCGCGCCGATGGCGAAGCGCCGGGCCACCATGCGCATCACGACATGATTCATGAGCTTTCCTCGCCTGTCACCCTGCGCTCAGGACACCGCGTCCTTGAACCGGAAATACGCGCCCACGAGCGGCAGAAACCATTCGCGTCCGGCATAGCCCGGCAGTGCTTTCCATTGCGTGCGCGCCCACGGATTGGCGCGCGCGCCGCCCATCACGATGTCGGCCATCACATCGCCCATATAGGTGGACATCTGCGTGCCGTGTCCGCTGTAGGCCATCGAGTAATACAGCCCTTCGTGCTTGCCCGCCGAGGGCAGCCGGTCCGCGGTCGCCTCGACGAGCCCGCCCCAGCAATAGTCGATGCGCGCGTCTTTCAGGCTCGGCAGCAGCGCGTCGAGCGATGCCTTCAGGATCCTCCCGCTCTTCCGATCCGACGCGGGATTGCTGCGCGCGAACCGCGCCCGGCCGCCCCAGACGAGGCGATCGTCCGCCGTCACGCGAAAGTAGTTCCCGAAGTTGAGGCTCGTCACGTAATTGCGACGCTGCGGCAACGCGCGGTCCAGCAACGCGCCTATCGGCTCGGTGACGATGACGAAGCTGCCCACCGGCACGATGCGCCGCTGCCACCAGCGAAACGGACCGTGATTCGAGCATCCCGTCGCGAGCAGCACGCGTCCTGCTTCGATCGTGCCCTTCGCCGTCGCCACGCGGTGACGGTCGCCGCCGATGTTCGTCAGTTGCGTCACGGCCGCGTGTTCGAAGATGCGCGCGCCGTAGCGCGCCGCCGTCGTCGCGAGACCGGTGCCGAACTTGCCCATGTGCATCTGGCCGCCGCGTGGATCGAACAGGCCGCCGTGAAACGCGTCCGATGCGATCTCACGCTTCACATCCAATGCCGAGAGCCATTCGACGGGTGCATCGAGATGCCTGCGCAATGCGTCGTAGCTGCGCTGCATGCCGGCGAGGTGCGTCGGCTTGCTCGCGAGCTTGATCTTGCCGCGCCGCGTGAAATCGCGATCGATCTTTTCATCGGCGATGAGACGCTCGACGTAATCGACCGCATCGGTATAGACCTGATAGTGATGCTTCGCCGTGTCGAGGCCGTATCGGTCGATCAGATCCGCGAGTCCTTGCGCGGTGCCCGGACTGCAATGCCCCCCGTTGCGGCCCGACGCTTCGCCGTGAATGCGCCCCGCTTCGAGCAGCACCACGTCCACGCCCTTGCGCGCGAGCGACAACGCGGCCGACAGCCCCGTGAATCCGCCACCGACGACGACCACATCGGCGCGTGCGGGCAGCGGTCCGGTCGCGCCGGCCGTGAAAGCGGGCGCAGTGCCGAGCCAGTACGGTTCGAGTTTCATAGTCCGACGACGGCCGCGAGGCCGCCGATATCCCTGATTTCCGTGTAGCCGTAATACGGGTTCGCCGGCTCGTGCCCGCGCGCGACGAACACCTTGTTCCTGATGCCGAGATCGTGCGCCGTCATCAGGTCGTAACGAAAGCTCGACGATACGTGCAGGATGTCTTCCGGGCCGCAGTTCAATTGATCGAGCATGAACTCGAACGCCTTCATCTGCGGCTTGTAGGCCTGCGCCTCTTCCGCCGTGAAGACGGCATGGAACGGCACGCCGATCCTTTCGATGTTGTGCGGAATCTGCGCGTTCGACGCATTGGTCAGCGCGACGAGCGGGAATTCCTTCGCAACCTTCGCGAGGCCGGCGGTCGTATCGGGATGCGGGCCCCAGGTCGGAACCTGATCGTAGATGGCGCGGCCATCGCCTTCGCGATACGGCGTGCCGAAGCGCTTGCAGGTGCGGCGGATCGCGCTATCGACGACTTGCTCGTAAGGCTTCCATGCGCCCAGCACTTCGTCGAGCCGGTACGCCGCGAATGCATCGGTGAACGCGCGCATCTGCTCCGCATTCACGCGGTCCTCATAGAGCGCGCGCGCCGCGTTCGCCATTTCGAAGTAGATGAGCGTGCCGTAGCAATCGAAGGTAATGAATTTGGGTCTGAACAGCGGCATCGAGTCTCCTCGTGAGTGGCGCAGCATGATGGGTGAAAGCCGCTTGCGCAGGCGCCGGAGAAGACTCTCTCATGGGCTTCGCCGCAGCGATGGATCAGCTTGAGACGAGTGTATGAACGTCATTTTTCTTTGACAAATGCGCATATAATCAGGGGCCATGCCTTTTTGATATACCCCCTTCCGATGCTCAATTTTCGCGAAGTGCAGGCGTTCCGCGCGGTGATGCTGTCGGGTTCGATGACGCAGGCGGCCAAGGACCTGCATACGTCGCAGTCGAACATCAGCCGGGTGATCGGACAACTCGAGCGGCGCATCGGCATCAAGCTGTTCGAGCGTCAGATCGGAAAGCTCATGCCGACGCTCGAAGGTCAGGTCTTCTTTCGCGATGTCGAACACACGTTCGCAAGCCTGCGAGGTCTGGAGGAAAAGGCGGAGGTCATCCGCAAGCGCGGCAGCGGGCGGTTGCGCGTGGCGGCGGTGCCGTCCATGGCGATCGTCGCGGTGCCGGACGCCATTCATTTCTTCGCGCAGCGTTATCCGGACGTCGATGTGACGCTCCACGTCGCGGATTCGCTGACGGTCTGCCAATGGCTCGCCACGGGCTACGCGGACATCGGAATCGCGTCGGAGATTTTCAATGCCACGAGCGTCGCGCACGAAGAAGCATGCAGAAGCCGAGGCGTGTGCATCACGCCGCCGGATCACCGGCTCGCGAGCCGCCGCGACGCCATCACGCCGCAAGACCTCGCGGGCGAGCGCTTCCTCTCGCTGAAATCGAGCGACGTCATGAGAAAACGCATCGACGATGCGTGCCAGATCGACGGCGAGGAGAAGCGCATTCTCGCGTATGAATCGCACTTCGCGGCGGCCATCTGCCGGATGGTGTCGCGCGGCATGGGCGTGAGCGTATCGAATCCGCTCGTCGCGCGCGAATACGCCGGGCAGCTCGCGATCTTGCCGTTCGCGCCGCGCATCGAGTTTTCGACCTACCTCGTCTATCCGCTGAATCTCCCGATGAACATGCTCGCGAAGGCGTTCGGCGAGGCGTTCCGCGAAAGCACAGACTGACGCTTCGAAACGGCATTGCCGTCGATTCAATGCGTATTCGACGGCGCACATCGGCATCCGGCCGAAAACGTGACGCTCTTCTGCGCCGGAGATTCATGTCGATCCTTGCCGAGCGCCCCGTATCGGCGCAGTGAGCCTCACGCGCCGGCGCGCCCGCGGCTGATCTGCGACGCCGCGCCCGTCACCGCGCGCGCCCATTCCTCGATGCGGCCTTCGTCGAAACGCGATTCCGGCATCGAGATGCACACGCTCGCCACCGCAATGCCGCTGCTGTCGAAAATCGGCGCGCCGATGGCGTAAATGGCGTGACGATATTGCCCGAAATTGACCGAATAGCCGCGCTCGCGGATGCGCGCGAGTTCCTCGCGGATCAGCGCGGGATCGTTGATGGTCTTGTCGCCGTACTTCTTCAGATCGCGATTGAGGATGGTCGCCACCTGGCTCGCGTTCATGAACGCGAGCAACGCGAGACCGTTGGCCGTCGCGTGGAACGGCGATACGTCGCCGATCTTGTACGCGGTGCGCACGAACTGCTTGCACTCGACTTCTTCGACGAGAACCATCGCGTTCGTGCCATCGGGAATCGACAGATGCGCAGTTTCGTTCACGGCGTTGCAGAGCGCCTGCATCGGTTCGCGCGCGGCTTTCTGCAGCGCGCCGCCCTTCAACGCATTGGGACGCACGCCGATGACACGCGGGCTGATCTCCCAGCGCGTGAGTTCGCCGCCCGCCTGACGCAGCCAGCCCGCTTCCTGAAACGTCATGAGCACGCGCTGCACGCTGGATTTCGGCATGTCGAGCAGCTTCGCAAGTTCGCCCACGCCGACCGGCTGATTCTCCGACACCGCCTCGATGATTTCGATGCTTTTCAGAAGACTGTTCATTTTGATGTCTTGCACGCCGGCGGACCGGCATGCTAAGTTGTACCACGATGTTAAACGTCGTGCCGTATTGTGGCACACATCAAGGGCAACGGGCAACACACGGGCTACAAACCAGACAGGGACATTGCAATGGGGCTGAGAATCGGAGTGGACATCGGCGGATCGTTCGCCGACTTCGCGGTGCTGGACGACGAGACGCGGACCACCCGCACGCTCAAGGTGTTTTCGCGGCCGGATAGCCCCGGCAGCGAAGTCATCGACGGCATGCAGGGCTTGCGCGAACGCTTCGGCATCGATCCGCGCGACGTCGTGTATTTCACGCACGGCACGACGGTCGGCGTGAACGCGGTCGTGCAGCGCAAGGGCCTGCGGCTCGCGCTCATCACTACGCGCAACTTCGAGGACGTGCTCGACATCGCGCGGTTGAAGATCCCCGACATGTACCACCTGATGTCGCGCCGTCCGGAGCCGCTCATCACGCGCGATCGCGTGTTCGGCGTCGATGGCCGCATGCGCCCCGACGGCATCGAGGAAGCGCCAATCGATGAATCCAGCGTCCTCGCCGCGCTCGATGCGCTCAAGGCCGCGCAGTGCCAAGGCGTGGTGGTTTCGCTGCTGCATGCATACCGCAATCCTGCGCACGAATTGCAGGTGAAGGCGATCATCGAAAAGGCGGCGCCGGGCTTTTTCGTGTCGTGCTCGCATGAAGTGTGGCCGATCATCCGCGAATACGAGCGCACGGTGACGGCGGCCATCGGCGGATACGTGCAGCCGCGCGTGTCGCAATATCTGACACGCCTGCAGGCCGCGCTCGCCGAGAGCGGCGTCGGCGCGGACCTGAAGGTCACGAAGTCGAACGGCGGCGTGATGAGCGCCGAGAACGGCAAGAGCAATTGCGTGCAGATGATCCTCTCGGGCACGGCGGCGGGCGTGATCGGCGCGTCGTACCTTGCGAACATGTGCAGCATCAAGGACTGCATGAGCCTCGACATCGGCGGCACCACGGCGGATGTCGCGCTGATCGTCGACGGCAAGCCGCAATACGCGACCGGCGAATATATCGGCGACTTCCAGATTCATATCCCGTCGGTCTCCGTATCGTCGATCGGCGACGGCGGCGGCTCCATCGCCTGGGTCGACGATTTCGGCGTGCTGAAGGTCGGCCCCGAAAGCGCCGGCTCCAATCCGGGACCGGTCTGCTACGGACGCGGCGGCACCCGCCCGACCATCACCGATGCGTTCGCGGTCATCGGCGTGCTCGGGCGCGCATCGCTCGGCTACAACGCGGTCCAGGTCGATGTCGACGCGAGCCGCCGCGCCATCGAGCCGCTCGCGCAACGTCTCGGCATGGACGTGCATCGGACGGCGGCGGCGATCATCGACGTATCGGTGTCGGGCATGTACGGCGGCGTGAGCCGCATCGTGTCGCGCTTCGGCATCGATCCGCGCGCGTTCTGGCTCATGCCGTTCGGCGGCGCCGGCCCGATGCTCGGCGGCTTTCTCGCGCGCGCGCTGAACATGCGCCATATCGTCGTGCCGACGACGCCGGGCGTGCTGAGCGCGCTGGGCGGCCTCATCGCGGACACCAAGAACGACTTCGTGCGCACGACCTACTACCCGCTCGACGCCGAGTCCCTTGGCAAGCTGGCCGGCGATCTCGCGATGCTGGAGCGCCAGGCGCGGGAGTGGATCGTCGGCGAGACCGGAACGGATGCGGGCGCTGAAATGACGATTTCGGCGGACATGCGTTATCGCGGGCAGTCGTTCGAGGTCGATACGCCGCTCGACGCGCGAGCCATCCGCGAGCGGGACATGGCGCGCATCGCCGATGCGTTCCATCGCGAGCATCAGCGTCTCTACGGCCACAGCGATGCGGGATCGGCGGTGCAGGTCGTGGCGCTGCGGCTGGTCATCAGCCTGCCGACGCCCAAGCCCGAGATGCCGAAGATCGCGCGCGGCGAAGGCGAGCCGCGAGTGGAAGCGATGATCGACGTCTATCTGGACGACGCATGGCGCACGGTGCCGATGTACCGGCGCACGTCGCTGCTCGCAGGGCATCGTTTCGAGGGTCCGGCAATCGTCACGCAGGACGACACGACGACGTGCGTGCTGCCGGGCTTCGCCTGCGTCGTCGACGAATACGGCAATCTGCTGCTCAGCGCGCAGTGAAAACACACGAGGAACCCGACATGACGTTCAACCGATCCGTCCTTCAGATTTTCTCGAACTACTGCGTGGCGGCGGCCGAAAGCATGGCTCATACGCTCATGCGCACCGCCCATTCGGCCTTCGTGAAGGAAACCGAGGACTTCTCCTGCACCATCATGACGCCCGAGGGTCTCACGTTCGCGTCGCCGAAAACGCTCGGCGCGACGTGGTATCCGGGGCTCGACTTCCGTTCCGTGATCGATGCGATCGATCATTACGAGCCCGGCGATATCGGCATGACCAACGACGCGTACAGCGGCTACGTCGCCACGCACACGCCGGACGTGATGATGTGGAAGCCGGTCTTCCACGAAGGCGAGATCGTCTGCTACGTGGGCGGCCACATCCACAACACGGACATGGGCGGCGCGGTGCCCGCTTCGCTGTCGCGCACGCTCACCGAGATCTATCAGGAAGGCATCCGCTGGTCGCCCACGAAAATCGTGCGCGCCGGCGTGCTGGACGAAACGCTGCTCGACCACATGGCCATCAACGTGCGCGCGCCCGAGCAGAATCGCGGCGATCTGAAGGCGCAGATCGCCATGCTGATGACCGGCGAGCGGCGCGTGCTGGAGATCATCGAGCGCTTCGGCATCGACGAATTCAAGGCCGGCATGCACGCGATGATCGACTATTCGGAAGAACAGGCGCGCGCGCTCGTCTCTGCGATGCCCGACGGCGAATACTTCTTCTGCGAGTTCGCCGATGAAGATTCGCCCAACGGCAAGCCGCTTCGCGTTGCGTTGAACCTGAAGGTGCAGGGCGACTCCCTCGTGCTCGACTTCACGGGCAGCGATCCGCAACTGAACTCGTCGCTCAACATGCCGACCGGCGGCAAGGAGCGTCACGTCCTCGCGCTCGTCGGCCTGAACTACGTGCTGTACTCGCTGCATCCCGATCTGCTGTTGAACGCGGGGATGCTGAAGGTCGCGCGCTGCATCCTGCCCGAAGGCACGATCATGAATTGCGTGCCGCCCGCCGCCGTCGGCATGCGCAGTCTCACCTGCAAGGTCGCGCAGATGGTCACCTTCGGCGCGTTTTCGATGGTGTGTCCGGACCGTTTGCCCGCCTGCCCCGCCGGCGGCATGTCGATTCTCAACGTGCGCACCGTGGGCAGCGACGGGCAGACCGTCATCGCGGCGATCGGTCCGGTCGGCGGCGGCGCGGGCGGCATGGCGAGCGGCGACGGCTCGGACGCATCGGGCGCGAACAACGCGTTCCTGCGCAACACGCCGGTCGAGATCAACGAGGCGGAAGTGCCCATCCGCATCCTCAAATACGGACTCGTGCCGGGCAGCGCGGGGGCGGGACGGTATCGCGGCGGCCTCGGGACCGTCATGGAATTCCGCGTGTTCTCGCCGGGCACGCTCGTGACGGCGCGCAACCGCGACCGCTCGCGCTTCGCGTCGTGGGGCGTGCTGGGCGGCAAGGCGGGCGCGAATTCGCGCTTCACACGTAATCCGGGCACGGCGGGCGAAGAAAACCTCGGCGTCTCCGATCTCGTCGTGTGCGGCCCCGGCGATGTGATCCGCCTCGAAGGTTGCGGCGGCGGCGGCTACGGCGACCCCTGCGAGCGCGATCCGCAGCACGTCGCCACCGATGTGAAGCGCGGCTATCTGACCGAAGCGGAGGCGCTCGCGCTCTACGGCGTCGTCGTGCGCTCCGGCGAAGCCGACGAACACGCGACCGCGCGGCGCCGCGCCGAACTCGCCGTCGACGCGCCACGCACGCCGCACGCGCATTTCGACTACGGCGAGGCGCGCACGGCCTACGAAGCGCGCTGGACGCCTGCGCGCTATGCCGTGCTCACGGAGATTCTCGCGTCGGCGCCGGTCATCTGGCGTCACTTCCTGAAGCACAAGATCTTCGACGCACTCGACGCATGGGAGACCGCGGGCAAGCTCACGGAAGGCGCGGGCGCCGTGCGCGAGATTTTCGCGGAAGTGTCGAAGCAGTATCCGCAGATGCTGGAGAACCGGCGCGCGGCTTGAGCAGTGCAGAAGAAGGCGCCCGATCGGGCGCCTTCGCGACGTCGGGCACGCTGGACTACGCCGTATCCCACTCGGGCGCCCAGGCAACCTTGCTGATGCGTCCGCCGGGCGTCGCGAGCGCGGCGATGCGGCGCATTTCGCCGTCATCGAGCGCGAAGTCGAACACGTCGATGTTCTCGCCGATGCGCCGTGCATGCGTGGACTTCGGCAGCGCGGCGACGCCCGGCTGCTGCACGAGCCAGCGCAGCAGCACTTGCGCGCTCGTCTTGCCGTGGCGTGCGGCGATACCCGCGATCATCGGATCGCCGATCAGCCGGCCGCTGCCGAGCGGCGTGTGCGCGACGAAGCTCAGGCCGTGTTTCGCGCAGGCGTCGAGCACCTTGCGCTGATTCAGGTACGGGTGATACTCGCACTGATTCACCGACAGCGGCACCGGCGACAACGCCACCGCGCGCTCCAGCCACGCCACCGGAAAATTCGAGACGCCGATCTTGCGCGCGAGGCCTTGCCGGTGCGCGTCGGCCAATGCGCCGAGCGTTTCTTCGAGCGGCACGTCGGGATTGGGCCAATGGATCAGCAGCAAATCGACGTAGTCGAACTTCAGTTCCGAGAGACTGCGTTCGACCGAGCGGCGAAACGCGCTCGCGTGCAGTTCGGTCCACCAGACCTTCGTCGTGACGAACACGTCGTCGCGCGCAATGCCGCTTTCGCGGATGCCCTCGCCGACCGCCGCTTCGTTCTGGTAACGCGCTGCCGTGTCGATATGGCGATACCCCTTCTCGATCGCCGTGCGCACGGCTCGCACGCCTTCGTCGTGCTGCGACTGCCACGTCCCGAGGCCGATGGCGGGCAGATGCAGCGCCGCGATGTCCGTCGCCGTCATGCGGTCCTCAGCGTGTCGTCGAAAGCGGCTCGAATGCGCCGCACGATTTCGTCGGCGTCTTCCCGCGTCGTAATCAAGGGCGGCGCGAAGCCGACGATATCCGTACCGAGCGCGCGAACCAGCAGTCCGTGTTCGCGCGCGGCGGCCACGACCTTCGCGTTGATGCGATGCTGCGCCGGGAAAGGCGTGCGCGTCGCGGGGTCGAGCATCAGTTGGATCGCCATCAGCATGCCGATGCCGCGAATGTCGCCGACATGCGGATGCGCGCCGAAAGCCGCGCGCAGGCACGCGAGCAGATAGCCGCCGACGCGCTCCGCATTGCCGACGAGATTCTCGCGCTCCATGATGTCGAGATTCGCCAGCGCCGCCACCGCGCCCAGCGGATGCCCCGAGTAGGTCCAGCCGTGCCCCATCATGCCGTGCTCGCGCGACCCGCTCATCAGCACATCCCAGAACGCCTCGCCGACCACGACCGCCGACAGCGGCGCGTAGGCGCTCGTCAGGCCCTTCGCGAACGTCACGAGGTCCGGACGGATGTCGAAGCGCTCGCAACCGGTTCGCGCACCGAGACGGCCGAAGCCGCAGACGACTTCGTCCGCGATCAGCAGGATGTCGTGACGGCGGAGCACGGCCTGTATCGCGGGCCAGTAGCCGTCCGGCGGCGGGACGATGCCGCCGGTGCCGTTCATCGGCTCGGCGATGAACGCGGCGATCGTCTCGGCGCCTTCGCGCTCGATGAGCGCCTCGAGTTCGGCGACGCAATGCGCCGTGAACGCGGCCTCGCTCATGCCGGGCGCGGCGTTGCGATAGTAGTCGGGACACAGCGTGCGCAACACGCGGTCGAACGGCGAATCGAAGTTCGCGTGATAGACCGGCAGACCGGTGAGCGCGCCCGTGACGATGCCCGAGCCGTGATACGCCCGGTCGCGCGCGATGATCTTCTTCTTATCCTTGCGGCCGAGAACGTTGTTGTAGTACCAGACGAGCTTGATCTGCGTCTCGTTGGCGTCCGAGCCGGACATGCCGTAGAACACCTTCATCATGCCCGGCGGCGCCCATTGCTCGATGAGCCGCTGCGACAGTTCGATGGCCGGCGCGTTGCCGCTGCCGACATACGTGTGGTAGTAGGACAGCCGCCGGCATTGCTCGGCCATGCGATCCGCGATCTCGTCGCGGCCATAGCCGACGTTCACGCAGTAAAGCCCCGAGAAGCCGTCGATGTACTCGCGCCCGGCCACGTCCGTCAGATGGATGCCGTGCCCCTCGCTGACGATAAAGCCTTCGAGCGAACCGGTCGCGTGGTCGAAGGCGTGCGTGCCCGGATGAAAGAAGTGACGCCGGTCGGCCTGCTCCAATGATTCCATCGAAGGTCCTGGCTGAATATCGAGGTCGATGAGGGTCTAGATGACGGGCGCGCGCGCGGCAGCGGCGCGTGCGGACGCGTCGGCTTCCGGCGGCAGCGTCTGAAAGCGCTCGAGTTCTTCCTCACTGCGATGACACAGCACCCGCGCGCCGTTGCCGAGCGTGCGCAACGCGGGCGCCGTGCGATTGCACACGCCGTCGATACGCATCGGACAGCGCGAAAGGAACGTGCAGAGTGCGGCGTTGCCGTCGGCGGCTCCGATCGGCTCCAGCGTCTGATGACATCGCTCGCTGGCTTCGTCGAGCCAGCCCGCGCGCAACTCCGGCGCGGACGACACGAGCAGATGCGAATACGGATGGAACGGCGGTGCGCAAAGCGCCGCCCGATCGCCCGTTTCCACGCGATGCCCCGCATACATCACGACGATGTCGTCGCTGATCGCGCGCACCTTCGCGATGTCGTGCGTGATGAAGAGATACGACACGCCGAGCTTCTGCTGCAGTTCGCGCAGCAAGTCGAGAATCGCGGCGCCCACGACCGTATCGAGCGCGGACGTCACTTCGTCGCAAAGAATCAGGTCCGGTTCGGCGGCGAGCGCCCGCGCGAGATTGACGCGCTGCTTCTGCCCGCCCGACAGCTCGCCCGTGCTGCGTTGCGCGCACGACGCGGGCAGCCGCACGAGTTCGAGCAGTTCGGCGACGCGGCGGCGCGCCTTGTCGCCTTTCATGCCGTGATAGAACTTGAGCGGCCGTGCAAGCGTGCGCTCCACGGTATGCATCGGGTTCAGCGCGGTATCGGCGTTCTGGAACACGATCTGGATGCGCCGGAACTGCTCGCGCGTGCGGCGGCGCAGATTGCCGGAAAGCGGTGCGCCGTCGAGCAGCAACTCGCCGCCCGCCATCGGCATCAGCCCCGCGATGACCTTCGCGAGCGTCGTCTTGCCCGAGCCCGATTCGCCGATCACGCCGACCGTCTGGCCGCGCCGGATCGTCAGATCGACGTCGTCGAGGATGATCTTCGCGGGCGCGCCTTTCGCGTCCTTGCGTCCGTAGCCGGCCGTCATGCGCCGCACTTCGAGCAGCGGCGTCTCGCTGGACGCCGGCGGCGCCGGATGCGTCGGCAAGACGGGCTGCACCGCCGCCACGAGGCTTTGCGTATAAGGATGCGCCGGCGCATGCAGGATCTGTTCGGTCGCGCCGACTTCGCGAATCTGGCCGTCGCTCAACACGACGATGCGGTCCGCCATTTGCGCGACCACGGCCAGATCGTGCGACACGTAGACCGCGGTCATCCCGTACTGGCGGATCACGCGCTTGAACGCCTGCAACACGTCGATCTGCGTCGTGACGTCGAGCGCGGTGGTCGGCTCGTCGAGAATCACGAGTTCGGGATCGGTGATGAGCGCCATGGCCGCCATCAGACGTTGCAGTTGCCCGCCCGAGACCTGATGCGGATAACGCCGCCCGATCGTCTCCGGCTCCGGCAGCGCGAGCGCGCGAAACAGTTCGACCGCCTTCGCCTGCGCTTCGCGCTTGCCGAGCGAGCCGTGGATCATCGCGCTTTCGATCACCTGATCCATGATCGCGCGCGCCGGATTGAACGCCGCCGCCGCGCTCTGCGCGATGTACGCGACGCGGCGTCCGCGCAGCGCGGCCAGGCCCTTAGCGGAGAGCGCGCGCACGTCCGTGTCGCCGATGCGGATCGAGCCGCCGGTGATGCGGCAGCCGCTGCGCGCGTGGCCCATCAGCGACAGCGCGATCGTCGTCTTGCCCGATCCCGACTCGCCGATGAGCGCGAGCACTTCGCCGCGCGCGATCTCGAAGTCGACATCGTGAACGATGGTCGTGTCCGGCTCCCCCGGCCGGCTGCCGACCACGCGCAGGCCGCGCACTTCGACAAGACGGCTCGATGCGTCGTTGGCGGCATCCGCCGCGCGATGAAAAAGTTCGGCGCCCATTAGTGTCCTCCGTCGTCAACAGCGGCCGCCTGCTTGCGTCGGCGGCCCCGATGCGGCAAGCCGTCGATCAGCAAATTCACGCCGACGGTCAGCACCGCGATGGCGATGGCAGGCAGGATCACCACCGGCGTGCCTTCGCCGAGGCCCGCGATGTTCTCGCGCACGAGCGAGCCCAAGTCCGCGTAAGGCGGCTGCACGCCGAGTCCGAGGAAGCTCAGGCTGCTCAACAGCAGCACGACGAACGTGAAGCGCAGGCCCGTGTCGGCGAGCATCGGATGCAGCATGTTCGGCAGCATCTCGAAGCACGCGATATAGAGCGCGCTTTCGCCGCGTGCCCGCGCCACCTGCACGTATTCGAGCGTGCCGATGTTGACGGCGAGCGAACGCGCGATGCGGTACGAGCCGGGCATGTAAGCGAACGCCGCTGTCAGGATCAGCAGCGTGAGCGACGAGCCGAACGCGGCCACGATCATCAGCGCGAACATTTTCGACGGAATCGACGTGATCGCGTCGAGCAGGCGGCTCATGGTCTCGTCGACGCGCCGGCCCGCCACGGCTGCGAGCAAGCCGAGCGTCGTGCCGGCGAGTGCGGCCAGCAATGCCGCGGCAAGCGCGAGCACGACGGTCAGCCGCGTGCCGTAGATGATGCGCGTGAGCATGTCGCGGCCGAGATAGTCGGAGCCGAGCGGCAGCTTCGCGCTCATGCCGGCGAACACGTCGGTCGTCACGATGCTGCCGACCTGATGCGGCGCGAGCCACGGCGCGAACACCGCGACGAAGAGCGCCAGGGACACCATTCCGAGACCGATCCAGCCGCCCGTCGAGAGCCCCATGCGCTGCGCGAGGCTGCGGCGGCGGACCGGCCGCGCGGAGGGTGCCGGCGCGCCGCCGCCCGGCGAACGCATGGGTTCGCCGCCGCCCGGCATCATCGTGCTGCGCTTGAGCGGATCGGCGGGATCGAGTTGGCTCGAAGGGATTCCATGAGTCGTCATGTCCGCAGCCTCGGGTTGGAGATGATGGCGCACAGGTCGGCCAGCAGCACGAGCACCAGATAACCGAGACAGAACAACAGCGTGCAGGCCTGCACGAGCGGGAAGTCGCGGTTACTGACGGCGTCGACCATCAGCTTGGCGAGACCCGGATAGTTGAAGATGGTCTCGACGACGATCACGCCGCCCAGCAGATACGACAGGCTCAGCGCAATGGCGTTCGCGATGGGACCGATGGCGTTGGGCAGCGCATGACGCAGCACCACGCGCGCGGGGCTCGCACCCTTGAGCATCGCCATTTCGACGTAGGACGAACTGAGCTGCTCGATCACCGCCGCGCGCGTCATGCGGGCCATCTGCGCAATGACGACGGCGCAGAGCGTGACGACCGGCATCGCGTAGGCGCGCAGGAAATCGTGCACGCTCTCGATCTCGCCGCCATACGAAAGCGCCGACAGCCAGTGCAGCTTCACCGCGAGCACCAGCACCGCGATCGTCGCGATCAGGAACTCCGGGGTCGCGACGAGCGACAGCGTGCCGAGACTCACGATGCGGTCGATGATCGACTCGCGGTTCACGGCCGCCAAAATGCCCGCCGAGACCGCCACCGGCACGGAAACCGCCGTCGTGATCGCGGCGAGCGTGAGCGACTTGGGCAGGCGCCCCGCGATCATTTCCGTCACCGGCAGGCTGCTCGAGAGCGACTGGCCGAAGTCGCCGTGGAAGAGCCCGACGAGCCAGTGCAGATAGCGCAGCCACGGCGCCTGATCCAGCCCGAACTGCTGGCGCAGCGCTGCGACCGTCTCCGGCGTGGCTTCCTGACCGAGCGCGGCTTGCGCGGCGTCGCCGGGCAGCAGGTTCGTGATCAGGAAAATGATGATCGAGACGATCACCAGCGTCAGCGCGGTCACCGCGATGCGCCGGCCGATCAGCCCGACGATGTTCCGGTTCATCTGTCAGCCCTCCTGTGAGTGGGCAACGCGGCGGCGCGCGGCCGCCGCTTGAGTCGTGTCACATCGTCACGCGTTCCACCAGACGTGCTCGGCGAACGAAAAGCCCATCATCGCGCCGGTCGGAATCGGCTTGAGACCCTGCAGGCGCTTGTCGTTCGCGTCGAGCAGGCTCAGGAAGGCGGGGATGCCGATGCCGCCCTGCTCCGACACGATCGCCTGCATGTCGCCGTACATCTGCTTGCGCTTGGCGTCGTCGGTTTCCGAGCGCGCGGCGGAGAGCAGCTGGTCGAACTTCGGGTTGTTCCAGCCGGACTCGTTCCACGGCGCATCCGACTTGAAGAACTGCGTGAACAGCACATCGGCGCTCGAACGCGGATTGACGCTGCCGAAGCCGAGCGGATGCTTCATCCAGTGCTGCGACCAGTAGCCGTCGGCCGGGACGCGGTTGATCGTCAGATTCACGCCGATCTTGGCCGCTGACTGCTGCAACAGCACGCCCATTTCGACGGAACCGTTCGCGTCGGTGGTGGCGTAGATCGGCGGGAGCGTCGTGCCGATGGCGCCCGCCTTCTGGAAGTAGAACTTCGCCTTGTCCGGGTCGTGCGGGCGCTGCGGCAGCGACGCGTTGAAGTAGCGATGCTCCGGCGGAATCGGCTGATCGTTGCCGATCACCGCATAGCCGCGAAACACCGCGGTCTTCACCTGCTCGCGGTCGAACAGATACTTCATGCCCTGCACGAAGTCCGCGTTGCCCGACATCGGGTTGTCGCGGCGCATGATGAGATCGGTGTACAGGCCGGATTTCGTTTCCCTGACTTCGTAGCCGTCCGTCGATGCGATGCGCTGCGTCGAACGCGGGTCGACCGAGTTGATGAGATGGACGTCGCCGGAGAGCAGCGCGTTGATACGAGCCGCGTCGTCGCCAATGCCGATCAGCTCGATCTGGTCGAGGTACGGGCCGCCGCCCGTCTTCCAGAAGTTGTCGTTGCGCACGCCGACGGTCGAGACGCCCGGCTTGAACGACTTGAGCTTGTACGGGCCGGTGCCGATGCCGGTGCTGAAGTCCGTCGTGCCGTCCTTCACGATCACGAACTGCGGCGTGGCGAGGATCACGGGCAAGTCGGCGTTCGCGGAAACGAGCGTCAGCGTCACTTCGTTCGGGCCGGTCTGCTTGGCGTCGGCGAACTGGTCGGCGAGCGTCTTCACCTTCGACGCCGTCGCCGCGTTCTTGTGACGCATGAGCGAGTAGGCAACATCGGCGGGGGTGAGCGGCTTGCCGTCGTGGAACGTGACGCCTCGGCGCAGCTTGATGACCCAGGTCTTGCCGTCGCTCGTGTCGATCGATTCGGCGAGATCCATGCGCGGCGTGAGCGATCCATCGAGCTGCGTGAGGCTGCTGTAGAACATGAAAAAGCGGATGTAGTCCGAGCCCGACGATCCCTTGGCGGGATCGAGCGTGTCGGCCGTCGATGACGCGTCATACGCGACGCGGATCTTTCCGCCCTTCTTGGGCGCAGGCGCCGCAAAAGCGGGCGCGGCGCCGGCCAAAAGACCGCCCGCGCCGGCCATTGCCATGCCGCCGGCTGCCAGCACGCGCAGCATGTCGCGGCGGCTCATGCCGCCTTTTCTGATTTCGTCGTCGTACATGACACCTGCTCCTCATTGACGGGTGGAACGTTGGATTGCATTACTGACGAAGGCCGTGCTGCTGCGTGAATCCTGCTGCATGAATCCGATAGCTGATTTAATCACCGCAAAAAATGCCGTTCACCGCGTTTCGCTGGACCCGACCATTCGAAATCACGGTTTTGCGTGGTCCGGACAGCATGTTTTGCCGTCGTCGGGAAAGACCCTGATGCATGCGCCTGCGCATTCATCGGGCGGCGCGCTCCCAACGCCCGGGCGCTCGTCGATGCACGCAGCACAAAATGCTGTGCGGCGGGTGAAAAACGCGGCGCATGCCCTCTTTTGGCGCGCTTTTGGCGAAGCGTCGGGCGGGCCGCAGTCGGTACCATCGGTACTGTCGGTAGTCGGTACTATCGGATCACACCGCGCGGCGCCGTCTCTTCATGTCCGATGCGGCGACGCACTCTAGGCGCACACCACGATGAACGACAACGCGAAACTGGACCGTATCGATCTGCACATCCTGGCGCAACTTCAGGAGCAAGGCCGCATGACGAACGACGAACTCGCGAACGCGGTGAGTCTTTCGCCTGCGTCGTGCCTCGCGCGCGTCGGGCGGCTGGAGCAGGCGGGCTACATCGCGGGCTACGGCGCGCGCCTGGATCTGCGCGCATTCGACGACGTGCAGACCGTCTTCGCCGAAATCACGCTGACCGACCGCCGACGCGAAGACTTCGCGAAGTTCGAGGCGGCGATCGGCGCGGTCGAAGAAATCGTCGAATGTCATCTCGCGAGCGGCGAGTACGACTACTTGCTCAAGTTCATTACCCGCAGCGTCAGCCACTATCACCGCGTGATCGAAGCGCTGATCGCGCGCGACATCGGCATCGACCGGCACTTCAGCTATGTGATCGTCCGCACGCCGTTGGTCAGGACCGGGTATCCGCTCGAATCGCTGTTTCCGCAGCCGCCCGCGTGACATTCCTGCGTTGGGCGACGTGCGCGCCCGCGCCGCCGCTCAGCCATTCGCCGGGCGTCGCGCCGAGCACGCGCTTGAAGTGGCGGCAAAGATGACTCTGGTCGAAGAAGCCGACTTCCGCCGCGACGACCGACGGCGGCAAGCCGCGGCTCAACAGGCATTGCGCCTCGCGCACCCGCACGAGCCGCACGTACTGCTGCGGCGAGATGCCGACCTCCGCGCTGAATCGCACGGCGAAACGCGAAATGCTCAGACCCGCGATGCCCGCGAGCGCCGACAGGCTGATCGGCTCCGCGAAACACGTTTCGATGAAATCCAGTGCGCGCTGAACAGCCTGCGTCGCGCGCGCCGTGTGCGCGTTCGGACCCGCAGCGGACGATGACATAAGACTCAGCATGGCGCGCGTCCACTCATGCGACCGCTCCCGCCGCGCCGTCCTCTGCGTGATGCTCCCCGACGCGGCTCGTCAGCACATGGCGCAGGAATTCGCGCGTGCGGGCCTCGCGCGGCGAACCGAGAACCTGCTGCGCCGTCCCCTCTTCGATAATCATTCCCGCATGCAGGAAGCACACGCGGTCGGCCACTTCGCGCGCGAAGCCCATCTCGTGCGTGACGACGAGCATGGTCATGCCTTCGCGGGCCAGCGTGCGCATCACGCCCAGCACTTCGCCGACGAGTTCGGGATCGAGCGCGGACGTGGGTTCATCGAAGAGAATCGCCTTCGGCTTCATCGCCAGCGATCTCGCGATCGCCACGCGCTGTTGCTGCCCGCCCGACAGTTGATGCGGATACGCGTGCAGCTTCTCTGCGAGTCCCACTTTCGCGAGCAGCTCGCCCGCCTCGCGGCGCGCTTGCGCGAGCGGTACGCGCTTGACGTGCACGGGCCCTTCCATGACGTTTTCGAGCGCCGTGCGATGCGGAAACAGATTGAACCGCTGAAAGACCATGCCCACTTGCGTGCGCAACTGGTTGATGTGGCGCGAGCGCTGTTCGACGCGCTGATCCATCAGCCTGATCTCGCCGGCGTCATAGGATTCGAGCGCGTTGATGCAGCGCAGGAGCGTCGACTTTCCCGAGCCCGACGCGCCGATCAGACACACCACCTCGCCCTGCTCGATCTTCAGGCTGATGCCCTTGAGCACCGGCACGGCGCCGAAGCTCTTGTGCACGTCCGTGATTTCGATCATCTCGACCTCGTTGCCCTGCGTTATTCCGTGTTCTCGCGCGTGCCCAAGCCCGCCGCGCTCATTTCGCCTTGTGCCGGCCGAAGCGCCGCTCGAGCGAACGCGTCATGCTCATGAGCGGCAGGCTCATCGCGAGATAGCCGAGCGCCACGAGCGTGTACACCGTCATGTTCTGAAACGTCGATGCCGCGATGAGCTGGCCTTCGCGCGTCATCTCGGCGACCGTGATAGTCGATGCGAGCGAGGAGTCCTTCAGCATCATCACGAGCGTGTTGCTGTAGGGCGGCAGCGCCACCTTGATGGCCTGCGGCAGGATCACGCGCACCATCGTCTTGACGCGGCCCATGCCGATGGATTGCGCCGCTTCGAACTGGCCGGGATCGACCGCTTCGATGCCCGAGCGGATGATCTCGGCGACGTAGGTCGAATAGCCGAAGCCCAGACCCAGGATGCTCGCCTGGAAAGCCGTCACCTGAACGTGAATGTCCGGCAGCACGAAGTAGATGTAGAACAGCAGCACGATCATCGGCAGGCCGCGCACCACGTTGATGAGCGTGCTCACCGCGCGCACCACGCCCGGATAGCGCGACATCTTGAGCAGTGCCCATACGAGACCGAGCGCCGTGCTCATCACGAGCGCGCCCAGCGTGATGACGACGCTCATCACCGCGCCTTCCAGCAGAATCGGTACAAAGTCGGCTATATCGTGCCAATGCATTTCACGCCTTGTTTCTTATCGCTCGTTGCAGTTCTTCGTCCCGCCGCGCTGTCCGATTGTTCGCGTCGAGGCGGGACGCCCCGTCCGTCGGGCGCGTCAGCCCGAGAAGTGCCACTTCTTGAGAATCGCGTCGAGGCTTCCGTCGGCCTTCATCTTGGTCAACGCTTCGTTGATTTTCGCGAGCAGCGCGTCGTTGCCCTTTTTCACGGCGATGGCGATCGGGAACTTGCGCATCGGCACGTAGCTGTCGTCCACGCGCGTGCCCGAGTTCGCGCCCGCGATTTCCTGCGCCTTCAGGATCGGATAGTCGTTGAAGCCCGCGACGATACGCCCGAGCGCTACGTCGCGCGTCATGTCGGCGGGACTGTCGTACATCTTCACTTCCTTGAAGATGCCGAGCGCCTGGAGCTGCGCGGCGTAGTCCGTGCCGGTCGGCGCGCCGATCGACATGCCCTTGAAGTCCTGCGCCGAGTGATACTGGTTCTTGTCGGAATCCTTCACGATGATGCCTTCGCCGAAGGCCGTGACCGGCTGCGAGAAATCGACCACTTCGGCGCGCTTGGGCGTGGGCGTCATGCCCGCGACGATGATGTCGATCTTGCCCGACACCACCGACTGAATGAGCGCGGCGAACGGCACCGCGTTGTAGTCCACGGCGAAACCCTCGCGCTTGCCGATTTCGCGCACGACATCGGGCATGAGGCCCTCGATCTTCTGCGTCTTCACGTTGAGATACGTGGTCGGCGCGCTCGACGGCGGCGAGCCCGCGCTGAGCGTCGGGGCATCGGCGGCGTGGGCGGCCGCGCCCAGGGTCATCGAGAGCGCGACGCCCGCGCCGAACGCCATGCGGCGAACGGCGCGCAGGCCGAAAAAGGAAGCAAGCGGGGAAGCAATCTCGAACGTGGAACGCGACATGGAAGATCCTCGGTAGACAGTGGTCGTGAATCGGGTCTGCGGCTCGCGCCGTTCACCGGCACGGCTCGCTATTCAACGCTTCAAACTTCGGTTCAGTGCAACACGTCCTGCAAGCGGTAATACGCGCCGACGAGCGGCAGGAACCACGCGCGTCCGAAATGCCCCGGAATCGCGGGCCAGTCGAGCGTGCGCCACGGATTGCGGGCGTTCGCGCCGAACATCACGTCGGCCATCACGCGGCCCATGTGCACCGACATCTGCACACCGTGGCCGCTATAGCCCATCGAATAGAACAGTCCTTCATGCTCGCCCGCGCGCGGCAGGCGGTCTGCGGTCATATCGACGAGACCGCCCCAGCAGTAGTCGATGCACACATCGGCCAGTTGCGGGAAGTACTGCGCGATGCCCGCCTGCAGAATGCGCCCGCTCTTCTCGTCCGAGCGCGGATTGGACATCGCGAAACGCGCACGGCCGCCGAACAAAAGACGCTCGTCGGGCGTCGCGCGAAAGTAGTTGCCGATATGACGCGTCGTCACGTAGGAACGGCGCGTCGGCAAGAGCGCGTCGAGCTTCGCGCGGCCGAGCGGTTCCGTCGCGACGATGAAACTGCCCACCGGCGCGATGCGTCTGCGAAACCATTGCAGCGGTCCCGTTTCGGATGCGCCCGTCGCGATCAGCACGCGATCCGCGCGCAGTGCGCCGCGCGCGCTTTGCACTTCGAACGCGCTGCCGCCGAGCGGCTTCAGGCCGGTCACGGGCGTGTCCTCGAAGATGCGCGCGCCGCGACGCGCCGCCGCTTCGGCGAGTCCGACGCCGAACTTGCCCATGTGCATCTGCATGCCGCGGCGTTGCACGAGGCCACCGAAGAAGCGGTCGGACGCGATCTCGTCGCGCATGCGCTCGGGCGGCACGAGTTCGACATCGGGATCGACCTCGCGTTTGAGCACTTCGTAGGACTTCGCGAGCGACGCGAAATGCTGCGGCTTCGCGGCCAGCTTGATCTTGCCGCTGTCCCGCAGATCGCAGTCGATGCCCTCTTCGACGATGATCGAGCGTACCGTCTCCACGGCGAGCGCGTATGCGCGGTAGAACTCCGACGCGCGCTCGCGCCCGATGCGCGCCGACAACGACGCATAGTCCTGCGCGACGCCGGTATTGCAGTGTCCGCCGTTGCGCCCCGACGCCTGCGCGGCGAGCCGTCCGGCTTCGAGGACGACGACCGACACGCCGCGCTTCGCCAGTTCGAGCGCCGCCGATAGGCCCGTGAAGCCGCCGCCCACCACCGCCACGTCGACCCGCGCGGGAAGCGGTCCCTGATCGGGCTTCGAAAAGCGTGGCGCGGTGTCGAGCCAGTAGGAATCGAGCTTCATGCGCTTGCGTGTCCTGTCGAGCGTTAGCGGAGACGAACGAACGATGCGTTCAGAGGCCGAGCAGCGACGCGAGCTGCCCGATGTCCGAGACTTCGTTCACGCCGTAGTACGGATTCACCGGTTCATGGCGACGATTGACGAACGCCTTGTTCTTGATGCCCATGTCGTATGCGGTCATCAGGTCGTAACGGAAGCTCGACGACACATGCAGCACGTCTTCCGGATTGCAATCGAGCTGCGAGAACATGTATTCGAACGCCTTCTGCAGCGGCTTGTACGCCTGCGCCTGCTGCGCGGTGTAGACCTTGTGAAACGGCGCGCCGAGCTTGTCGACGTTGCTCTGGATCTGATCGTCGGATGCGTTCGACAGAATCACGAGCTTGTACTTCTTCGCGAGACGCGACAGCCCTTCCGGGACGTCCGCATGCGGGCCCCAGCTCGGCACCGCTTCATAGATCTTCTGCGCGGCGGCGATATCGAACGGCACGCCGGTGCGCTCGCAGGTGCGCCGCACCGAATTCACCACGACGTCGCGATACGGCTTCCACGCGCCCAGCACTTCGTCGAGCCGGTAGCCGCGGAAGAATTCGGCGAATTCGTCCATCTTCGCGGGATCGAGCTTGTCGCCGTAAAGCTGGCGTGCCGTCTCGCCCATCTGGAAGTTGGTGAGCGTGCCGTAGCAGTCGAACGTGATGTACTTCGGCTCGAAATCGATCATGGTCAGCATCCTGTCGTCGTGGCGAATCCGTGGATTCAGGTTCGGGGGGTGTTTCAGGGTGAACGGTGATGTCGCGCTTACATCGCGTCGAAGTCGATCAGCACGCTCTTATGGCGCATGCTTGCTTCGAGCGCCTGGCGGCCGAGATCCTTACCGATGCCCGACTGCTTGAAGCCGCCGGTCGGGATGATCATGTCGCCGCTTCGGCCGTATCGATTGATCCAGACGGTGCCCGCCGCAATCCGGCGCATCGCGCGCAACGCCTGGCCGATGTCGCTCGAATGAATGCCCGCGGCGAGGCCATAGATCGGATGTCCCGCGAGCGCGATGCCTTCGTCTTCGTCATCGAAGGTCTGCACGGTGAGTACCGGGCCGAACAGTTCTTCGCGCACGGCGGGCGTGTCGGAGGTGACGTTGCCGAGCAGCGCCGGACGATGAAAGAAGCCCTCGTCCGTGTCTTCGAAATAGCCGCCGCCGAAGAGCACTTCGGCGCCCGATGCGCGGCTCTCCTCCACCAGCCGGTCGATCCGTTCGGCCTGCGCGCGGCTGATGATCGGCGAATACGCCGTCGTGCTGCGCCACAGCGGTCCTGCCGCGACGTTGCGAAGCTGAGCCTTGATCGCGTCGACGAGCGCATCCGCGATGCCCCGATGAACGATGAGCCGCGTGCCGGCCACGCACGCCTGACCGCCGTTCGCGATGAACCCGCTTGCGATGCATCGCGCGGTGTGCTCCAGATTCGTCACGCGCTCGAACACGAGTTGCGGACTCTTGCCGCCGAGTTCGAGCGTGACCGGCTTGGTGCCGTGCATCGCGGCGTCGCTCATGATGACGGCGCCCGTGCGCGTCGAGCCGGTGAAGCTGATCTTGGAAATGTCGGGATGACGCGTGAGCGCCGCGCCCGTCGTTGCGCCCCGGCCGTTGACGACGTTGAAGATGCCCGCCGGCATGCCCGCTTCGACCGCCAGTTCGGCGAGACGCATCGTCGAGAAAGGCGTCATCTCGGACGGTTTCAGCACGACGGCGTTACCCGCCGCGAGCGCGGGGCCGCACTTCCACGAACACATCGACAGGGGGAAATTCCACGGCGTGATTGCGCCGATCACGCCATACGGCTCCGACGCGACGAAGCCGAGACTGTCGCGCCGCGTCGCCGCGATGTCGCCGCCGAGCTTGTCGGCGAGTTCCGCGAAGAAGCGGATGGCCTCCGCCGTGAACGGCACATCCGACGCATACGCTTGCGCGACGGGACGCGTCGAGCTGACGGCTTCGAGCTGGGCGAGGCTGACCGCGTGGTGATCGATGAGCTCCGCCCAGCGCGTCAGAACCTTCGCCCGCTCGCGCGGCGAGCGCGTGGCCCAGCCGCTCGTCTTCCACGCCTCATGCGCGTTGCTCACCGCGAAGTCGACCGTGCCGGCGGATGCGTCCGGTACATGGCCGAGCAGCTTGCCGTCCGAAGGCCTGAGAACCGCGATCTGCGCCTCATCGGTCTGGCGGTAAGCACCGCCGATGAAATGTCCCTGAGGCAACTGAACTGCTGACGGATCGAAATCGAGTGACGGGGTGGACATGCTCTGCCTGTTCGGTTAGCGGAATAGAGTTCCGGATGCGCCTCGCGGCGCGCACCTGGGCGTTGCTTCTGTCCGTTCATCGGTTTGCACCGGAATGAACAGCATCGAATGGAATTCATTATAGTGAACAAAAAATGAATTCCTAGTGGTCAAAAATAATCATCCGAAAAAGTCTGCGGAGGGTGCGTCAGTCAGGAAACGTCGTGGAAGAGACGCCGCGAAGGAGGCGTCGGAAACGAACGACCGTTGCATTCAGCAAGGCGGGGAAGCGGGGAACCGACGAAGCGAGGAAGCGAAGCGAGGAGGCGCAGCCGCCGTCATCGACGGACTGCGCAGAGACAAACGCGCAGACTCAGAGATGAATGACGGGCGGCTGCGTGTTCATGATCCACAAGAGACGCGCGGCTTTCTTGCTTTCGTTGTGCACGCTATGCGGCACGGTGCTCTTGAACTGAAAACTGTCTCCCGCGCGCAGTTCGCAGCGGCGCTCGCCCACGTACAGCACGACCGCGCCTTCCAGCACGAGGCCCGCCTTCTCGCCGATGCCGACCAGCACTTCTTCGGAGCCGGAGCCCGCTGGCAGCATGATGATCATCATCTGCAAGTCGTGATCGCCGTGCGGCGACAGCAGCTCCTTTTGCATGCCGTTCTTGCCGACTTCGAAGAGCGGACGCTCGGCGGCCTTGCGCACGAAATCGCCGGTGACGGGATCGGAGACTGCGTCGTCTTCCTCCAGCAAGGCGCTGAGCGGCACTTCCAATGCCTGACGCAGCTTTTCGAGGATGCGCACCGATGGATTGGCCTTGTTGCGCTCCACCTGACTGATGGTGCCGACGGACACGCCGGCACGGATCGCCAGTTCGTTGACCGACAAGCCGTGCGCGAGGCGCTGCGCCTTCAGTCGCGCCCCGACATCCGCATGGCTCGACGCGGTCGTGTCTCGCTTGTTGAGTTGTGTGCGCGGCATAGACTTTTTTCCATCCAGTGACGATGCGGGCAGTCGACGGCCCGCTTTCGGGATCTCGCGCGTTGAACATCCGCGCCAATTCGATCATTATATTGAATAAAACGGCGCGGACAGCAGTGAAAAATTGAAGCAGCCGTGCGCCGCACCCCGACAATAAGATCGTCCTATCAACCGAATGGAGCCGCGTGGGAGAGTGATATCTCGTCATGCCGCCCGCAGGAGAACGAAGTGTCAGACTCATTCGCCGCCGACAGCCTCATCTATCGCCCTTTCACCGCCGATGACATCCCCGCCGCGCACGGCCTCTCGGTGGCCGTGCAGTGGCCGCATCGCGCCGAAGACTGGCGCGACATGTTCGACGCCGGCACCGGCTTCGTCGCGCAGGACGACGGCGCGGTGATCGGCACCGCGTTGTGCTGGAAGTTCGGCGCGGATCGCGGCACGCTCGGTCTCGTGATCGTGTCGCCGGAACAACAGGGGCGAGGCATCGGGCGCAGGCTGATGGAACTGGTGCTCGAAGAGCTCGGCAGCCGCATCACTTTTCTGCATGCGACGGAAGCGGGCAAGCCGCTTTACGAAAAGCTCGGCTTCGCGGATTGCGGGTCGATCGATCAGCACCAGGGCCCGGTCGCGGACGTGCCCGCTATCGCGCCGCCCGCCGGGGAGCGACTTCGCCCGATGACGGCCGCCGATGCCGCGAAGATCACCGAACTGGCATCGCGTGCGAGCGGCTTCGATCGCAGCGACTTGATGCCCGCGCTGCTCGCATCGGCGCAAGGCGTCGTGCTGGAGCGCGACGGCGACATGCTCGGCTTTTCGCTGCTGCGCGACTTCGGCAGGGGCCTCGTGATCGGGCCGGTGGTCGCGACGGATTCGCCGGACGCCGTGCGCGCGAAATCGCTCATCACGTATTGGCTGGCGAAGCGGACCGGTGCCTTCGTGCGCATGGACGTGCCCGCGGGCACCGGGATCAACGACTGGCTGACGAGCGCCGGCCTCAAGCATGTCAGCTCGGTCGTGAAGATGGTGCGAAACGCGCCCGCGAGCGACCACAGCGGGCCGCCCGACGAGACGTATCGCGGGTTCGGCATGATCAATCAGGCGATGGCGTAAGAACACATGACCGTCCTCTACAAAGCGGACCCCGCGCGCGGCGCGATCTGGGCCGAGCGCTTCGCCGAAGTCGCGCCGGACACGCCGTTGCGCATCTGGCCGGACATCGGCGATCCCGCGTCGATCCGCTATCTGGTCGCATGGGAGCCGGGCGATCTCGTCACCACGCTGCCCAATCTCGACGTGCTGTTTTCCGTGGGCGCAGGCGTCGATCAGCTCGATCTCGCGCGCATTCCCCCGCATTTGCCGGTGGTGCGGATGATCGAGCCGGGCATCGTCGACGGCATGGTCGAATACGTCACCGAAGCCGTGCTCGCGATCCATCGCGATCTCTTCGATTACGCGCAGCAGCAACAGGCGCGGGTCTGGCGCGCGATGCCGTTGCGGCCTGCGGCGTCACGCCGCATCGGGGTGCTCGGGCTCGGGATGCTGGGCACGGCGGTGCTCGAACGCCTGCGTCTCTTCGGCTTTGCGTGCGCGGGCTGGAACCGCTCGGCGCGCACGATCGACGGCGTCGACTGTTTCGCCGGCCGGGACGCGCTCGATGCCTTCCTCGCGCGCACCGACGTGCTCGTCTGCCTGTTGCCGCTCACCGACGCCACGCGCGGCCTGCTCGACGCGCAACTTTTCGCGAAGCTGCCGGCGGGCGCATCGCTCGTGCATGTCGGGCGCGGACCGCAACTCGTCGCGGCCGATCTGCTCGACGCGCTCCAGCGCGACCACCTGCATAGCGCCGTGCTCGACGTGACCGATCCCGAGCCGCTGCCCGCCGATCATCCGCTCTGGACGCAGCCGCGCGTGCGCATCACGCCGCATATCGCAAGCGCGACGCGACCCGAATCCGGTGCGGACGCCGTGCTGGACAACCTGCGGCGGCGGCGCGCGGGCGAACCGATGATCGGCGAAATCGACCGCGCGCGCGGCTACTGAACGACCTTCCGTCTCACGAGGCAAGCAGGAAACATGGACGCCTATCCCATCGAAGTCGAGTTTCCCGATATCCGGGCGCACGCGCCGGGCAACACGGGCATCGCCTACGTGCATACGTTCGAGTCCGGCGCGCCCGGCCCGCACGTGATGATCAACGCGCTCACGCACGGCAACGAGGTGTGCGGCGCGATCGTCGTCGATGAACTTCTGCGCGCGCCATTGCGCCCGACGCGCGGGACGCTGACGCTTTCGTTCGCCAACGTCGATGCCTACGCGCGTTTCGACGCCGCCGCGCCCGACAAGGCGCGCTTCGTCGATCAGGACTTCAACCGCGTGTGGACCGCCGCAAAGCTCGACGACACCGCCACGCGCTCGTCCGAACTCGACCGCGCCCGCGCGATGCGGCCGGTCATCGACACGGTGGACCTTCTGCTCGACCTGCATTCGATGCACGAAAAGAGCTTGCCGCTGATCGTCGCCGGGCCGCTCGCGAAAGGTGCGGAGCTGGCGGTGCAACTGGGCGCGCCGGCCACGGTGATCCGCGACGAAGGCCATCCGGAAGGCCGTCGCATGCGCGACTACGCCGGTTTCGGAGATGAAGCGAGCGGGAAGAACGCGCTGCTCGTGGAGTGCGGACAGCATTGGGAAGCCAACGCCGTCGTCGTCGCGCGCGACTGCACTGCGCGCTTTCTGCTGCTCGCGGGGATCGTGGACGAAAGCGATCTGCCCGCCGGATGGCTGCGTCCGCTGCCCGGTGAAATGCGCATCGTGAGCGTGACCGAGCCGGTCGTCGCGAAGAGCACGGATTTCCGCTTCGCGGGTCCGTACACGGGCCTCGAAGTGTTCGACAAGGCGGGCGCGGTGATCGGCTGGAACGAAGGCGAGCCGGTCACGACGCCCTACGACGACTGCATGCTCGTGATGCCGTCGCTGCGGCAGTTGCGGCCCGGCGTCACCGTCGTGCGGCTCGGCCGGATCGAGCGCCGCATCGACTCATCGGAACGCCAACCACGATAAAAGGAACAGACGACGTGAAAGTTCAGCAGATCAAACAGGCGGTGCGGCTCGGCGGACTCGAAGACTGGGGCACCGCCGGATTGCCGGGCACGCAGCCCGCGCGGGTGTCGGGACGGCAAGTGGTGATTCCCGGCAGCGAACCGGTCGACACCGGCGTGTTCGAATGTTCGCCCGGCACCTACCGGCGCTCGGTGAAGCAGGCGGAAGTGATGCACTTCATCGCGGGCGCGGGGACGTTCACCCCCGACGGCGAAGACACGATCCACTTCGAAAGCGGCGACACGCTGTTCTTCGAGGCCAACACCGAAGGACTGTGGCAAGTCGCGCAGACGATGCGCAAGGTCTACGTGATCTTCTGAATCGCGATGCCGCGGGCTGGAACCCGCGGCATCGGCTTACATCATGTCGGGGCTATTCAGCACGGTGCCGTCGCTGAACCGCTCCAGCCGATACGGACGAAGCTCGAACTGCGGCGCGTCGTCCATCACGAGCTGGCTCACCAGCATGCCCGCGCCCGGCCCCAGGCCGAAGCCATGTCCGCTGAAACCGGAGGCGATCACGAGACCCGGTTTCGTCTCGACCTTCGAGATGACCGGGACCAGATCGGGCGTCGTGTCGATCGCGCCGGCCCACGCATGGGCGATCCGCATGCCGGCCAGGTCGGGAAACACGCGAGCCACGTTCTGAACGGCGCGCGCGAGCCATTCGGTATCCGGCCGGGGATCGAGAATGCGGGTTTTCTCGAACGGCGTGACGTCGCCGTCGTTCCATGCGGCGCTCGCCTCCGGTCCGTGGAAGAAGCTCGAACCGACACGGATCTTCAGCTTTTTCTTCAGCTTGCTGCGGAACATCGTGCGGAATTTCACCGAATGGCGAAGGTTCTGCGGCGCGAGTTCGACGCGTCCATAGCCGGGAACCGCGATCGTGTAGCCGCCGTCCAGCCGGCGCCTCAGGGCGAAGTTGGGCGCCGAGAAGCAGCCGTCGATGACGCCGGGCGCTTCGGCGGTCCGCAAGGCCGTGCCCATCACGTTGATCGCGGGCAGATCGATGCCGTGGCGCTGGCAGAAGAGCGCGCTCCACGCGCCGCCCGCGAGCACCACCGTGTTCGCGGCGATGCGCCCGCGTTCCGTCCACACGCCGGACACCCGTCCGCCGCTCATGTCGAGACCGCGCGCGGCACAGTTCTGAATCACGCGGGCGCCGAGCTTCTGCGCGCCGCGCGCGATCGCGGGCGCGGCCTTCGACGGCTCCGCGCGGCCGTCCGTCACCGACCACAACCCGCCGGCCCAGCGCGCCTTCGCCGATGGAATCCGCGCCTCGAGCTCTCGCGCCGTCAGAATCTCGCTGTTGAAGCCGACTTCCCGCGCCCGAGCGAGCCACGCTTCCCATCGCGCGACATCGGCCTGCTGCTCCGTGCCATACAGAATCCCGCTGCGGCGAAAGCCGATGTCCTCGCCCAGTTCTTCGCTCAGTTCGTTCCAGCGCTTGAGGCTTTGCATCGCGAGCGGCAGTTCGTATAGATCGCGATTCTGCTGACGTACCCAGCCCCAGTTCCGTCCGGACTGCTCCCCGCCGATGATCCCCTTCTCGACGAGCGCCACGGATACGCCGCGTCGCGCGAGTTCGTAAGCCGTGCTGACCCCGACGATGCCGCCGCCTATGACCACGACATCGCATCGATCCGGGAATGCTTCGCTATTGATGACTTCGTCGATCCTGAGCATGTTTGGCCGATCATATGTTTCCCGGCTCTGGCGCGATCGGGTCGCGGCGTATCGCCGGGATGGGTTTCGAATGTAGAGAGGAATGTGGCACGCAGCCATCGCGTTGAATAGGACGTTCTTTCTGCGCTCGCCCGGCATGGCGCGAGCTTCGTTTCACGCCGCAAGGGACCCGCCCGATTCGCGCAGCACAAAATGCTGCGCGGCCCTTGCAAAACGCGACGATCGCGCTTTTTCGGGCTTTTTTTGACGATGCAACGGACGCGGCGCTGACGATAGTATGGGACGGTCACGAGCCGTCTCGAGGTTGCGCTTCATAGCCGATTCACAGCCCTGGATTCACAGCCCTGATTCACAGCCCGATTTCACAGCCCGATCCCACATCCCGTTCCAGGACAAGAGAGAGCCGCATCATGCCGAGCCACCCGCTGGTCGAGTCCGACCGTCAGCATCTGATTCATCCCGTCATCAACTATCGCGCTCACGAAGCGCGCGGCGTGACCGTGCTCGATTCCGCGCATGGCGTGTACCTGAAGGACATCGAAGGGAACGAACTGCTCGATGCCTTCTCCGGGCTGTGGTGCGTCAACACGGGCTATGGCCACGCGAGCATCGTCGAAGCCGCCGCGAAGCAGATGGCGAAGCTGCCCTACGCCACCGGCTATTTTCATTTCGGCTCCGCGCCCGCCATCGAACTCGCGGCGAAGCTCGTGGAACTCGCGCCGGCAACGCTCGATCACGTCTACTTCACGCTCGGCGGTTCCGATGCCGTCGATTCCGCGCTGCGCTTCATCACGCACTACTACAACGCGACCGGCCGCCCGTCGAAGAAGCACTTCATCGCGCTGCAACGCGGCTATCACGGATCGTCGTCGATCGGCGCGGGCATGACCGCGCTGCCCGCGTTCCATCGCAACTTCGATCTGCCGCTTTCGACGCAGCATCACATTGCGTCGCCTTACGCCTACCGCAGCGATCACGCCGATGACGCGGCCCTCATCGCCGCGTCGGTCGCCGCGCTCGAAGCGAAGGTCGCGGCGCTGGGCGCGGACAACGTCGCCGCGTTCTTCTGCGAGCCGATTCAAGGTTCCGGCGGCGTGATCGTGCCGCCCTTCGGGTGGCTGAAAGCGATGCGCGACGCGTGCCGCAAGCTCGACATCCTGTTCGTCGCCGACGAGGTCATCACCGGGTTCGGACGCACCGGCCCGCTCTTCGCGTGTCAGGCGGAGGGCGTCGAACCGGATCTGATGACGGTCGCGAAGGGCCTGACCGCCGGTTATGCGCCGATGGGCGCGGTGCTGATGTCCGATGCCGTGTATCAGGGCATCGCGGACGGCGACGCGGCCGCGCCCGTCGGACATGGCCACACGTACTCCGCGCATCCGGTGAGCGCGGCGATCGGCCTCGAAGTGATGCGGCTCTATCACGAAGGCGGCCTGCTCGCGAATGGCGAGGCGCGTGCGCCGCAGTTCGCGCAGGGCCTCGATGCGCTGCTCGAGCATCCGCTCGTCGGCGATTCGCGTCATCGCGGCCTGCTCGGGGCGCTCGAACTCGTCGCCGACAAGGACAGCAAGCGCGGCTTCGATGCGTCGCTCAAGCTGCCGGACCGCATCTCGGCGGCGGCGTATCGCAACGGCCTCGTGTTCCGCGCGTTCGGCGACAACATCCTGGGCTTCGCGCCCGCGCTCTGCTACACGCAAGCCGAATTCGAGCTGATGTTCGAGCGCCTGAAAAAGACGCTCGACGACGTGCTCGACGAACGCGAAGTGCGCGCGGCGCTCGGCGCCTCCAGCGCGAATTCCCGCGCGGCTGCGTGATAACATCGGGCGATCGCCGACATGCAATACCCGACCTTCCGCAATGAGCAACGACGTCAAGCTGGACCGGATCGATCTGCGTATCCTTTCGCAACTACAGAAGCGCGGACGCATCACGAACGTCGAGCTCGCGGAAGCGGTCGGCCTCTCGCCGAGCCCCTGTCTGATTCGCGTGAAGCGGCTGGAGAAAGCGGGCTTCATCGTCGGCTACGGGGCGCAGATTCAACTGGAAAAGCTCGGCGACCTGCAAGTGGTTTTCACCGAAGTCACGCTCGCGGATCATCGCCGCGAGGACTTCATCCGCTTCGTGGACGCGGTGAAGGAAGTCGACGAAATCGTCGAATGTCATCTGGCGAGCGGCGGATACGACTATCTGCTCAAGTTCGTCACGCGCAGCGTCAGCCATTACCAAAGCATCGTCGAGGGGCTGCTCGAGCGCAATATCGGTATCGAGAAGTACTTCAGCTACATCATCATCAAGACGGCGTTCGTCAAGACGAGCTATCCGCTCGAATCGCTGTTCTCCAAGAGCCAATACTGAGCGCGCGGCGCGGGTCGCCAGTGCGCGTGGGCCGCCGGACGGCCCGCGCCGGCGTGCGCGCTTTTTCTCAATCGCACAATCGCTAGACGGAGCAAGACATGTCCAGACCGTACCGCATCGCGGTGATTCCGGGCGACGGCATCGGCAAGGAAGTGATGCCCGAAGCCTTGCGTGCGCTCGACGCCGTGAGCAAGCGCTTCGGCATCGCGCTCGAATACGATCCTATCGAATGGGCCAGTTGCGACTACTACGCGCAACACGGCCAGATGATGCCCGACGACTGGAAAGAACAGGTGCAGAAGGCAGACGCCATTCTTTTCGGCGCGGCCGGCTGGCCCGCGACGGTGCCCGACCATATCTCGCTGTGGGGCTCGCTGCTCAAGTTCCGTCGCGAGTTCGATCAATACATCAATCTGCGTCCCGCGCGTCTTTTCGAGGGCGTGCCCTCGCCGCTCGCGAATCGCAAGGCGGGTGATATCGACTTCATGATCGTGCGCGAGAACACCGAAGGCGAGTATTCGTCGGTCGGCGGCGTATCGTTCGAAGGCACCGAGCGCGAGTTCGTCTCGCAAACGTCGATCTTCACGCGCAAGGGCGCCGAGCGCGTGCTCAGGTTCGCGTTCGATCTGGCGCAACGGCGCGAGAAAAAGCTGACGGTCGCGACCAAGAGCAACGGCATTTCGATCAGCATGCCGTGGTGGGACGCCCGCGCCGCGGAAATGGCAGAGCAGTATCCGGACGTGACGTGGGACAAGCAGCACATCGACATTCTCAGCGCGCGCTTCGTGCTGAGCCCGGATCGCTTCGATGTAGTCGTCGCGACCAATCTCTTCGGCGACATTCTTTCGGACCTCGGCCCGGCGTGTACGGGGACCATCGGCATTGCGCCTTCGGCCAATATGAATCCCGAGCGCAATTTCCCGTCGCTGTTCGAGCCGGTGCACGGTTCCGCGCCGGATATCGCGGGCAAGGGCATAGCCAATCCCGTGGCGATGATCTGGTCCGCCGCGATGATGCTCGACTTCCTCGGCGAACGGGAAGCACACGATGCCATTCTGGATGCGATCACCGCCGTCCTGAAGGACGGCCCGCATACCGGCGATCTCGGCGGCCGCGCGAACACCGCCGAAGTGGGCGCGGCCATCGCGCATCTGATTGCTTGACGAACGACACTCTCGGGAGACCGGCATGACGCAACCGACGCTTCAGCGCTATGAATTACGCGATCTCATCCGCGCCGACAATTTCATCGACGGCAAATGGACCGCCGCCGCAAGCGGCCAACGCTTTCAGGTCACCGATCCGGCGACGGGCGAGGTCATCGCGCAAGTGGCCGACAGCGGCGCGGCCGATTTCCGCGCCGCCACCGATGCCGCCGCCCGCGCCTTTCCGGGCTGGCGCGACACGCTCCCGAAAGATCGCGCGGCGGTGCTGCATCGCTGGCACGCGCTGATCGTCGAGAACGCGGACGCGCTTGGCCGTCTCATCTCGCTCGAACAGGGCAAGCCGTTCGCCGAAGGACGCGGCGAAGTCATGTACGGCGCGTCGTATGTCGCATGGTTCGCCGACGAAGCGACGCGCATCTACGGCGACATCATTCCGCAGCAGCAGCGCGGCAAGCGCATGAGCGCGATCAAGGAACCGGTGGGCATCGTGGCCGCGATCACGCCGTGGAACTTTCCACTCGCGATGATCGCGCGCAAGATCGCGCCCGCGCTCGCGGCCGGCTGCACGGTCGTGGGCAAGCCGGCGGAAGACACGCCGCTCACGGCGCTCGCGCTGGCGATGCTCGCGCACGAGGCCGGCGTGCCGCCGGGCGCGCTGAATCTCGTCAGCGCATCGCGCGAGCATGCGGTCGAAGCCGTGAAGGACTGGCTCGACGACAACCGCGTGCGCAAGATCACCTTCACGGGATCGACGCCGGTGGGCAAGTATCTCGCGCGCGAGTCGGCGGGCACGCTCAAGAAGCTCTCGCTCGAACTCGGCGGCAATGCGCCCTTCATCGTGTTCGACGACGCCGATCTCGAAGCCGCCGCCGCCGGTCTGATGGCCGCCAAGTTTCGCAACGGCGGGCAGACCTGCGTGTGCCCGAACCGCGTGTACGTGCAGTCGTCGGTCTACGAGAAGTTCGCGGATATCCTGACGACGCGCGTCGCCGCGTTGAAGGTCGCGCCCGCCACCGATCCGTCCGCCCAGATCGGTCCGATGATCAACGCGCGCGCTGTCGAGAAGATCGCGCGCCACGTCGATGACGCCGTCGCGCGCGGCGCCCGCGTGCTCACGGGCGGCAAACGCCTCGCCGAACTCGGGCAGAACTGGTACGCGCCTACCGTGCTCGCCGATGCGACGCCCGAGATGCAACTGAGTTGCGAGGAAACCTTCGGCCCCGTGGTGCCGCTCTTCCGATTCAACGACGAAGCCGAAGCGATCCGCGTCGCCAACGACACGCCGTTCGGTCTCGCGTCGTACTTCTATAGCCGGGATGTGCGGCGTATCGACCGGGTTTCGCGTCTGCTCGAAGCAGGTATCGTCGGCATCAATGAAGGCGCGCTCGCGAGCGAGGCCGCGCCTTTCGGCGGCGTGAAGGAATCGGGCTATGGACGCGAAGGCTCGAAGTATGGACTCGACGACTATCTGTCACTCAAGTACCTCTGCCAGGGCGGACTGGAGTAAGCGGACACCCTGCGTTCGATGCAGGCCGAACGGCCAGCGGTGTCCCGCAACGCTCTTCGTGGGAACGCTATTCGCGGCGTTGCATCGCGAGCGTTGGCATCCCCGGCTGGTGAGCGCAGTGCTGGGCGCACTGGTTGGTCTTGCGCCGATCGAAGCGGTGCGCCTTGTTTTGTAGCGGTTTCGCTTGGCAAAGATGCCCTGGCACCTGAGCGTGCCAGGGCGTCATGGCCGTTCCGCACGGAGCGCCGCTGGCCCTTCCTTCTACGCGCTCCAGATGATGTCGGCGTCTCTGCGCCTGGCTTCCCGCAACATATCGAGGAAAGGAAGCGCGCGGGACTCGAGCCCCATTCTGGCAGGCTCAGCGGTACGCGAGAGCGGATGATAGATCGCACCGTGCTCGTAAGTGATCCGTGCGTCTTCTTTGAGAACCGTCTCGATGCGATCGATCGCCTTGTCGACCTCGCTATGCACGATGACGCCTCTGGACCCGATACGCTTACCGATGATGCCCAGAAGATAGCCCGCGAGGTCGCGCAACATAACGACATCGGGCGTGGCGTTCGAATGGAATTTGACTAGCATTTCTGTACTCCTTGACGCGCGCTTAAGCTCCTGCAAACGACGCGGCCTATTCTTATCGCGTTTTCGGCTCTTGCGGTTCCATCGCCACGAGGACGCTGCAGGAGACGCGATCCAGCAACCGGCCATCGTCCTGACCGGACCACCAACGGGAGAGAAAACCGCTCGGGTGATGCCCGACGACAATGAGATCGATGTCGAGCGCTTTTGCAAACGAAGGAATCTGCATCATCGGGTTGCCGATCGCCAGATGGCCCTGCGCGACGACGCCGAGATTCGCGAGCCGGTCCACGCCTTCGCGCAGCACCTCCTTCGCGGTCTCATGCTCGAGCTCAAAGGAGACTGCGGCAACGACATCGAGGCCTCGCGTCCACTCGGTGTCGTCGAGCACGGCGAGAAGATGCGTCTCTGCATGCAGCTGACGGGCAAGATGAGCGCCGAGACGAAGGGCGCAGCGGCCCTGAGCAGTGGCGTTGTAACACAACAGGATCCGACGATAGCTGGTCATGGATACCTCCGTCTCACCAGCTTGAATGTATCACATTGTGATGTAATTTGTCGGGAGCGCATTGGCAGGCGTAGCGCATACAGTGCGGGCCATGCCTGAACAAGATTGGCTGAACAATGGAATCGGAAATGGTTGCGCGGCCCTCCTAGCGTGCAACTCAGTGCCATGAATCCGGGTCGCCAGAATAAAGCGACCTTTGCTGCGCTTTGCAATCAGTGTCGATATAAGCGGACCGACCGGACCAACAATCCGCAGTGGCGTTAGACGCGCTGACAGCTAGATGAGCGCCCTCGCCTGGCGTCATCGCGTCCGGCCGGTAGTCGGTGTCTAGTGCTCGGACTCACCGCCGTGCGGCGGACCGCCATGCTGGGGCGGCGGACCTTGCCGCTGTGGCAGTGCGCCGCCACGCTGCGGTGGCGGCTCTTCCCGCTGCGGCGGTGGTCTACCTTGCATCGGCGCACCGCCGGCTTGCGGCGGTGGTCCACCATGCATCGGCACGGCGCCGGGCTGCGGAGACGGCCCGGCGTGCATCGGCGCACCGCCGGCTTGCGGCGGAGGACCTCCATAAATCGGCACGGCGCCGGGGTGCGGATGGGGTTCACCGCGCTCCTGCGGCGGCCTGCCCTGCATCGGCGCCGGGCCTGCGCCTCGGGAAGGCGGTATTTCACCGCGCGGCGGCCGGCCGCCCTCCGGCGGCGGAGCACCGCGCGGGGGCGGCGGATGTTGCGCCCAGCGTGGCTCATCCCGATACCATGAGCGATTTCGGTAGTAGCTTCCCCAGTAATTGCCGATTGCGAAGGTGACGATGGGCACGCCGATCACGGTGCCGTAGGTCAAGACCGGGACGCTGCTGCCCTGATAGGCGTACGCGAGGCTCCCGCCATAGGCCCAGCCGCGCAAATCGGATGCAGCCACGTCGCACCAGGTGTATCCGTCGACACAACCCATCACCGTTACCGTCACGCCGGCGGGCAGTTGCGCGACGGTAGGGTAATCGTCACCGGGGCCCGCGTAGACCACCAGTGGCGCGCTCGTATAGGCGACCGACTGCGCCAACGCCGTCGCAGGCACGACCCACACCGCAATCGCGCCCAATACCGCCGCATGAAAGAACCGTTCGGCCATCGCATCCCCGCTTGAAGATCTCGAAAGCATTTCGCCGGGAACCTCGTCTTTCGAAGAGGCTACAGCGCTGCTTCGAACCCTCCGCAATTTGAGTGCCGTGCCGATGCGACCTCCCTTGCGGGCAGCCAGTCGCTCGCAGTCACCCCTGCTTCTGCTCCGTCATGAACATACTCGCCGGCGCGCTCGCGTTCTTCTGATGGCGCGTCACGCCGTCGACGCCGGCATCCACCGCCCATTCGGCGTACACGGTCGGACTTGGCTCGAAAAAGCGCCGCGTTCCCGATACCGGTCGGACATTTGGAAGCGGAGACGCGCCTCGTAGAAGCGTTGGTGGTTCGCGAGACAGTTCGCGAAGAACATGACGTGAACGACTTCGACCGGCTCCGCATGGTCGTACACGTGGTGACGCGACGCGTCTGCCCTCACACGTTGGAGGGCGAGCCCTTCGCATCGATGGCGCGCTTGCGCGTCATTTCCACGCGCACCGCCGTCCCGTTTGGATTAGTGGGGCAACCGCCATCCATACCGAGTACCGTAAGCGCCCTCTAACGCGCTCCGGTGCTGCGCGATTCTCAGCAAACACAGGCACGTCATTTGAGGCGTCACAGGATGACTTCGAATCTGCGCTGTCCGAACCACAGGCGCTGCGTGCTAACCGTGTCCGACGGGACAGGCGTCCTGCGAATGCCCGTGGCGCTTGCCGGTTGCGACATGGCGCCGATGGCCGGTCGCGGGGCTTCGCTATCAACGGCGCGGCGTCGCTGCAGCTCGCAGAAGGATCAGGCTGGCGCCCCGAATAGCGTCGCTGGCTGCGCATTGACTAGCGACCGCGTGACGGTTCTGGACGGTGGCATCGGAACGGCGAGCAAGCGCCTCGTAACCGCGCTCGCCATCGAATTAGCGTTGACGTCGTCGAAAAATCAGCCTATAACCATCCCATTGGATGGTAAGAGGAGGATAGAGGCAGATGGCTAAAGAAGTGCCAGATCGCTCACGAGGTAGCGAAACCGAAAAAATCACCATTAATCTTGGTCCGATCGACTTGGGCCAGATTGATCTGCTAGTCGAAGAGGGCTTTTACTCGAATCGGACGGACCTCATCCGCACGGCCATACGCAATCAGCTGTCGATTCATGCTCCGGCCGTCAAAGACACAGTGACGCGCCGTGAACTTGTCTTGGGCCTTCAGCATTTTTCGAAACAAGACCTCGAGGCGGCGTGCGCGGCCAATCAGCGTCTAAGGATTCAAGTGCTAGGGCTGGCGAGCATCGCCACGGACGTCTCACCCGAACTGGCGCAGGCAGCGATCGACTCGATTGTCGTCCGGGGCGCGCTCCATGCATCACCGGCGGTCAAGGCCGCATTGGCGGATCGAATTCGCTAATGCGCCTGACTCCTTTCCCGCTAACGGAAGAAACATGAAACTCAACGAAGGATTTCTGGATTCGATGAAAGAGGCATTCGCACTCTTTCGCAGGAACGATCCCGCTGCGGCCGCAGAGATCGTCAAGCGCGCCATGCGTGGCGAACCGGCGGACGTGACAACTGCGCACGCACACTCGCATGACGACACGACGGACACAACGACAACGCGCCTCGCCGACCTCCTGCAACCCCGGCGTCACATCCCTACGCCGCGAGCCGAAGTGGACGTGCAGGATTGCGGGCACTTCAGCGTGCGGCGCTACGTCGACGCCGCTGGTCAGCGTGATTACAAGGTCTACGTTCCCGGTCATTACCGCGGTGAAACCCTGCCTCTGATCGTCATGCTGCATGGCTGCACCCAGAACGCCGACGATTTCGCAGCCGGTACGCGAATGAACGCGCTTGCCGAAACGCAAGGCTTCATCGTCGCTTATCCGACCCAGCCGCAGAGCGCGAATAGCTCGAAATGCTGGAACTGGTTCAGACCTGCCGATCAGCAGCGCGACCGGGGCGAGCCGTCGTTGATCGCGGGCATCACGAGAGAGGTCATGGCGGATTACAACGTCGATCCCAAACGCGTCTTCGTTGCTGGCCTTTCGGCCGGCGGTGCGATGGCGGCAATCATGGCGCAAACCTATCCCGATCTGTACGCAGCAGCAGGTGTACATTCCGGCCTGCCGGTCGGATGCGCGCACGACCTGCCGTCCGCGCTGGCGGCCATGCGCGGCGGCAAGGTCAGGTCCAAAGCGCAGAAATCCATGCGAGCGGATGCTCACTGCGCGCAGGCGTCGCCATGCCCGCTCATCGTCTTTCACGGCGATGCCGATGCAACCGTGCATCCCGCCAATGCCAACGAATTGATACGCGAGTTTGACGCGCGTGAAGCGAAGCCCGTTCGCGCGCCAAGCAGCGATAGCCGGGTGAGGAAGCATACGGTCCGATACATGACGTCGGCAGCCGGAGTCGATGCCGAACTATGGGTAATTCACGGCGCGCCTCATGCATGGGCCGGAGGTTCATCGAGCGGGACCTATACCGATCCATCCGGCCCCGACGCCAGTGCCGAGATGGTGCGATTTTTTCTCGAGCATCCGCGTCGTAGCAGTTGACACGGCGAGCGCCATTGATGGATGCCTCGACGTCCCTCCGATCACCTCCGACGGCGACGCGATGATCGCCCGAGAGACGACGCGTCGCTTCAAGCAGTTGCAGTTTTGTCGCGCGATGGTTGTGCGCTGATGTCTGTGACTGCTTTCCATGCGCGCAACCGACATCGACGTCGCCTCTTTCGTACCAGCTCGCCATGTGCGAGACGATGATCGTCTCCCGATGAATCGACGTGAGCATCTGCTTGAATCCGCCACCCGCGCAGAGAACCAGCAGGATCGCGGAAAGCGGCGCGATGCCCTTGTTGATCATCTTCTGCATATCGTCGAGGCGGTGACGCCCTTCAATGCCTGGCGCGAAGAACGCGAAGATCACCGTTGCGAGCAGCGACAGGATCGGATCCTTGAGCGACTGGAAGAACACATACGTCGCCGTGCTCTTCGCGCTGTGGTCCATGCCGATCGTGCCCGCGAGCCGCGAGCTTGCTTGCTCCTGCGAATCGTCGGCATGCTGCTTCATCGTGACGGACGGTTGGTCGGTCGATGCCGCCGTTCGATGCAGGTTGCGGGCCTGCGTTGCGGTATGTCCGCCTGCATAAAACCTATTCCTGCGCGCCCCTGAATCCCCCGAAAGTCCGCTCCTATACTGGCGCTTCATACTTTCAACGAGGAGACGCATCGATGTTGATGGACGCCAAGGACTCGATTTACAGCCCGACACAGGACGAGCTGATCTTTCCGCAAGAACCGACGTTCTCGAGTTCCGCCGAGGAGCGCCGCTATCGCAAGGAGCATCTGGCAGCCGCGTGCCGCATCTTCGCTCGTCATGGCTTCAGCTTCGGCTTCGGCGGCCATCTGACGGTGCGCGATCCCGAGCATCCCGAGCTGTTCTGGACGAATCCGATGTGCGTGCCGTGGTCGCGCACGAAGACATCGCAACTGGTGCTAGTCGATCATTCCGGCACGGTCATCGAAGGCAAATATGCGGTGAATCGCGCGGGCTATGTGCTGCATTCGGCGATTCACGCCGAGAATCCCGACATCATCGGCTCATGCCACGCGCATACCGTGAACGGCGATGCCTGGGCAGCGATGGGCAAGCCGCTCGATTACGTGACGCAGGACGCATGCATGTTCTACGGAAGCCATGCGGTCGTGCGCGACGGCGCGGGCAAGGTGCCGGTGGCGAACGACTCGGGCAATCCGATCGCACGCGCCTTCAACGATAACAAGGCCATCATTCACCAGAATCACGGGCTGCTGACCGCGAGCCGTCACAGCATCGACGATGCCGTGTGGACATTCATCGCGCTGGATCATTGCTGCAAGATGCAACTGCTGATGGACGCCACCGAGTCGCGCCCGGTCGAGATCGATCCGGAGTTCGCGGAGTATTCCCATCGGCATCTGGGCAACTCGTTCATCAGCTGGCTGCATTTTCAGACCATGCTCTACGAAATCAACGAACAGGAGCCCGATTACCTGGACTGAGGCACCGGAGTTCCGAAGTACGGCGGCGGCATGCGCGGACCGGAACGAACCCGCGCATGCCGCACGAAAGCGCTCGAGAATATCTATATGGAGACATGCATGGACGCGCTATATGGCGAAGAAGCCGTCAGACAGACGGACATGAGCCGCACTTACTACCGAGCCTACTGGCGACTTTTGCCGCTCTTGCTAGTCTGTTATCTGGTCGCCTATCTCGATCGTGTCAACGTCGGCTTTGCGAAACTGCAGATGCTGGACGCACTGCGTTTCGATGACGCGATCTACGGTCTCGGCTCGGGTATTTTTTTCGCGGGGTATTTCTTCTTCGAGGTGCCGAGCAACCTCGTCATGCGCAAGGTTGGCGCGCGTAAATGGATCGCGCGCATCATGCTGACGTGGGGCGTGATCTCGGCGACGATGATCTTCGTAAAGACGCCGATGCAGTTCTACGTTGCGCGCTTCCTGCTCGGCGCGGCCGAAGCCGGCTTCGCGCCCGCGATCATGTATCTGCTCACGCTATGGTTTCCGGCCCGCTATCGCGGCCGGGCGATGTCCATCTACGTGATGGGCGCACCGCTCGCCTTCGTCGTCGGCGGCCCGATCTCCGGCTATATCCTGCATGCGTTCTCCGGCAACGGTCACCTGGCCGCCTGGCAATGGCTCTTTCTGATCGAAGCGATTCCGGCCGTCGTGCTCGCGTTCGTCGTGCTTGCGTTTCTCGACGACGATCCCGCGTACTCGCGATGGATCAACGAAGACGAGCGCCACAACGTATTGGCCGAGATCCGCGCGGAGAACGCAGGCAAGATCGATCATCCGAGCGTGCGCGCGTTTCTCGCCAACCGGAAGCTGTGGGAGTTTTGCGCGATCTTCTTCTGTCTCATCATGGGCCTCTACGCGCTCGGCTTCTGGATGCCCTCGCTCATCAAGCGAAGCGGCGTGATGGACCCGCTTTCTATCGGGCTGTATTCGGCGGTGCCAAACATCGTGGCAGCGATCGCGCTTTACGTGTCGAATCGCAGCGCCGACCGGACCGGGGGACGCCGCGCGCACTTCGCGCTGTTCATGCTGATCGGCGCGGTGGGACTTGCCACGAGCATGTGGCTTTCGGCAGGGCCGATCGTGACGACGGTATGTCTGTCCATTGCGGCGGCGGGCATCTATTCGTGCGTCGCGCTCTTCTGGGCGCTGCCGACGAGTCTTTTCGTCGGCGCATCGGTAGCGGCGGCACTGGCATTCATCAATTCCGTCGGGAATATCGCCGGTTTCGTTTCACCCTATCTGGTCGGCATGCTCAATGTGCTGGTCGGCCACGCGCAAGTCGGGATGTACGTGATCTCCGGCTTCCTTGTGCTCGGCGCGGGCATGACCATGCTCCTGCCGAAGACGCTCGACGACAAGTAAAGAAACTGCTCAGGCGGCCCACGGCGGCCGCGTGAGCTTTCCCGCAACATAATCGATGAAGGCCCGAATGCGTGGATGCAGCGACGAATCGCGCGGATAGAGCGCATAGATCGCGGTTTCGTCTTTCGGCTGGAAATCGGTCAAAAGCGGCACCAGCATGTTGCTGCGGATCGACGGCAGCACCATGTGCTCCGCCATGCGCGTGATGCCGACGCCAGCAAGACACATGTACACGGAACTCACACCGCTGCTCGTCTGGAAGTTGCCGCTGATGAGCATGGACGTGAGCTCGTCGTCGATCACGAACGGCCAATGGTTCAAATGATCCATCGGCGGCTCCCACATCAGGCAATTGTGGTTGACGAGATCCGCCGGCGCCGAGGGGACGCCATGCCGTGCGATATACGAAGGCGACGCGGTCACGACGCGTTGCAGATGACACAGTTTGCGGCTGACGAGATTCGAGTCCTGCAGGCTGCCCATCCGGATCGCGACATCGAATCCTTCGCCAATGACGTCCGCGAGCGTGTCCGATAGGGACAGGCGCACGCGAAGCCCTGGATAGCGCTCCAGAAAGCCCGGAATGAGCGGCACGATCTGATCCATGCCGAAGGACGTGGCCACCGTCACCCGGATGCTGCCGGTCATGTGCTGACCCGCGCGCGAGAGCTGCGCTTCGGCCGCGTCGATCTCGTCGAGAATCCGCTTGCAGAGCGCGAGGTACTCATGGCCTTCCTGTGTCACCTGAAGACGGCGCGTCGAGCGCCTGAGCAGCGCAACGCCGAGGCGCTTTTCGAGCGTCGAGACCGCGCGGCTGACATACGGCTGCTGAAGGTTGAGCATGAGCGCCGCAGCGGTGAAGCCGCCCGTTTCCGCGACGGCCTTGAAAATCCTCATTTCGACGAGGCGTTCATCCTTCATGTGCGGCAATGCGGCGCAAGCGATATTGGACCCAGCATCATAGCCAGCGCGTGCGCGCTGCTAAATCGGGGGTTGCACGGGTTTCGATCGGGCAAAGCGCTCGCGGCCGCCGCAGGATTTCGCGCGACGCGGATGCGCCGGATTCCAGCGCCGCTTGCCCAACCCGATCAGCGCGTTCGTCACGACATGACGCGCACGCCTTACTTCCCGTACATATCGAAATCGAAGTACTTCGCCTCGATCTTGCGATACGTTCCATCGCGCAGGATGTCCGCGATCGCGCCGTTGAGCGCATCGCGAAGTTCGGGGTCCGATTTGCGCACGCCGGCCGCGTCGCCGTCGCCCATGATCTTCGCGTCGTACACGACATCGCCCGCGAACGCGAAGCCCTTGCCCGCCGGCGTCGACAGAAATCCGAGCTTGCCTTGCACGGCATCCATCAACACGGGATCGACGCGGCCCGCGGTGAGATCCGCATACGCCTGGTCGTAGCTCGGATACGCGACCACGTCCACGCCCGACGCCGCCCACTTTTCACGTGCATACGTCTCCTGCACCGTGCCCTGCTCGACCGCCACGCGCTTGCCCGCAAGTTTCGATGCATCCGGCAGCAGATGCGCGCTGTCCTTCGCGATCAGGCGCGTCTGATTACGATACAGCCGCTCCGTGAAGTCGATCTGCTGGCGACGCTTTTCGCTTGCGGCCATCGACGACAGGATCACGTCGAACTTGCGCGCCTGCAGGCCGGGAATGAGGCCGTCGAAACTGCTTTGCACCCACACGCACTTCGCGTTGAGCTTCGCGCACAGCGCATTGCCGAGATCGACGTCGAAGCCTTGCACCGCGCCGTCCTTCGTGACAGATTCGAACGGCGGATACGTGGGATCGACGCCTACGCGGATCGTGTTCCACTCCTTGGCCGCCGCCATCGTGCTGACCGCCATCAGGGCGAGTGCGGCACCGGTCAACATCATCTTCGCGCGTGGGACTTTCATGCTGGGCTCCGTGTGTGGTTGAGGTCGTTCGTTCGTTCGTGGACGTGCGGCGTCAGCTCGGGAATTCACCGCGCGTGAAGTCGTCGTCGAGCGTGATGGAATCGGCGATTTCGTCCACCGTGACAGGCTTGATCGGCGCGCGGATGCGGTAATAGCCGACATCGCCGACAGGCCGTTCCTGCACCTGCGCGATCAACTCGCTCACCGTGGTGCCGCACCATCGGCCCTGACACGGGCCCATGCCGCAGCGCGAAAACGCCTTAATCTGATTCGGTCCCTGACAGCCGAGCGCCGCGATCCGGCGAATCTCGCCCGCGCTGATCTCTTCGCACCGGCAGACGACGACCTCGTCATCAGGACGGCGCAGCGCGGCGGGCGGCGTGTAGAGCGCATCGAGCAGCGGACGCACGGCGAGGTGGCGCTTCATCGCGCGCAACGCGGGGCGGCTGCGGGCATCGCGCGATGGGGCGTCCAGCATGCCCAGTTCACGCGCGATATCGAGCGCCGCGAGCGTGCCCGCGTGCGCCGCGGCCTTCGCGCCGCCGATGCCCGCGCCATCGCCCGCAATCCAGACGCGCTCGACACTGCCGCGCCCGCGCGCATCCGTGCGAGGACGCCAGCATGCCGACGACTTGTCCCATTCGTGCGCGCAGCCGAGCGAGCGCGGCAGTTGCGTCGATGGAATGACGCCCTGATGAAGCAGCACGAGCGGCGTCTCGATCACACGCTGTGCGCCGCTCGCATCGACGAAACGCACGCGTTCGGCACGGCCATCGCCCTCGATCGAGAACGCGCTCGCGCCGCCATGCACGGCAATGCCGGCGCCCTTCACCGTGCGTATCATGCGCAGGCCTTTCAGCAGATAGTCCGCGCCGGCTAACGCGGGCAACGCGTGCGGCATCGCGGCGTGCCACGCGTCGCGGGGCGTCGTGTCGACGATTGCGGCCACGCGGCGCCCCGCTTGCAGCAACTGCGATGCGAACAGCCACAACAACGGCCCGCTGCCCGCGAGCACCGCATCCTGAGACGGCGCGAGCCCCGAGGACTTGAGCAGCGTCTGCGCCGCACCGACGCCCAGCACGCCCGGCAGCGTCCATCCGCGCACGGGCCACGGACGTTCCTGCGCGCCGGTCGCGACGAGCACGGCACGCGCCGTCACCTGCAACGTACCCCCGTGGCCGTCCTGTGGACGGCGCGTCAGCATCGCGACGATATCGCCGCTTTCGAACGCGATCTGCCAGACCACGGATTGCGCGAGATGCTTCGCGCCGCTCGCGCTGAAACGCTCGATGAGCGCGCGCCCCGCGAGATAGTCGTCACCGAGGACGCGCGCATCGGTGAGCGGCGATTGCGCAGCCGCGCGATAGATCTGGCCGCCGGGCGCTTCGCCTTCGTCGGCCACGACGACATCGAGACCCGCGGCGCGCGCCTCGATGGCCGCCGACATGCCCGCCGGGCCCGCGCCGACGATCAGAAGATCGCACTTCGCTTGCGTCGGGCTGTGCGTCATTCGAGCCTCGCCTTGCCGGCCATCGCGCGAACGCGCATGCCGTCGCGCACGCGCGTCATGCACGCTTGCACGTTCGGCACGCCATCGACTTCGACGAGGCAGTCGAAGCACACGCCCATCATGCAGAACGGGCCGCGCGGCGCGTTGCTAACGGGCGTCGTGCGGCACGCGGCTGCGCCGCTTTCGAGCAGCGCGGCGGCGATCGAGTAATGCGTCGGCACCTGCCGCTCACGACCGTCGATGTCGATGCGGATCGTGCGCGCCGGCAAGGTGCGAAGTGGTTCAAAGAGCGTGGGCATCGGTCGGATTCGAAAAGCGTGTCGCGACGAAAGGATGAAGAATGGCGGGCTTGTCGCCGCCCGCGATCCACGGCGCGATGACGTCCGCGTGAGCCGCGGCGAGGGTCACGCCGCTATGGCAGATTGCGATGAACGCCCCCGGATGCGCCGACGATTCCTCGTAGACCGGCAGGCCGTCGGGCGTCATGATGCGCAGCGCGCCCCACGACCGCACGATGCGCGCATGAGCCAGCAGCGGGAAAGCGGTGCGGGCGCGGCGCGCAATATCGCTCATCACGGCGCGCGTCTGGCCGTCGTCGAAGCCGACCTGTTCCGCCGAATCGCCGAGGAGCACCGAGCCCTCGGGCGTCTGACGCACGACGAGCGTCGGGTAGTCGAGAAACGGCGCGAGCCGCTCGGTCACCATGATCTGACCGCGCAACGGCGTGATGGGCGCGTGCATGCCGACCATCGGCGCAAGGCGCGCGTTGTCGAGACCCGCGGCGAGCACGACGCGTTCTGCTTCGAGCGTGCCGCTCGCGGTGTCGATCTCGAAGCGGCCCGCACGCGGTCGAATCTCCTTGACTTCGTTGTTCGGCAGATACGCGCCGCCGTGAAGCTGGAAGGCCTGCTGCATGGCGCGCAGCGTGTAAAGCGGGCTCGCGTGGCCGTCATGCGGCGAATACAGCGCCCCGGCCAGCGCGTCCGATGCGCTCGGCACGCGCGCCTTGAGCGCCTTCATGTCGAGCACTTCATAGGTGAGCGACGCGTCCTGCGCGCGGATCGATTCGAGCAGTCGACGCCCGGCATCCAGCTGTTCCGCGGTCTCGCACAGTTCGACGCCGCCGGGCCTCTCGAAGCCGGCATCGACACCGGTATCGCGCCGCAACTGCGCCGCGAATGCGCCCCAGCGCTCCGACGACTCGCGCGACCATAGCGCGTAAGGCAGGCAGCGTCCGCCTTTGCCCTGTACCCACACGAGCCCGAAGTTGCCGCGTGCAGCGCGATGCGCCGAGTCGGCGCCGTCGCACATGGCCACGCGCTTGCCTGCGCGCGCGATCCCGTAGGCGATGGCGGTGCCGACGAGTCCGCCGCCTGCCACCACGACGTCGAAGTGGCCCGCCGTGTTATGGGCCTGAGTAGCCTGCATCGAAAGCGTTTCCCGCGTCTCTGAAGATCGATAAGCGACTTTGCGCAAGGCAAAATTCGGCGTCAAATGCCAAATCGTGCGTCCCCTATAATCCAATGTTATGGACACGAACGGACTCAAGATTCGCCAGATCGAAGCCTTTCGCGCGGTGATGTTGCGCCACACGGTGACGGGCGCCGCCGAATCGCTTCATATTTCACAACCCGCCGTGAGCAGACTTATCGCCGACCTGGAGGCGCGCGTCGACTTCGTGCTGTTCGACCGCCAGCAGGGCAGGCTTCTGCCGACCGCCGAAGCGCGTGTACTTTTCGAGGAAGTCGAGCGCGCGTTCGTCGGGATGGATCGCATTGCACTCGCGGCGCAGCAGATTCGCGCGATGCGGCGCGGCTCGCTGCGCGTCGCGGGTTCGCCTGCCGTCGCGCTGGACTTGTTGCCGAGCGTGATCGCACGCTTCGTCGAGCATCACAAGGGCATCGACGTGAGTCTGCTGGCACATAGCGCGACGACGGTCGTCGAGAAGGTCGCATCCGGCCAGTGCGATGTCGGGCTGATCGCCGAGCCGATTCCTCATCCAGCGGTGAAGAGCGAACGGCTCGCGAATGCAGCGATGCGGTGTATCGTGCCGCGCAAGCATCGTCTCGCGCGCCGCGCGTCCTTGCGTCCCGCCGATTTGCGCGGCGAACGCTTCGTCTCGTATCCGCAGAGCTTCGACGCACGCAGCGCGATCGACCGCGTGTTCGTCGAGGCGGGCGTCTCGCGCGATCTCGTGATCGAGGCGCAGTTATCGCAGGCAATCGTATCGCTCGTGGCAAACGGAGCGGGTGTCGCACTGATCGATCCTGTCACCGCGGCCTATGCACGCGAGCGCGTAGCCGTGAAGCGCTTCGCACCCGCGGTGCAGGACCACTTCTACATCGTAACTAACGCGGCGCAGCCGATGCCCGTGGTCGCCGAGACTTTCTGCGCGGATGTCAGAGAAGCGTTTGTGAAGCTCGTCGGCGCCGAACCCCGGGGCTGATACGTGGCTGTCGCTGACACGCCTAGGGTTATCTGAATGCGATCGATCATAGCGCCGCCGTAAGCCGAACCAAGGCGAAGTTATTTCTGTGAGTCGCCACATTGAAACCCTCAAAGATCGCTCGCCCGTGATGCTGACGGAGAAGCGGCTTTTTCGAATTGACGCTCAAGAAACATGACGCCGCTGCCATTCTCAAGCATCGACTCACCGCTTATAAAGGAAGCCAACGCTAAGGTATCGACGAATCGAAAGGACACCGCAGCAAATTCGCTTGCCCGATTGAATTACATGCGATGGTTTCATCGACACGCGGCACGGCGTTTGCAACGGCTATGACCAAGCAGGCGGCGACCGTCTGCTTCCATCTTCCATTCCGATCAAGGAGGGACGAGTCATGAGCAAGGCAACTAGGGCATTGATCGCAGCCATTGCCGCAGTCACGCTATCGGGCGGCGCTTATGCACAGGCCGGCGGTTCGAACGGCGGCGGTTCCACCGGCAGCACGGCCAGCCCGGCCAATCAGGTGAACGGTGCGACCGGCGGCTACGGCACGCCGGGCACGACCAATTCGGAGAGCGGCATGGGCGCAAGATCGCCGAACACCGGCCTGCCCAGTAGCACGAATAGCACTTCCAGCTCGGCAACGAGCGCTCCGAAGAGCAACAACACGCTCGCAACGCCTAGCGTGGTTTCGCCCGCAGCCGGTCAATAACGCGGCTTGCGTTCGATCGCCCGATCGCAAGCATCATTGCGACCGGGCGATGTTCGCTAGCGGCTAGAGCGCGTAATTTCTTCAGGTGTCTGCAAGCGTGATCACCGCTTAATCAGAAATCGAATAGCGGATTCTTCGCGGAGAGAATGCCGCGCGTTCCTCACCCCGCGATGCGCTTGAACGTGACGTAGTAATCGTCGGTGTAATAGCAGTCGCCTGTCTGCCTGCGCGGTCCACCGCAGACGATGCGCCGCTGGCCGCGATCCGTCGAGCCGGGCGTTCTGACCGTATATGCGCGGTAATAACCGCGCGGATGCTGCGGAAGCAACACGGCGCTGTTGCGAAATAGGACGCCGTCCTCGCCGAAAGGGAATGGACCGCCCGCTTTGATCAGACGCAGCGTTTCCGCCGCTTCCCCCGGTAATTGCGCCGTGGCGACAGTTCCTAACGCCCCCGATGCCGCAAGCGCGCCGCTTGCAGCCGATCCCGCCTGCCCCGGCGCCTGACTCGCCGATGCACTGGCGTCCTGCGTTGGGTTTCGCGATCCATCCTTGCCGCATCCGGCGAGGACCGCGCTTAAGACGACGAAGCAGGAGAAAGCCCAGGCGCGCTTCACGGAACGTTGTCTCCGGGTTGACCAGCATCCGACGATGAAGAACGTTTTAAGGGTATCGCTAACGGCAAGGCGAATCAACGCAAAGCACCGTCAGGCAATTTTTTCTGACCGGCGAATTGTCTAGAAGAAATTACGGAAACGGTTATTTACATCAAGATCATAAGAAGATAACCTTGCTTC